>JALZIQ010000086.1 GCA_030860205.1 Actinomycetota bacterium | reverse complement strand
GAGCCTGGGGCGGGGCCTCAGCCGGGGCCTGGGCGGCGGCCGGTTGTTCGGCCGGAGCCTGGGGCGGCGGGGCCTCAGCCGGGGCCTGGGCGGCGGCCGGTTGTTCGGCGGGGGGTTGTTCGGCGGGGGGTTGTTCGGCGGGGGGTTGTTCGGCTGGCTCCTCACCTTCGGGCGCCTCTCCGTCCCCTTCGAACTGCGGCTGGGCCCCCGGCCACCACTTGGGCTCTTTGGGATGAGGCGAACCCTCCGAAGCCCGTTGGCGCGCAGCCTTGGCGCGCGCTTCGATCACCGCAGCGCTGGAGCCCTTCTGCTGCTCCTCCTGCTGCACCTCTCCATAGATCTGTTCGGGGTCGGCCACTCTTTCTCCTGCTCGAGCACCTTGAAATCAGTGCAAATGTATCGCGCACGTCCGCAGAGGCCCGGCCACGTTACCGCGGGGCGAATTCATCCAAAACGCTTAGGCCTGAAAGCCGCGTCGAGAAACCGCTCAAGACTGGCGATCCGTCGACTGGAGCGCTAACTCTCGAAGCGCGGCCCGGGCGTCTGAGTCGATGGAGAGAGCGTCGAGTCTTGTCAGAGCCGAAGCTGCAAGCCTCTGGAGCAGGGCCTCGGTCCCCTCGCGAGCCCCCGATTTCTCGACCAAACGGCGAAGGCCTCTCACGTCGTCGTCGGTCAGAACGCCTCCCCCTCCCCAGGACTCTTCGAGTGTCCTCCGCTCTGCTCCGTGCAGGCCGGCGAGAGCCTTGGCGTAGAGCACGTGGCGCTTGCCTTCCCGGATGTCGGAGTCGATGGGCTTGCCGAGGCTTGCGGGATCGCCGAACGTGCCGAGGAGATCGTCGCGCTGCTGAAACGCCTCCCCCAGCGGCTCCCCGAAGTCCGCCAGCTGCCGCCTGAGGCCTGCGGGCGCTCCGGCAAGCGACGCCCCGATAGTCAACGGCTCTTGAATCGAGTAGCGGCCGGATTTGAGCAGGGCCACCCGGCGCGCCTCGGCCTCCGTTATGGACGGCTTCCGGGCCGCTTTCAGGTCGAGGTACTGGCCTGCGATCACCTCCTGACGCATGCGGGAGTAGGCCTCGAAGGCAACGGCCAGCGTGGGAGCGTCGAACCCCGACGCCATGATGGCCTCATCGGCGAGTACCAGCGCCAAGTCGCCGACGAGCAGCGCGATATTGACGCCGTGCTCTGCAAAGGAGGTGGGCACTCCCCGGCGCTCTTTCGAGGCATCCATGATGTCGTCGTGGACGATTGCGAAGGTATGGAGGAGCTCCAGACTCGCCGCGGCACGCACGATGTCGTCGGAGTGTCCGCCTCCGGCTCCCCTGTAGCCCCAGTAGCAAAAAGCAGGACGGAGTCGCTTGCCTCCGGAATCGATGACTCTCGCGATCTCATCGATGAGATCGTCGGCCTCCTCGAGCTCGCGCCGGCGCGCCGTCAAGAAATCGCTGAGTCGCGCGTCGATCTGGGCTCTCAACGCGTCAATCCCGGGCCAGAACGATGTCATGCGCGCCGCTACCCTAGTCCCGTGCGCAGGCGCAGGCTGCTCGTCCTCTGCCTCCTGGCGTCCCTCCTGGGGACGGGATGCGCCGGGACGCCCCCCGGCACTCCCGCCGGCACAACCCCCGCCCGCGTCACGGGCGTCGTGGTGGACGTGACCTCCAAGGGATTGGGGAAGGTCACAGGGTTCGTCCTCAAGGACAGAGGGCGCAACTACGACATCTCGATCGACCGGGAGGTCGACTACGACTTCCCGCTCGACCACCTGAACGAGCACCGCGCCACCGGCGACCCCGTCCAGGTCAGGCTCGAGCAGCGAGGCCGGGCGTTGATTGCACTCTCCATCGAGGACGCATAGAGCAGCCCCCCTCGGCTATAGCCCCGTCAGCGCCTTCCGCAGTTCGGGCGCGCCCACGATTCCTTCGAACTTCGCCGCCACGCGCCCGTCTGAACCCACGACGAACACCCAGGGCTCTGTCGGAAGACCCCACCGCTTGGCCGCCGGCACCACCTTGCGCTCGTCGCGGATGGGCAACCTGTAGGGCTCGACGTGAACGAAGTTCATATCGGGGAAACGCTCCGAGACCCTCTTGACGATATCCAGGGTGGGCCCACAGGTGGCGGACTCGCAGAACTTGGGAGTGGCGAAGGTTATGACGGACGGCCGCCGCGAGCGGAGCGCGTCGGCGATGGACATCCTGTAGAAGCGGGGATCCGGGTCCGAGTCGGTGGAGATGGCCCCGAGGCTCATGACATCTCCCGCCGTTGGAGTGTCGACCACCGGGGGCCGCTCGCCCACCGCGGGGGTCGATGCATGCTCGGCGACCTCGAAGTTAGCTCGAACGGTTTCGTCGATGCCCTCCCCGTTCAAACTCACCTCTGCACCCCATCGCCCGGCGGAGTCGAAGGTGACTTCCTCCACGTAGAGCCCCGTTCGCGGCTTTTGGGTCCAAACGAAACCCATCCTCTTGGTGGCGGCCGGCCTGCGGGCGGACTTCTCCAGGTCGAAGAAAGAAATCGCCATGTCGATGGCCGGCGACGCGATCGGAGCATCGTCCTCGCCGCTGAGGAGACCGACCAAGAAGCGGTTGCGCCCCACCACGATCTCGCTGGACACAAAAACGGGGTATGCCTCCACATCGGTGAAGTCCTCGTTGAACGATGCTCCCGGTGAGCCGGCGTTCTCGGTCGGTGCGCTTTCTGCACAGGCACCGAGCAAGGCGACTGCGGCTATCAGTGCAACTGCTCGCATCGGAAACGGCTTCATCCATCGAGATTAGTGCCTCTTCGGCGCAAACCATCGAAGCTCAGACGCGATTCCGCCTCTATCCCGTGCGGGTAACATCGCCCGAGATGGAACGTTTCCGGAGGCTCGCCGTTGCCTCGACCGTCGCCACCTTCCTCCTCATTGCGATTGGGGGAGTGGTGCGCGCGACCAAATCGGGATTGGGCTGCGGAACCGACTGGCCGGACTGCTCGGGTGAGCTCATACCGTCGCTTGCCTCGCGCGCCCTCGCTATCGAGTACTCACACCGGCTCATGGCCGCGGTCGTTCTTCTTCTGCTGGCGGGTCTCGCCGCGCTCGCGGTGTGGCGGCACCGGGCGTCACCGGCCATAGTGTGGCCCTCCGTCGCGGCGTTCGGGCTCGTCGTCTTCCAGGCGCTGCTCGGGGCCGTGGTCGTCAAGCTCGAGCTTCAGGCCGTGTCGGTCGTGCTTCATCTCGGAACCGCTCTGCTGCTCGTAGGTGTGCTCGTCTATCTCGTCGTCGCGTCATCGCCCGGCGGCGATCGCGCCGCAACGACTGACCGGTCGCTCAGCCGGCAGGGAGCGATGCTGGCCGGAGCCGTATGGATGCTCTTGTTGAGCGGCTCCTACGTAACGGGAGCCGATGCGGGCTACGTGTTCCCCGACTGGCCACTTATGAACGGCAGCTTGCTTCCCAACCTGGCGGTCGAATCTTACGCGATCCACTGGGCGCACCGGGTTCTCGCTGCATTGGTTGGTGTCGTTGTGGCCCTCTTCGCCGTCAAGGTCGTGCGGCGAAGAGGCGCCATGCCTGGTGCGGCGCGCCTGGCCCACGCAGTTGCCGGTGGATATGTCCTGCAGATCGTCGTCGGCGCTGCAAACATCTGGACTCGCCTCAACGCCGCCGTGGTCACCGCTCACCTGCTGGTGGGGGCCCTGCTGTTCGGCGGCCTGGTGGGGATCTCCCTTGCCGTGCACCCATCCTTGCAGAAGGCAGGGACCGCGGAACCCGCGGGCAGGCGGCAGCCGGCGTTCAGAACGGCTACCGAATGACGAGAACCTCGTTTCCGCCGCCGGCCGGCTCTTGTGCGGAGCTTGATTGATGGGACGCGCCGCCAGCCAAGCGACGGGCGGCCCCCTTGTCGAACCGCTGCCACACGGCGCCGGCCCGGGACATGCTGCTGTAACCCCACGCGAGCGTGCGGCCGCGTACTTTGCTTTGACCAAGCCGCGCATTATCGAGCTTCTACTGATCACGACGATTCCACCCATGATCGTGGCCGCCGATGGGTGGCCTTCTA
Organism: Actinomycetota bacterium; assembly: GCA_030860205.1. Taxonomy (GTDB): domain Bacteria; phylum Actinomycetota; class CADDZG01; order CADDZG01; family WHSQ01; genus JACDDL01. The sequence goes on along the minus strand of JALZIQ010000086.1, from coordinate 57,942 downwards.
TGTGGCTTATACTCGCAACCCTGTCCGGAGGCGCCCTTGCGGCCGGGGGTGCAAACGCCATCAACTGCTACATCGATCGCGACATCGACCAGGTGATGCCCCGGACCAGGAAGCGGCCGCTCCCGTCGCACAAGGTCGAGCCGCTCAACGCCCTTGTCTTCGGCGTTGCACTGGGGGTAGCCGCGTTCGTGTTCCTCTACCTGACGGTCAATCCAATATCGGCCGTCCTGGCGGCTGCGGCCCTGCTGTTCTACGTCTTTGTCTACACCATCGGCCTGAAGCGATCGACGCCGCAGAATATCGTCATCGGGGGTGCGGCGGGCGCCATCCCCGCACTGGTCGGTTGGAGCGCGGTCACCGGACGGGTCGATCTTCCCGCACTTGCCCTTTTCGCGATCGTCTTCTACTGGACCCCACCGCACTTCTGGGCGCTGGCGATGCGCTACGAAAAAGAGTACGCCGCGGCCGGAGTGCCGATGATGCCGGTCGTCTACGGACGCGCCGAGACAGCCAAACACATACTCCTGTACTCGCTGCTGCTGTTCGCCATCTGTCTAGTGTTCTTCGCGGTCGGCCGCATGGGGATGATCTATCTGGTGTCCGCGCTCGCTTTGAACGGCGTCTTCGTCGCCCTGGCGGTGAGGTTGTGGCGGCGCCCGGAGCGCGATGTCGCCTGGGGCCTGTTCCGGTATTCCATCTACTACCTGGCGCTGCTCTTCGGGGCCATGGCCGCAGATCGTCTCATCACTCTTTAGATCGCTCCGCGGCGGCGCATGTGGTTGGGCGCGCCGAGAACCTAACTCGGGCGGGTGACCACACCATGGTGTGGCTGGACGCACGAGAAGCCATTTGTGCGCCCCCAACCACAGGGGGCGGCCGGTTTGAGGGGTGCGTGTGGTTGGCCGCGCCGAGAACCTAACTGGGGCGGGTGACCACACCATGGTGTGGCTGGACGCACGAGAAGCCATTTGTGCGCCCCCAACCACAGGGGGCGGCCGGTTGAGGGGTGCGTGCGGTATGGCGCGGGTGGAACGCCCTAGCGGTCCTTTTTCCTGCCCAGGCCCTTGATCGAGTCCTTGAGCTTTTCACCGGCCTGCTTGATGTTGGCCTTGCTCTGGTCCCGCTGTCCTTGACGCTCGAGCTCCTCGTCGTCTGTCGCGCGCCCTGCGCCTTCCTTCACCTTGCCCCGCAGCTCTTCGCCTTTGTTGCTCGCCTTGCCCCGCAGCTCTTCGCCTTTGTTGCTCGCCTTGTCCCGATCGGTCACGGCTGGCTCCCTTAACTCGGCAACGTCGTGGTCGGCAAAGTCCGACCTTCCATCTCAGGTAACGACAGGCGCGCCCTGGATGTCAACTGCGCACGGCGGCCTGGGGATCCGACCCTGGGCTAGCCCTGCTCCCGCACGGCGCTCTTCAGGCGGCGATCCATGCGCTCGCCCTCCCGGCGTTCCTCCCGGGCCCAGGCACCGAAGGCCAGAGCCAGGGCGAGGATGAAGAGGAAGTCACCTCCAACCCACATGATGATGCCCGCCGCTCGCTGATCGTCGAGAGGCGCCGGGCCCCAGGAGCGCTCCACCACCCTGTAGTGTTCGTAGAGCACCTGCGAGGAAGAGTAGATGGCGAGCCCCAGCCAAGACTGTTGGGGCAGCGCGGTGACGAGGTAGAGGATCCGCAGGGGGTGCCCCAGGCGCTTGGCGCCGCCCGGGTCCAGTCCGACGACGGGCCACCAGAACAACAACCCGGCGACCAGATAGGCCATGTGCCCGACCACATGGACAATGTCGTTCTCGAGAGCGAGATTGAAGAGCGGGGAGAAGTGGCTTACCCACATGATGACCGCGAACGTTATCCAGGCCACCAGAGGGTGTCCGAGCAGCCTGGCCGCCCGTGAATGCAGGAGGGTCACCATCCTCGCGCGGGCCGGCGGTGACGCTGCCCGCAGTGCAAGGGTTACGGGCGCGCCGAGCAGTATCAGCGGCGCCGCCACGAGCGTCAGTAGGAGGTGCTGGACCATGTGCACCCAGAAGAAAGCGTCGTCGTAGGTCGCAATGGGCGTTGCGAGCGCCAGAAGGATGACCGCCATCCCCCCCAGGAAGCAGGCGCGCCTATTCGACGGCCACCGTCCGATCCGCGACCGGGCGCGTAGGTAGGCCACGATCGACAAGGCGACGACCAGCCAGAGGGCGGGGTCGAAGGGCCAGGCGGTCACCGCGGTAGTGGCCTTGGCCTAACCACCGCCCTGTTTCTTGCCACCGGCCACACCCCCGGCCACGACGACCTCCCCCTTCATGCTGGGATGAATGTCGCATTGGAAATACTTCTTGCCGGCATCCAAAGGATCGACCTCGTACTCGATGCTCGATCCGGCGGGAACGTCCTCGCCCTCGAACAAAGCCCCTTGCTGAGACACCCCCGCCTCCTCGTTCTTGTAGATCGAGAGGTTGTGCGGTGCACTGTCCTGGTTGTCCAGCCCGATGGTCTGGGGCTTGCCCGCGGCGAGCTCGATCGCGTCCGTGTCGAAGGCCACGTTGTCGGCCACCAGCACGGCATCACCGTCCACCGCAGTGCCTGCCCCGGCCTCCGCGGAAGCTTCCTCGGCCGGCGCCCCGAACCCCAGCTGCGCGATGACGATTCCAATGAGCAGTGGGTAGCCGATGACCATGGCCAGCTCGATACGTTGTGAGCGACTGAGCTTGGGGCGCAGCGCGGCGAAGGCGAACCCGCCGAGGATGTTCGCCGCCATCACGATGGCAATGAGAATCGCTGCCTCTCGTGGAACCGCCAGCAGGACGCGCGAGAACAAGAAGGCGATAACGGCAATCGCCGCCAGCGCCGCCAGAGGGATGAGGATGGGGAGCGGTGCGCTGAACTTGATCTCATCCGGAAGGTTCGGCTTCGGCACGCGGATCCGTACCTCGTTCATCATGGACGAGGATTCGGAGCTCTGTTCCTCGTGGCTCATTTACGAAGCCCCAACGCGTTCAACTCGATCTCGAAATCGTCCCAGGTGATCTCATCAGGCTTATCGGTCAGCTCGCGTGCATGCCATTTGAAGAACACCACTGCCATGATCGACCATAGCAACAAGCCCCCGCCGATCTTCATGATCAACCCGGCGATCAGCTGATCGGTGAGCGCGGGCAGCCCCCACAGACGCGGCACCGTTTCGTAGAAGCTGTAGATGGGCCGCCGGGCGAAGGTCAGAAACGACGCCGGGACCGTGGGAAGGATCGACTGCCCGAAGAGGTAGAGGAGCTTGGCGGGATCCGACAGGCGCGAAAGCTCGGGCAACGGCCCGACCACCGGCATCCACATCAGCAGAGCGGCGCCGAACAAGGCCGCGTGCACGGTGAAGTGCAAGGGCTCGGATCGCAACGACGCATTGACCAGTGCGGGCCAGTGCGTGAGGGCGATCAGGCCGTTGAAGAGCAGCAGGGCTATAAAGGGCTTGCTCAGCTTTTTCACCGCCGCCATCAACCGGGGCGGCGACAGAATCAGGCGGAGCATCCACTTCGGCGCGCCGAGAAGCAACAGGGGCGGCGCCACGAAGGTAAAGAGCATGTGCTGGATCATGTGAGCGCTGTAGAGAAAGCCCTCGGACAGCTCGTGCATCGGCCAGTCTGCGCCGATCCACAACGCCGCTAGGCCGAAGAACCATGCGCCTTTCTGCGACCTTGTCGCCGTCGGTTCTCCGGGGGGCGCAAGGCGCGGGCCCAGTGTCCGCAACACCCAGAGATACCCGCCGCCCAGACCGGCGACCAGGAGCCACACGTCGGGGTGGGGGACCCACACCCATGGTGTCGCCGCCGTCACTCCCGCAAGCAGCAACGGTCAACCGCCCAGGCCGGGAGGCGACGGGGCGGCGCCCCCTTGGAGAAAGAAGGTGAGCAGCACGACGGCAAACACTGAGAGGGTGAGGAGAATTCCCGCCACGAAAAGCCAGGTGAAGACGCGCGTGTCGAAGCGCAGGTGCATGAACCACAGGGCTACCAATATGAACTTGAGCAGAGAGAAGACGATCAGCATCGGCACGAGCACGCCCTGCAGAGGTTCGATGTAGTAGATCGCGACCTCGATAATCGTTATGACGAACAGGACCACCGCTATACGCACGTACTGGGCGGGGCCGGGGTGGTTGCTTTCTTCGTGTCTGATCTCTGGAGAGCTCATGCGATCAGGGAATCAGGTAGACGACGGTGAAGATCACGATCCAAACGACATCGACGAAGTGCCAGTAGAGACCGACCATCTCGACGGGGCGGGCGGAATCGGGACCAAGACGCCCGAACGAAGACATGGCGGCAATCCCAAGCAACATCAGGACCCCGATGGTCACGTGTGCACCGTGAAAGCCCGTCAGCACGAAAAAGGCACTTCCGAAGGGGCTCGACTCCAGCGTTAGCCCCTCTTCCACGAAAGTTGTGAACTCGAAGATCTGGCCGCCCACAAAGGTGAGACCCAGAAAAGCCGTCGCCGCAAGCCAGATCCGCATTGCCCGGGGATTTCCCTGCTGGATCGAGGACAGCGCAAGAACCATCGTGAGGCTCGACATCAACAGAACGAACGAGCTGATCGATGTGAACGGGATGTCGTAGACGTCGGCCGACGTCGGTCCGCTTCCGGTCGTGTCGCGATAGAGCAGATAGGTCGAGATCAAGGAGCCGAAGAACAGGCACTCGGACCCAAGAAAGGTCCACATCGCCATCTTGACGTTGTCGACGCCCGTCGAGGTGTGGGGCTCGGATGCGCCGTGCGCGGCATGTGTGGCGCTCATACCGGCTCCGCAGGCGGTTCGAGAACCCAGCCGAACGCCCCGACGAGAACGATCAAGAACCCGACGGCAAGCAGCAGCGGTTGATAGATGATGCCGTAGCCGGCGATTGGGAGACCCACCGCAGTCACGAGCGGGTAGTAGGACGGGGACGGAAGATGGATGCCGTGGGCCTGCTCGTCCTCACTTGCGGTTGCGCTGTCGCGCTCTTCGGCCGGTGTCTCCCGCGCATCCGCACCGCCCGCAATGACCGGGGCGGGCGTCCCTTTCGGGTCGGTGATGTACTTCCGGTGCCACCAGTCGTCACGGTGGCGGATCACCGGAACGGCATCGAAATTGTGCTCCGGGGGAGGCGACGGAATCATCCATTCGATTGTCCGGGCGTCCCATGGGTCGGCGTCAGCCTGCTCCCCTCGTCTTGCCGTCAGGACCGCATTGACCAGAAAGACGACGATCGACACCGCGATGGTGAAGGCGCCGATGGTCGCCACCATGTTCCACACATCGAAGCCCAGGCCGGGGGCGTAGCGATAGACACGCCTCTGCATGCCCAGCAGACCCAGCACATGGAAGGGGCCGAAGGTGAGGTTGAAGCCGATGAGCATGAGCCAGAAGTGGAGCTTTCCGATGCGCTCGTTCAACAGGCGCCCGAAGATCTTGGGCCACCAGTAGTACAGGCCGGAGAAGAGTCCGAAGATGGATCCGCCGAAGAGCACGTAGTGCAAATGTCCGACGACATAGTAGGTGTCAGTCTGCTGGGCATCGTGCGGCACGATCGCATGGGTAACGCCGGAAAGTCCGCCGATGATGAACATCGAGACGAAACCTGCTGCGAACAGAAACGCGGTCGTAAGGCGGACGGCTCCGCCCCAGATCGTGCCGATCCAGTTGAAGATCTTCACTCCAGTCGGAACTGCGATCAGCATCGTCGATAGGGCAAAGGCGGAGTTGGCGACCGGGCCCAGGCCGGCGGCGAACATATGGTGCGCCCAGACTCCCCAGCCCATGAATGCGATCGCTGCGCCGGCGAAGACGATCGCCGGATACCCGAACAACGGCTTGCGCGCGAATGCAGGCAGCACCTCGGACACTATTCCCATGGCGGGAAGGATCATGATGTAGACCTCGGGGTGGCCGAAGAGCCAGAATAGGTGCTGCCACAGCAATGGATCCCCGCCGGCCCCGGGATCGAAGAAGCTCGTGCCGAACAAACGATCGAACATGAGTTGCCACAAGGCGACACCGATCACCGGGAGAGCGAACAGGAGCAAGAAGGAAACAACCAGGGTCATCCACACAAAGACCGGCATGCGCATGAACGTCATCCCGGGGGCGCGCATATTGAGGATGGTGACGATGAAGTTCACCGCACCGGCAAGAGAGGCGATTCCGAGGATCTGCAGACCCAGCGAGTAGTAGGTCATGCCGTTGCCGGGAAGCTCCCTGTTCAGGGGCGCGTACCCGAACCAGCCCCCGTCCGCCGCCCCGCCCAGAATGAAGCTCGAGTAGAGAAAGAGGCCGCCGAGCAGGAACACCCAGTAGCTGAAGGCGTTCAGCCGTGGAAATGCCACATCCCGAGCACCGATCATCAAGGGAAGCAGAAAATTGATCAGCGCGGTCCCCATAGGCATGATGACGAGGAAGATCATCGTGAGGCCGTGCATCGTGAACAGCTGGTTGTACATGGCTGCGCTAACCACTTCGCCGTCGGGCGTAGCCAGCTGCGTCCTCATGATGAGGGCTTGGATGCCTCCGATAATGAAGAAGACGAACGAGGTGAAGCCGTAGAGGATGCCGATCTTCTTGTGGTCGACGGTGGTCATCCACGCCCACCAACCCGTCTTGGCCGTGGGACGTGCAAAATACCTGCGCTCGGTTCCTGCGGCGGCAATTGCCATCAACTGTCTCCTCCAACGCTGACTTTGCTCACTTCAATGTCTCCAGATAGGCAACCAGGGAGTCGATCTGCCCCTCGGTCAACCCGACGTCGGGCATCTGAGAACCCGGCTTCCTTGCCGGCGGGTCTGCGAGCCATGCTCTCAGGTTTGCCTCGTTGGTCTTGAACAGCCCGCCCGCAAAGGTCTTACGGCTCTGCAAATGAGTGAGATTCGGCCCGATTACGCCGAGCGCGCCATCCAGGCCCTCGATGGCGTGGCACGACGCGCACGCGGGCCCGCCGGTGAACTGACCATCCCCTGAACCATCGACGAACAACCTGGCGCCCTCGGCGGCGAGCGAGTCGGTCGGCTTTGCGGACGGCTCTTGCTGATCGGCGACCCACATTTCGAAGGCGGCCGGCTCATGCGCGATGACTCTCAGGGCCATGTTCGCATGTGACAGGCCACAGAACTCCTTGCATTGACCCCTGTAAGTCCCCGGCTCGTCTGCTTCGAGCGTAAGGCGATTGACGCGTCCCGGTACGACGTCCTGCGTGCCCGCCAGCCGGGGTACCCAAAAGCTGTGGTTCACGTCGTAGCCTTCGATCGTCAAGTTGACCGGGGTTCCGACCGGGATGTGCAACTCGTTCGCCGTGACGACCTCGAGGTCAGGATACTCGTACATCCACCAGTATTGCCGCCCCTGCACGGTTACCTGCAGGATGTCAGCGCCCTTGGGCTCGGCGGCGAGATCGAAGATCGTCCCGACCGTCGGAACCGCGATGGCGGCAAGAATCAGTGCCGGGATGACGGTCAGGATCACCTCTAGGCGCGCGTTGCCCTCGAACTGGCGCGCCTCCCGGCCAGGCTTCGCGCGATAGCGAATGACGGAGTAGATGAGCGCCGCCTGGACGAACACGAAAACGGCAACCGCGATCCAGAAGGTCAGGTTCCACAATTGATCTGCCTTGCGCGCCGACTCCCCGGCGGGATCGAGCACATTTTGCGGGGCGTCGGACGCACACCCGGTCAAGGACAAGCCGATTGCGACCGCGAGCGCGAGCGCCCGCGCCCGTCCCCGTCGGGAAGTTTGAAGGTTCACAGCTCCTCCACGGCCGCGTCGCTTTCGCGCAGGACTATATCCAACCATCTGCCCATAATCTAAGGCCCGTGGTCCCCTCCAATGAACTCGAAGGCTATCCAGCACGGCCGAGATCCCGGCGGGCTTTCGTGGTCGCGTTGGTTGCACTGGCCGCGACCGCCGCTCTGGCCCGGGCGGTCTTCACCCCGGCCGCGGATCAGACCGCCCCTCCGGAGAAGCTCCCCGAGTTCGTCCTACCTCTGTTGTCGGGCGAGGGCACCGTGTCCAGCAGATCACTCGAGGGCTCTCCGGTGGTGATCAACTTCTGGGCCTCCTGGTGCCTTCCCTGCAGGGAGGAGGCGCCGCTGCTGGAGCGCGCCTGGCGCGCCTACAGGGACGATGGCCTGGTGGTAATCGGCGTCAACGGCCGGGATGCCGAAGCCGACGCCAGGAGCTTCGTGCGCGAGTTCGACATCACCTATCCGGTCGTTGTCGACGAGGACCTCGAGCTCATGCACAGGATGTCCAGCATCGAGGGGTGGCCGCAGACCTTCTTCGTGGAAGGGGAGGGCGATCTCTCGGCCGTTCCGGCGCGCGGCAACAGGGGTAGAGACGGCGCTACCGTGGACCTTGGCGCATTGGAATCTGCAGAGCTCGAGCGACGTATCGAAGCCCTCCTGTGAGAAGGCGAGCACGGAGATGACGCAGCTCCAGGCACAAACGGAGCGGAGAGCACCGGCCCATCCAGAGGTGAAGGTCTCGCCCTCTCTGCTCGGCATGATCCTCTTCATCGCCTCGGAGATCATGTTCTTCGGCGGTCTCTTCGGCGCCTACTTCAACATCAGGGCCGGCTTCGGCGACTGGCCACCGCCCGGGACTCCAGAGATCGAAATAGTCCTGACGATCGCACTCACCGCGGTCCTATTGTCGTCCTCGGTCACCCAGCACCTCGCCGTAGCGGCCATCAAGCGAGACGACCGCCGGGGGCTGGCCAGGTGGGTCGGGATCACAGTCTGCCTGGGCCTCGCCTTCCTTGCGGGCCAGGCTTACGAATACTCGACCCTTGGATTCGGCCCCGCCGACAATGTCTTCACGACGCTCTTTTTCACGATCACGGGCTTTCACGGTTTTCACGTCGCCGTCGGCGTCGTCATGCTGATCCTCGTGATGCTGCGTGCGAACTCTTTCAGCGCCGAGCACCACGGGCATGTGGAAGCGGCGACCTATTACTGGCATTTCGTCGATGCCGTGTGGCTGTTCGTGTTCACCGCCCTTTATGTCCTTACGCAATAAGACTGGGGCTCCCATGGAAGCGCGCGTCACTTAGGCTTGGGTGTCGTGTTACCCCAATCCTCTCCACCGGTCTCCAGGCAGCGGCGGACAAAGTTCCTGGTCGGAACCGCCTTCGTGTCCCTCACTGTGTTCGGCCTGGTCGGGTGGGCCATGAGCCGGCCGGGATCCACTTCCTTCTACCTCGAGGTGAGCGAGCTCGAGACGGGTGATCCACTCCCGCCGGCGCAGGAGTACAGGGTCAACGGCCGCGTGGTGCCCGGCTCGGTCGAACAACTGGGCCTCCGAACCTCCTTCGCCATCACCGACGGCGCTGCGGATGTGACGGTGGTCACGAACGAACCTCTTCCCGACACCTTCAGGGATCGCTCGGACGTCGTCGCCCGTGGCCGCTACGACGGCAGGACCTTCACGGCTTCCGAGGTCCTTGCGAAGTGCCCGTCCAAGTTCAAGGCGAAGGCCTGAGGTCCGCGTGACGTCACTCGGCTTGCTGGGCCGCCCCGCGCTGCTCTGCGCCCTTGTGTCCGTGACCGGCGCCCTTGCGCTGTTCTTCCTGGGTGCTCGCAGGGACCGGCGCGATCTATCCGAGGCGGCCGCCCGGGCCCTTGCGGTGACTGCGGCGTTCACCTCACTGGCCGTCGTGGCTCTGGTAAGCGCGCTGTTTGCGCATGATTTCTCGTTTGCCTACGTCGTGAACTACTCATCGCGCTCGCTGGCCGGGCCCTACACGATCAGCGCCCTGTGGGGCGGCATGGAGGGCTCGCTTCTCTTCTGGACTCTCCTCTTGACGTTGTTCTCGATCGTGGCGATCCGGGGGGCCGGGAGCACCCGGCCCGTGGTGGTCTCGTGGGCGGGATGCGTGCTTGCAGGCATCTCCTCTTTCTTCCTCCTACTTCTCATCGTTCCCGCAAATCCCTTCGTCACCATGGGCGAGATCCCTGCCGACGGCAGGGGCCTGAATCCGCTGTTGCAATCGCCGGGGATGCTGATCCATCCGCCGCTCCTCTACAGCGGGTTCGTCGGCTTCTCGATCCCGTTTGCCTGGGCCATGGGAGCGCTCCTGTCGGGCCACGCCGACAGCCGGTGGTTCGCCTCCACCCGCCGGTGGACGCTGTTCGCCTGGAGCGCGTTGTCCATCGGAATCGTGCTGGGGGGAGCGTGGGCCTACACCGAGCTCGGCTGGGGCGGCTACTGGGCCTGGGATCCGGTGGAGAACGCGTCGTTCATGCCGTGGCTCACCGCAACCGCCTACCTCCATTCGGTCGTCATCCAGGAAAAGCGCCAGATGCTCAAGGTGTGGAACGTCGCGCTGATCCTCGCCACCTACGTGCTGGCCGTGTTCGGGACCTTCTTGACGCGCTCGGGGATCCTGTCGAGCATCCACACCTTCACAGAGGGAGACACGGGCATTTGGTTTCTTCCGTTCCTGGCGGCGATGCTCCTGGCCGGGTTGTCCGCCATTGCCCTGCGCCTCGATCATCTCAAGAGCGACAACCGGCTGGACGCGCTCGTGTCGCGGGAATCGGCCTTCCTGGCCAACAATGTGCTGTTCGTCGCCGCCGCATTCACGGTGCTGTGGGGAACCGTGTATCCGATCGTCGCCGAGCTCGTGACCGGGGTCCGGTTGTCGGTGGGGCCAGCTTTCTTCAACGCCGTGTTTGCGCCTCTCGGGCTCGCGATCGTGGCGCTGACCGGCATCGGCCCCCTCATGTCGTGGCGAAGAATGAGCAAGGGCGCGCTCGGGCGCCTCATCCGGCCCCCCGCAATCGCGGGGTCGGCGGTCGCCATCGGACTGGCGGTGGCGGGCGTTCGGAGCGTCGGAGCGTTGCTCGCCTTCGGACTGTGCACCTTCACCGCAGTGGCAATCGGGGGAGAATTCGCCCGCGGCAGCCGGGTCTACCGGTCGAGACACCGCTTGGGGTGGGCGACGGCCCTGGCCCGCACCCTGTTGCGCAATCGCCGGCGCTACGGGGGTTACGTGGTGCACCTGGGGGTCGTTCTCATCGTCATCGGGTTTGCCGGCAGTGCCTTCAAGGTCGAACGGAGTGCCTTCTTGAAGCCCGGGCAGGCAATGCGCGTGGGCGCCTACAGCCTGACCTACGAAGGGATGAGGCAAGCGCGAACCTCCGAGAAGCAGATCAACGAGGCCACCGTGGTCGTCAGGCGCGGGGGCTCGCGGATCGCAGTCATGCACCCTCAGAGCAACTTCCACTTTGCCCAGAGACAGCCGCAATCGGAGGTCGCAATCCGGACCACTCCGGTGGACGACCTCTATGTGGTGGTCACGCAGTTCGACGCCGACGGCAGCGCCGCCATCCGTTCCTTCGTGAACCCCCTTACGTGGTGGATCTGGGCGGGGGCCGCGGTGATGGCCCTGGGAATGGGAGTCCTTCTCTCGGGGGGCAGGGGCGAGGTTGCTCCGTCGGGCGCTCGCAGCGCCGTCCGGGAAACGGTGGTGGTCGCCGGGTGAAAAAGGCGCTCGTGGCCGTGACCTGCTGGACCCTGCTGGCCATGGCCCCCGCACCGGCGGTGGCGGCTGGGGGGGCGGGGATGCCCGAAGATGTCGCCAACGACATCGCGGCCAGAGTCACATCGCCTTTTTGCCCCGGCGTCACGCTGCACGACTGCCCATCTCGGGCGGCAGCGGATCTGCGGAACAGGATCTCGGTTTGGGCCGAGGCAGGGTGGGGGCGAACCCGGATCATGGCCAGGCTCGAATCGGAATACGGACCGGAGATACGGGCGGTGCCGCCGGCCTCGGGAACGGGCCTCGTCGCCTGGGTGCTGCCGGTCGTTGTCCTCACGGCCGGTGCGGGAATCGCACTTGCGTTGGTGCGCCACTGGTCTGCCGCCACGCACCGGGCTCGGTTCGGCGAGGGTCGAGAGCCAAATTCCCTTTCCCTTTCGTTGTCAGAACGGCGTAGGCTGGACGACGAGCTCGCAGCCTTCAAGGGGAGATGATGGTCGCCGTAATCGTCGTCGTTCTGTTGCTCGGCCTCGCCCTCGCTTATGTCCTGACCCCGCTGAGACGCGGCGGCGGCGAGCCGGACGACCCGGACCCCCGGGGTCAAGCGGAGGCCGACGCGGAGGACAAGAAGAACAGTGCGCTTGGTGCGCTGGTCGACCTCGAGGACGAACGCGAAGTGGGAAAGCTCTCCACGGCCGACTTCGAGATGCTCAGAAGGGAGTATGAAGCCGAAGCTCTGGCCGCCCTTCATGAGCTCGACGACATTCACTTCACCTACCGCACCGACGAAGCGCTCGAGGCCGAGATCGCCGCAGTGAGGGCCGGGCTCGAATGCCCGTCGTGCGGAGGGGCGCGGCCGCCCGGGGAGCCCTGCCCTCGATGCGGCGCCTAGCGGCGCGCCGGATCTGCCCTTCGCCGCCTCCAAGCTCAACCCACCGAAGAGCATCCCGAGCTGCTCTAGGGCTCGTCGCGGCGGCCCTGATGGGCGGTGCCCTGCTCCCGCCGCCCGCGCCCGCCCAGGCTCCGCCATCACACGGAACCCTCAAGGGAAGGGTTATAGATGCGTCGCGCGGCACCCCCCAGCCTGGAGTCCGGGTAACGCTTGTCGGGGCGCGACGCGACGGCTCGGATCGAACGACCCAGAAGGTCGTGACCGATAGGCTCGGCCGCTACAGGTTCGAGGGCCTCCCCTCGGGCCGGGGGAGCGTCTACGCGGTCCAGGCCGCGTTCGACGGGGGCCTCTTTGCGGGATCACCGATCCAGATTCCCGCAGGTACCGATGCGCCGCCGGTAATCAACAGCACTTTGAGGGTGTGGGCCACGACCTCAGATCCGGCCGCCATCGTCGTGAAACGCGACGCGATCTTCCTGGCGCCGTCGGGTGACGATCTCGGGGTGATCGAATCGGTCGTCGTCGAGAACACTTCCCGACGCGCCTACATCGGCCGCGCCGGGGCCATGGGCACAGGCCGGCGGCCGGCCCCAGGAGCGGCGCCGACGCTCGGGTTCAGCCTCCCCTCCGGGGCCGACAGGTCGAGCGTCGTCCTCGTGGAAGCAAGCTGGGACGGCCCTCCGCCGGTTGCCACTGACTTCGGCTTCGGGGCAACGGTCGCCATCCCGCCGGGAGAAACCTCGACCACGTTCTCCTATAGAACGACCGGCTCGGGTGGGGTGTTCGACGCCTCACGCACCGCGCTCTATCCCACGGCCGAGCTCGTCGTCCACGCGGTGCGGCCCCTGGAGGTGGAGGGGAACCGGCTCGTGGCCGACGATTCGGTGCGGGTCGCGGGCCGCACCTACAGGAGGTGGACGGCGGACGGCGGCATCGAGGCCGGAGATGTCGTGCAGGTTTCCGCCACCGCGAAAGCCGGGATCGATCTTCCACTGTTCGCCGGGGTCGCCGCCGGCATCGCCGCGCTCGCGGCCGCAGCGGCCCTGGTCCACGCGCGCCGGAGGCGCTCCCGGCCGGCGCCGCCGGCGCCCCGCGCCCCGGCCGCAGGGCCCACTCCCTCCCCGACCACCTCTTCTCCGGCTCTACCGTCCCTCCCCTCTCCGGCCGTCCCCTCCGCCCCCTCGCGGGAGGAGGTCATCGCCACCATCGCGGCGCTCGATCTGGACCGTCGCTCGGGCCGGCTGGGCGACGAGGAGTGGCGGCAGAGACGACGTGCGCTGAAGGGACTGCTCGGGGGGTCGAGCTCGGAACGGACTCCTTGATCGCCCTCGAGGGCGTGCGGGTCACCTACCGGCGGACCGTCGCGCTCCACGGCCTCGACCTCCTGCTGATGCCGGGGGTGACCGGTCTCTTCGGGCCCAACGGCTCGGGAAAGTCGACCCTTCTGCGCGTCCTCGCCGGGCTCCTCCGGCCGGGCGGGGGAACCGTGACCTGGGGCGGCATCCCCCTGAACATCTCGGACGAGGCCTTTCGCGCCCGCGTCGGATACGCCGGCCACGAATCGGGCCTATACGACCGCCTCTCCGTTCGGGAGAACCTCGAGCTGTTCGGCGCCCTGCACGGGGTGGACGCCGTCCGGGTGGAGGAGATGCTCGAGCTCGTGGGCCTCCAGGACAGAGGTTGCTCGCCTGCAGGAGAGCTCTCCGCAGGGCTCAGGCGGCGCGCCGCAGTGGCCCGCGCCCTGCTGCATGAACCGCAGCTCTTGCTGCTCGACGAACCGTACGCCAACCTCGACGACGACGGCGCCGGAAAAGTATCCGATGCCATCAAGGCCTGGCGGGCGCCCGGACGAATGGGATTGGTCGCCACACACGGCGCAAAGAGGGTCAAGGGCTTTGCCGACGCGACCATCATCCTGCAGCACGGAAAGATCGTCAGCTACAGAGTCCGCACACCGGCCGAGGCGCCGACATGAGCACAGCCGCGGCCCCTGGTGCCCGGGGCTGGGCTGGAAAGACATTGCTGCTGGCGCGCAAGGATCTCGTCATCGAAATCCGCGGTCGGGACACGCTGCCGCCCATGCTCGTTTTCTCGTTGGCGGTCACGTTGCTTCTTGCGTTCACGCTCCCCGACACCTCCCGTCCCTCGGCCCGGATCGTCCTGCCCGCCGGCACCGCCTCGGTGGCCGATGTCCTCGCGGGGTTCCTCTGGGTAACGGTGCTCTTCGCCGGGCTGGTGGGCTTCGCCCGCAGCTTCGAGGTCGAACGCCACGAGGGCGCTATCGACGCACTTCTGCTGGTTCCACTAGACCGCTCTGGGGTCTTTCTCGCGAAGGCCATGACCAATCTGGTGTTCATCGTTGCGGTCGAGCTGTTCCTGTTCCCCGCCTTTGCCTTTCTCTTCCCGATCGGCCTCGGCGCGGGCCTGGTGGGGGTGATAGCGCTGGTCGATGTCGGCTTCGTTGCCATCGGCACGCTCTTCGCCGCGATGGCCGCGCAGACCAGAAGCCGTGAGCTCATGCTTCCGGTGCTCGCCTTCCCCGTTCTGGTGCCGGTGTTCATCGCAGCAGTGGAGCTAACGTCTGACCTATTCCTCGGACGACCCACCTGGGCGGTGGTGGGCGCCGGTTGGTTCGGGATCCTCATTGCCTTCGACCTGATCTACGCGGTCGTGGGCGCGCTGGCGTTCGAGTTCGTCATCGAATAAGGCTCCTCCGGACCCGTTTCTCACACACCGTGCCGGGTACGACATGAGTTCGGAACTATTCCGCGCGGTTGTGAAAGGAGACATCGAATGGCCGACGAGTTGAAGGGACGCAAAGTTGCAATGCTTGCCACCGATGGTGTCGAGCAGGTCGAGATGACGGAGCCTCGCAAGGCCGTCGAGGCCGCGGGTGCCGAGGTGCATCTCGTTTCGCTCGCGGCCGGCGAGATCCAGGGCTTCAACCACCTGGAGGCCGGCGACAAGTTCTCCGTGGACAAGACCGCCAAGGATGCAAGCGCCGAGGACTACGACGGGCTGCTGATCCCCGGAGGCGTTTCCAACTCGGACTTTCTCCGCGCCGATCCCGACGCCGTGAAGCTGGCCCGCGACTTCATGGAGGCCGGCAAGCCGGTCGGAGTGATCTGTCACGCAGGTTGGGTTCTGGTGGAGGCCGGCGTGGTCGAAGGCCGGACCCTCACATCCTGGCCGAGCCTGCAGACCGACATCCGCAACGCCGGCGGCAACTGGGTCGACGAGGAGCTCGTCATCGACGCAGGACTGTTCACCAGCCGCAAACCCGATGACCTTCCCGCCTTCTGCGCCAAGGCCGTAGAAGAGTTTGCCGAGGGCCGTCACGAAGAGCAGGCCGAGAAGACCCACCAGGCGATCTCCTCCTAGGGCGCTCTTCCCAAGAAACAACCTCCGCCGGTTAGCGGAAAGGCCCGGGCGTAGGCGCGCCCGCCCGGCCCGTCGGCCCCTGTAGGCTGATGACAATGAGCACGACCGCGCCTCCAGGCGTGCGCATCACAGGTTTCCGTGCCCTTGCCGTAGTCGCTTGGGCAGGCGTCGCAGTGTCGTTGTACTTCATCTTTTTCGTGGCCCGTGAGGCGGATTCGTCGATGGGGGGGCAGCTTCAGCGCATCTTCTATCTTCACGTGCCGTCGGCTTGGGTTGCTTACATCGCCTTCGCAACCGTGTTCATCGCCTCGATCGCCTACGTGAGGACCGGAGCGCGCAGGTGGGATCTCCTTGCCCATTCGGCCGCGGAGTTGGGGGTTGTGTTCTCATCGCTCGTCTTGGTTACGGGTCCGATCTGGGCACGTCCTGTGTGGGGCACATGGTGGCAATGGGACGCCCGGCTAACCTCCGCCCTGGTGATGTGGCTCACCTACGCCGGCTATCTGCTCTTCCGGGGGCTCGCAGACGATGGATCGCAGATCGCCCGCAGTGCTGCGGTCGTGGGAATCGCCGGGTTCATCAACGTGCCCTTCGTGCACTTTTCCGTCCGGTGGTTCAGGACACTTCACCCGAGCGGGCCCGCGGTCGGCGACGCCGGCGGCGGCTCGACCCTGGGCGGCGCCGAGCTTCTCGCCTTTTTCTCGGCCCTGATCGCCTTCACGCTGCTGTTCGCCTGGCTGCTTGCGATAAGGATCCAGTTGGGGGCTCTTGCCGACGAGGTCGGCCGGCTCGAGCTCGAGGACGACCTTTCGGACGGCTCCCCGATGGCGCGCTCCGTCCCGGCCACCACCTAGGCCGGAGGACGATGAGCGATCTCGCCTGGTTGTTCGTCGCCATGGCCGCCGTATGGGTCGGCATCGGCGGGTATCTCCTGACGATCTCGGCGCGCCAGCGCCGGCTGGAGCAACGCCTCGAGGACCTCGACCGCTAACACCATCGACCGCGCCCCCCAGGGCAACCCGACCCGGCGGCAAAGCCGCTGCTCAAGGGCACAAAGTCCCGTTTTGACTTCGTCTTTGCGTTGTAAGCTTGCCGGCGATGGCACTCCGAGAACGCGTCGCGCAAAGAACCGACAGGCCCATGACCTGGACCAAGGCAATCTTGCTGGGCTTCGGCATCTGGATCTTTGCGATCCTGGTGCTCGGGCAGGTGCCCTCGCTCATCATCTACAAAGCCGACGAGCTCGTCGCCCAGATCATCGAGTTCTCCAAGCGGCTTCCCGGCGTCGGAGACAAGGGTTTGGCCACGCTCCAGATTCGGATCATCCGGGACATAGTCGCCAACTCGGTGCAGATGGGCATCCTCGTCGCGATGTTGATCGGCGCGTACATCTGGCAGGAGAAGAAGCGCAAGCGCACCGGGTCCAAGGGCCTGTCGGACCCGGTCAAGGGCTACATGTCGGGCAAATAAGAGGAAAAGAGAGCCGGTGCCAGACGTACCCGAGCCCAAGCGCATGGAAATTATCGAAAAGCCCATCTTCCGGGACGACTACGAGATGGGTCTGGTCGACTCCGACTGGCTCAGGGGGGCCGTCAAGCCCAAGCGCTTTATCGACTTCATTCCGGAGCAATGCATCCTGTGCGAGGGGTGCGTCGATATCTGCCCGTGGTACTGCATCTTCATGGTCGATCCCACGGCGGTCGAAGACTCCGGTAATGTCGAGCTTGCACGCCAGATGGACACCGACGACATTCTTTTTCTGATCGACGACAACGCATGCACACGTTGCAACCTCTGTGTTGAGCGCTGCCCCACCGGCGCACTGGTACAAAGTGAAGTGACCGGCGGACGCAAGAAGCGGGGCGGGGGACGGGCGCTGGGTACTGTGCCGGAAAAGCAGCGGGCGTCGTAGACGGGTGTTGAGCGGTGGCTAAATCGGCGCGGTGGAACCCGAGAGAGAAAGTAGCGGAGCGCATGAGCTCGTTCCAAAACGGGCAGCTATGGCGCTCGATCTTCAGGCCGGGCTCGATCTTCCGCAAGGGCTACGCAGACTCACCGAGGAACCGTGCCTATGTGGTCATGAACTCGGTTCTCTACCACCTGCACCCAGTGAAGGTGAAGCGGCACGGAATCAAGCTGTCCTACACGCTGTGCCTCGGCGGGCTTTCCTTCTTTCTCCTCATCCTTCTCACGATCACCGGGATCTACCTGATGTTCTTCTACCGGCCATCGGTGGACTTCGTCTACTCGGACATGCAGGGGCTTCACACTTCGGTCTCCTTCGGCTTGCTGGTGCGAAACCTGCACCGGTGGGGCGCACACCTGATGGTGATCACCGTGTTCCTGCACATGGCGCGTGTCTTCTACACCGGCGCCTACAAGCCACCGCGTGAGTTCAACTGGATCGTCGGCGTCATCCTGCTGCTGCTGACGCTGTTGCTTGCTTTCACCGGGTACCTGCTCCCGTGGGACCAGCTGGCCGTCTGGGCCGTCACCGTCGGAACCGAGATGATGAAGAACTCCCCGGTGGTGGGCGACCAGGTTCAGTTCGCCCTTCTGGGCGGACCCGTCATCGGGCCCGAGACGCTGCTGCGCTGGTACACACTCCACGTTCTGTTCCTGCCTTTCATCATCGTCATCTTCATCTCGATCCACTTCTGGCGCGTGCGCAAGGACGGAGGTATCTCGGGCCCCCTCTAGGGCTTGAAGGGAGACGTCATGCCTACCCCCGACGAGATCTACGAACAGGTACTCAGCGAAGAGACGTCCAAGGGATCCTCTCCTGCGGTTGCACAGGCGCGCGCCAAAGCGGCGCGCGTGCGCGCCCAGAAGGGTGCGGCCAACCCGACCCAGGCGGCGCCGGAGGCCTCGTCGGCCGGCGGGGACGGAGACGGGGCAGAGGCAAAGCCCGCCACACAGGCAGAAGCGCAGTCGGAGGCTCAACCGGCGGCGCAGTCGGAGGCTCAACCGGCGGGAACAGCGACGAAGACCAGGCCGGCAGCCAAACCGTCTACAGGCAACGGCGCGCCGGCGACCAAGACGAACGGAGCGGGCAACGGAGCCGCGGTCCCGGAACGGGTTCAACGTCTGCTCGCGGTGGTCAAGCCCGAGTCGATCCAGAAGGTCGAACGTCAGCCGATGGACCGGGTCAACGTGTGGCCTCATCTCATGGCCGCCGAGTTCCTTTCGCTGCTGGTCGTCATGGCGCTGCTGACGTTCTTCTCGGTTGCGGTCGACGCCCCTCTGAGGGAGCTCGCCAACTTCAACCAGACGCCGAACCCGTCCAAGGCCCCGTGGTACTTCCTGGGCCTGCAGGAGCTCCTCCGCTATTTTCACCCCCAGGTCGCCGGGGTGACGATCCCGACGGTGATCATCATCGGATTGATGGCGGCGCCGTTCGTCGATCGGAATCCGTCGACCCGGCCGGACGATCGCAAGCTCGCCATCGTTTTGTTCACCTTCTTCATGATGAGCTTTGCGGTGCTGACGATCATCGGAATGTTCTTCCGGGGCCCAGGTTTCAACTTCACCTTCCCCTGGAACGACGGCATCTTCTTCGAGCTGTAGTGACCGACGATTTGAAAGAGGTGTTTAGAGGTGGCTGAAGCTGCTTCCCGGGGATCAGGAGACGACGTCTCCGTCCAGAAGGTCCCGGAGAAGAAAAGGAAGCCGCTGACCCCGGACCAGATGGCGGTCTCGCGCCGCATGTTCCTGAACCGAGCATGGACCGCCACCTTCGCAACCTTTCTCGGTTTCTTCGGAATGAGCACGCTGTCGTTCCTATGGCCCAAGCTGAGCGGCGGCTTCGGAACGTCCATAACCGCTGGTGATGCGGCCGAGATCCTCAAGCAGGTGGGCCCGGACGGTGGTTACAAGCCGTTGTTCAACCCCGAGGGCCGCTTCTGGCTCACCTACTACGACGGGACCGGCGACTCGCCCGTCTATGCGGCGGTGGGCGCAACCGAGACCAAGATCCAGGCCCTCTACCGAAAGTGCGTCCATCTCGGATGCTCGGTCCCCCACTGCAGCAAGTCGATGCTCTTCGAGTGCCCGTGCCACGGCTCGAAGTACCGGCTGCACGGCGAGTACTACGGCGGGCCCGCGCCACGGGGCCTCGACCGCTTCCCTGTATCGGTGGCGGCCGGCAAGCTGGTTGTCGATACCGGAGCGCTCGAGGTCGGTCCACCGCGCGGCACGAACACGTGGGACAAGTTCGCCGAGCCCGTCGGGTCGCTGTGCGTCCCGACGTGATCCGGCCCGGGCCCAGTGCCCCGTCGCGCAAATCCCCGGCGCATTCGGTGCAGGCGCTGCTTACGCGACGAAGCACCGGATAGAAGCGATGGACACCGGCGAGGTCCTGCTCGTCGCGCTTGCGGTGCTGGTCCCTGCGGCGCTGTTGTGGGGCATCTTCCTCATGCGCTCGAGCCGCACCAGAAAGCCCAGCATCATGCTTGGCATCCCCCACGCGATGCGGCCGGCTCAACCGGATGAAAAGCTCGAGGGCCCGCGCCTCGAGCGCATCATGATCTTTGGCCTGATCTCGACCCTGGCGGTGGCGGTCTTCATACCGATGTACTGGCTTCCCGAGTCGCAGCGGCAGGCGTCGTTCACCGAGCGGTTCGAGGAGGAGGCGGTGGAACGCGGCGCCCTCATCTTCGCCGTCCCCCCCGAGATCCCCGAGGACGCCGACGCCTCCGCCTTCCGCGCCAACGAGCGGGCGCTGGCGCTCGGACAGGGCTGCGCACAATGCCACGGCGCGTCCACCGGAGAGAGCGGCGTGGACGATCCGGCTCAGGCCGCCGCCGGCGGACAGTCGAATTACGTGGACCCCGAGACCGGAAAGAGCGTGAGCTACCAGGCGCCTCCGCTCCAGAACGTGTTCCAGCGGTGGGACGAAGAGATCATCGAGTTCACAATCGAGCGCGGCCGACCCGGGACCGACATGCCGGCCTGGGGGGTCGAGTACGGCGGTCCTATGACCGACCAGATGATCGACGACGTCATCGCCTGGATGGCGAGCCTGCCCGGCAACCAGGAGGCGCCACAGATCCCCGAGGACTGCGCCAACCCCAAGGGCGACGCCCTGGTGGGCTGCGGCGAGAAGATATTCGAGGCGCGCTGTGCGGTCTGCCACGGGTCGGAGGGTCAGGGCAAGGAGGCCAAGGGAATCTGGTACCAGGGCATCGCGCTGTGGAAGGGCGATGTGAAGCACCTCACCAAGAGCCAGCACCTCACCACGGTCAAGAACGGACGGCGCTTCGCCTTCATGCCCGCTTTCGCCGAGGCGCCCGCACAGGGCATCCCGGTCCCGCAATACCCGTTGACCGAGGCCCAGATTCAAGCGGTCGTGGCCTACGAGCGAACCCTCTAGAGGAGACTGCACGCATGGATCTCCTGTTCTTCGAAGGCGCCGGAGCGGTGATCTCGGCCATCATCGTCTTCTGCGGGAGCGTGTGGATGCTGCTGGCCGTCATCATGGGCCCGCGCCTTGCCTACTTCGTGGCCGCATCGGTCACGCTCGGCTTCCTCGTGATCATGGGCATCGTCTGGTCGATCAGCCCCCTCGGTCCGGTCGGCCAGCTTCCGGAATGGGATGCGGTCGCAATCGGCGAAGAGGCGGCCGAGCTCGACTTCGATCCGGCGGCCCAGTATCCGGAAGGCGACTGGCGGCCTCCCGACACCGAGGATGCCACCGAGGCCACCCAGGCGACCGAGCTCGAGAGCAGTGCCCTCGACTACCTCGAGCAAGCGATCCAGGCCGGCGACGTAGCCGCCTTCCAGGCCGTCGATGAGGCGGTCGTCAACTCCGACAACACGCGCCTTCTCGACCAGGGCCCCGGATACGGCGCAGTGACGTTCGAGCCGGCCGAGCCCGCCGAAGGCCAGCAGGGCGGGGAGCCCGAAGGAGGTCCCGGCGGCGCGGCGGTTGCCGTTCTCCAGTACGACCCCGGCAACCCGTTGGGCCTGGCCCGCCAGATCACTGCGGGGCTCGTGGTCATTTTCGCCTTTCACCTGTTCGGCCTCAGCCGCTCCGAGGGCCGGGCTCGCCGTCGGCTTGCGGAGGTGCCCCGTTAACCGGACCCGGACCGCCGCCGTCACAACCCTGGTTGGGTTGTTGTCCGCTGCCTGCAGCGGCGGGGTCAACGCGGGCGAGGAAGGCGGCATCGCGTTCATCCTGTTCACGATCATGCTGCTGGCCGTCGTGGGCGTCATGGCCTTCATCCTCGGCCGCGAGGACTGACGCCGGGCGCTACAAAACGGGTACCTTGGGCCGAGAGCGGCGCGACCTCGTGCCGCGCTGGAAGGGGGAGACGTGACCACAGAGGCACTCACCGACCAACGGGTGGAGAAGAAGAAGCTAAAGAACAAGGATTACGAAGCCCACCTGGCCGATCTGCAGACCGAGCTCGTCAAGCTTCAGTACTGGGTGAAGGATCAGGGGCTCCGCATCTGCATGCTCTTCGAGGGCCGGGACGCGGCCGGAAAGGGCGGTGTGATCAAGCGGATCACCGAGCCCCTCAACCCAAGAGGCGCCACCGTCGTGGCGCTCGGGACCCCCACCGAGCGTGAGAAGACCGAGTGGTACTTCCAACGCTATGCCGGGCACCTGCCGGCGGCGGGCGAGATCGTCTTGTTCGACCGAAGCTGGTACAACCGCGCCGGTGTCGAGCGTGTCATGGGGTTCGCCACCGAAGAGCAGGTCCAGGAGTTCATGCGCTCCTGCCCGGAGTTCGAACGGATGCTGGTCAAGTCCGGGATCATCCTGCTGAAGTACTGGTTCTCCGTCAGCGATGAAGAGCAGGAACGCCGGTTCCTGAAGCGAGCCCAAGATCCGAAGCGGCGCTGGAAACTTAGCCCCATGGATCTCCAGTCGCGCACGAAATGGATCGAGTACTCGCGGGCCAAGGACGAGATGTTCTTCAACACCGACATCACGGAAGCGCGCTGGTTCACCGTGGAGTCGGACGACAAGAAGCGGGCGCGTCTCAACTGCATTCACCACATCCTGCAGCAAGTGCCCTACAAAGATGTCCTCCCCTCCGGGACCATCGATCTTCCGCCCAAGCAAAGGGGCGACTACCAACGCCCACCGAAAAGCGATCACATAGTCGTGCCCGACGCCTTCTAGGCTCAGGGAGTCGCGAACACCCGGCTCGCCGAGTCAACTACCCGGTCGATGTGGTCGGAGGTATGTGCGGCCGACACGAAGAGGGCCTCGAAGCGCGACGGGGGCAGGTAGACTCCGTGCGCCAGCATCCCTCTGAAGAACCGCCCATAGGCGTCGGCGTTCGACGCCGCGGCGCCGGCCAGATCGACGACCTCGTCGTTCGAGAAGAAGAAACCCCCGAGTCCTCCGATCGCCGCCGCGACCATGGGAACCTGCGCCGAGTCTGCCGCGTCGACGAGACCGCGCACGAGGTCGCGCGCCGTCCCCTGTAAGCGCTCGTACAGATCCGGATCATGCGCAATGAGGTTCATGTTGGCGATACCCGCCGCCATCGCGACCGGGTTGCCCGACAACGTGCCCGCCTGATAGACGGGCCCCACCGGGGCCAGGTGGTCCAACAGGTCGGCGCCTGCCGCCACCGCGCCGCAGGGAAGCCCTCCCCCGAGCACCTTGCCGAGCAGGACCATGTCTGCATCCACCCCGAAGCGCTCCTGTGCCCCACCGGGGCCCAGCCGGAAGCCGGTGATGACCTCGTCGAAGACCAAGAGGGCCCCGCATTCGTCTGCGATCCGGCGGAGCCCGGGCAGGAAGTCGTCGTTGGGCAGAACCAGGCCCATGTTGGCGGCAACGGGCTCGACCAGAATCGCGGCGAGGTCGTCCATCCACGGCTCGATCGCAACGGCCACTGCGTCAAGATCGTTGTAGGGAGCCACGAGAGTGTCGCGCGTTGTGCCCTCGGTCACACCCGGCGTGCCGGGAATACCCAGCGTCGCAACTCCGGAGCCGGCCTCCACCAGCAGAGAGTCGACATGACCGTGGTAGCAACCGGCGAACTTGAGCACCTTGCCCCGGTTGGTTGCTCCCCGCGCCAGGCGAACCGCGGTCATGCCCGCCTCGGTGCCGGAGTTGACGAACCGGATCTTGTCCACGTTCGGAACCATCCCTACGACCGTACGCGCCAGCTCGACCTCGAGCTCATTCGGGGTACCGAACGAGGTGCCCTTGCCCGCGGCCGCGGCGACCCCCTCCACGATGGCGGGGTGTGCATGGCCGAACAACATCGCGCCCCAGCTCTGCACGAAGTCGATGTAAGTGTTGCCGTCAACGTCGGTGATCGTCGCTCCAGACGCGTCCATGACGAAGAACGGCTTGGAGCCGACTGCATCGAAGGCGCGCACCGGCGACGAGACGCCTCCGGGCATCAACGAGCGCGCTTCGGTCAACAACCTGTCTGAGTTGGTCCGTCCTAAGCGAGCCATTCGGCGGCCTTCTTGGCGTGGTAGGTGACGATCAGGTCCGCCCCGGCGCGCCGGATCGCCGTTAGCGTCTCGAGGGTTGCGGCGCGCTCATCGATCCAGCCTCGCTGCACCGCCGCCATCAGCATCGAGTACTCGCCGCTCACGTTGTAGGCAGCAGTGGGGAGGCCGAAACGGTCCTTGATGGCGCGCAGCACGTCGAGATAGTGCGATGCCGGTTTGACCATGAGGGCGTCGGCCCCCTCGGCGACATCGAGCGCCGCCTCCCTCAAGGCCTCCTCGAAGTTGGCCGGGTCCTGCTGATAGGAGCGACGGTCGCCGAACTGCGGCGCACCCTCGGCTGCATCGCGAAAGGGACCGTAGAAGCTCGACGCGTACTTTGCGGTGTAGGCGAGGATGACGGTGTCGGTAAAGCCCGCTTCGTCGAGTGCAGTGCGTATCGCGCCGACCTGCCCGTCCATCATCCCCGAAGGCGCCACGATGTCGGCGCCGGCGCGCGCCTGCGCAACCGCGATGCGTTCGTACTCATCGAGCGTTGCGTCGTTGTCGACAGAGCGACCGTCGAGCACACCACAGTGACCGTGACTCGTGTATTCGCACAGACAGAGGTCCGCGATCACCACGGCCTCATCGCCGAGCTCCTCCTTGAGGGCGGCAAGCCCGCGCTGGCTTATCCCCATCGGATCGCCGGCTTGACTCCCCGAAGCGTCCTTGTGGGCAGGCACCGCGAAGAGCAGGACGCCGGAGATCCCGCGGCCCACCAGCTCGCGCGCCTCTTTGACGAGGGATTCCAGTGTGTGCTGGTATACGCCGGGCATCGAGGCGATGGGTGCAGGAACCGGGATACCCTCCTTCACGAACAAAGGGGCAATGAGGCGAGAGGGATCAAGGGTCGTCTCGGCAAAGGCCAAGCGCAGTGCAGGGGTGCGGCGCAGCCGCCGGGGGCGCCGGAAAGGAGATGAGGTCATGGCCTCATGTTCGCACCCCGGCGAGAGGCGCGCCTCTCGGGTATTGGATGAGTCCGAACAACGAAGAGGAAGAACCCATGGAGTTGGGCTACAAGCTGACTTCAGAGGAGCACCATCCCACCGATCTGGTACCAAAACCCCAGCGCGCTGAGGAGATCGGCTTCACCTTCGCGCGCCCTCATACCGGACCACTATCATCCGTGGATCGACCAGCAGGGCCACTCACCCTTCGTGTGGGGGTCCTCGGCGCCCTGTCCCAGGCCACCGAACGCTGCGGGTCGGTACCCGGGTCACCTGTCCCACGACTTCGAGTTCACCGGGCCGGAGATCCTGCCGAATCTCCCTAGCGGGCGTCAGCCGAAGTGGTGGCGCAGCGCGGCGACGAGCCCGTCAATGGTGTGTTGCGGCGCGACGAGGTCAACGCGCACACCCAGGCTCAGGGCCGCCTCTGCGGTGACGGGACCGATGCAGGCGACCACCCTGGTGTTCCCGGTCTGAGCTCCGGCGCCCCCGAGCCCCAGATCGGACGGGGACCCCACGACGTTCACGAAGTAGCGGACAGTCGACGCGCTCGAGAAGGTCACCACGTCGAAGCGGCCCGCCCGAGCGGTTTGGACCGCCTGCGTATCACCGGGAGCAGGCACGGTGCGGTAGACCGCCACCTCGTCGACCGCCCAGCCGGCGCGCCTGAGAGCCTGCGGCATGTCCTGGGGCGCGCCTGCGGCGCGGGGGGCCAGGATGCGTCCCGAACCTCGGCCCAACTCCCGGGCCAGGTCCATCGCCGTGAACCTGGCCGGCACGAGATCGGGGCGCACCCCGCCGCTTGTGAGGGCGCGTGCGGTCGAGCGCCCCACCGCGGCGACCTTTGTGGCCTGCGGGATGGTGACCTCGAGGTTCTCCAGTCGGTCCAGAAACCTCGTGACGCCGTTCAGGCTTGTAAAGGCCACCCACGCATAGCCGCCGGCTGCAAGCCGGGACGCGGCAACATCGGCATCCGTCCAGGAATCGGGGGCCGCAATTGAGATGGTGGGCAGGTGAATGACGGTCGCGCCGAGCTCCTCCAGACGCGCGGTCAATCCGGCCGATTGCTCCCGTGCCCGGGTGACGATGACCCTCTTTCCGGCCAGACCCTCCCTGCCCGAGATCACGGCGGCGCGATCTCGGGCACCTCTTCTTCGGCCGTCGCCTCGAGCTCATCGAGGATCTCCCGGCCCCCGGAGTCGAGGAGCGCACCGGCGAGCTCCCGGCCCAGCGCCCCGGCCTCGGACGGGGGGCCCGAGATGCGGTCGCGCAATCCCTGGGCGCCGCCCGGCCAGCCCAGATAACCGGTGACCGTCAGGCCTCCGGCGGCGGTGCGGGCGCGGCAGCCGAGCGGCACCGAGCAGCCCCCTTCGAGCTCCTCCGAGAAGGCTCGTTCGCAGGTCAGCTCGGCCCGCGTCCCGGGGTCGCTCAACGACCCGAACAACGCCACGAGGTCGCCCCTGTCGGAGAGCCCCTCCACCGCCAGTGCGCCCTGACCCGGGGCGGGAACCCACCAGGAGGGGTCGAGGTGTCCCCCCATCACCCCGGCGGCCCCGTACAGGCGCGCGAGACCAGCGGCCGCGAGTACCGCTGCGTCGACCTCACCGGCGGCTACCCTCCGGAGTCGCGTGTCGAGGTTGCCGCGCAGCTCCACCAGGTCCAGGTCGGGGCGCACCTCGGCCAGCAGCGCCCTGCGCCGCATGCTCGAGGTTCCGACCCTTGCGCCGGGGGGCAGCGCTCTCAAGCGTTCGTCACCGTCTCCGTGGCCCCCGCCCACCACGACGTCGTGGACCGGGCCGCGCGCCGGGACTCCCATGAGGACGCATCCCGGCGCCAGCTCGGCGGTCAGGTCCTTGGCCGAATGGACCGCGACGTCGGCGCGTCTCTCTTCCACCGCCCGCTCCACCTCAGCGGTGAACAATCCCTTGCCGCCGATGGCAGCAAACGGCCGGGCCTTGTCGCGGTCGCCCGGCGTGCTCACGGTGGTGATCCGGACCTCGATCATCGGATAGGCCTCGGTGACGAGGTCGGCCACGATGCTCGCCTGCCGGAGGGCGAGCGCCGACCCTCGGCTTGCGATATTCAGGTGATCTGGGGTCCGCAGATTCGCCTCCGGGATCACGGCTGCACACTAGAGCTCGTCGTCGAGCTCGAACAACTCCCTGATGGCGCTGAGATAGATGTAGCCCTGTTTCGAGCCGGCGAGCTCGCGTGCTCGGTTCAGCGGCGCGTGGAGCAGTTTCCTGGTGATCCTCTGCGTGGCGAGATCGACCGCGGTCAGCTGATCTGATGTCAGCCGGGCCGGGCCCTTCGTCAGCCGTTCGAGCTCGGCGGACCGGATCGCCTCCCCCGCCACCACCAAGGCGGAGGCGGTGGGGGCGACATGGGCGGCGCGCTCCCATTCGACGAAACGCGCCAGCTCCTGGTCGATGATCGCCTCCACCAAGGGAATCTGGTCGAGGCGCGTCTCCCTTCCGGCCTCGGCAACACCCTTCAGGTCGCTGATCGTCTGCAGGACCACGCCCGGCTCCCGGGCGACGTCGGGCTCGACGTCGCGCGGCACTGCGATGTCGACGATGAGCAGCGGAAGCTCCTTTCGGCGATCCGTCATGGCGGCGTGGACCAGCGCCCGGCCGATGATCGCCGAAGGGGCCGTCGTCGACGCCACGACGATGTCGGCCTCCGCGAGCGCGTCGCGCAGCGCCTCGATGGTACTGAATGCCGCACCCAACTCGCGCGCCAGCCTGTTGCCGCGGCTCTCGGTTCTGTTCACGACGGTCACGTCGGTCACGCCGTGGCGCATCAAGGATCGAGCTGCCAGCCGTCCCATGCCGCCGGCCCCTACGACGACCACGCTCTTTCCCGTCAGGTTCCCAAATCGGCGGCGGGCCAGTTCCGCCGCGGCCGAGGACACCGAGACCGGGTGCCTCGCTATCGAGGTTTCGGTGCGCGCTCGCTTCCCGGCCCTCAGCGCCTGTCGAAACGCCGCTCCAAGGACCCGCTGCGCCGAGCCCTCCTCTTGTGCCGAGCTGAAGCTGCGCCTAACCTGGCCAAGAATCTCGGATTCACCCACGACCATCGAGTCGATGCCGGTCGCCACACGCAGGAGATGCCTGACCGCGGCCTCGTCGTGGTAGGTGTAGAGATGATCGGCGAAGTCCTCAATCGCGACGTGGCAGAACTCGGCGAGGAAATTGCGCAGGTCCTGAACGCCACCGTGGAACTTGGTCACCGCACCATAGACCTCGACTCGGTTGCAGGTGGAGATCACCACTCCCTCGGTCACGTGGTCGAAGGTGGCAAGGTGGCCGAGCGCCTTCGGCAAACGTTCCTGTGGAATGTAGAGGCGCTCGAGAAGATCGAGCGGAGCGGTCTTGTAGTTGAGTCCTACCAGGACAACAGGCATCTCTCGGTACGCGCGTTAGGGCCGCCGCGTCTGGGGTGAGGAGTCGGGCGTCCCCAGGCGCCGGCTCGCCTCACGAGCGGTGGCTATTGCCTGATTGCGCTGCTGGTAGAAGGACAGGATCTGGAGCTCGATCGACAGGTCCACCTTACGGACCGTCACATCGGGGGGCACCTTCACCACCGCCGGCGCGAAGTTGAGAATCGACTTGATCCCGGCGTCGGCAAGCCGCTCGGCGACGAGCTGCGCCGGTGTCGGAGGAGTGGCGATGATCCCGATTACGACGCCTTCCTCGGCCACGATGTCTTTCAGATCGTCGAGGTGGCGCACCGTTATTCCGCCGACATCGGTTCCCACGACCGAATCATCGACGTCGAAGAGCGCCGAGATCTTGAATCCCCGCTCGGCGAAACCCTTGAACGAGGCCAGGGCGCGCCCGAGATTGCCGAGGCCGATTATGGCCGCGGGAAGGTCCTGGGTGAGGCCGAGCTCCCGGGTGATCTGGTACAGGAGGTACTCGATGTCGTAGCCCACCCCGCGGGTCCCGTATGAGCCGAGGTAGGAGAGGTCCTTGCGGACCTTGGCGGCATTGACGCCGGCCATATGGGCGAGCTCCTCGGACGAGACCGTCATCTGTCGCCGATCCTCCGCAAGGGACAGGAGCGCCTGCAAGTACACGGGGAGTCGAGCGACGGTCGCTTCGGGAATCGGCCGATTGCGCATGTGCCCCCATAGTAGACGAGCTTGTGACCTGAATCACAAAGTCCGGGCGACCTCGGTCCCTCTAACCACCCTGTTGGGCGGTCGGACAACCGGCGTCCGGTGCCTTTGTGCGCCGCGCCCCAAGTGGACCGGCTCTAGACGGCCGGGGTTAGATGCGGGCGAGGAAGTCCAGGTTCAGGGCGAGGAAACCCTTCTGCATCAGGATCGCAAGCTGGAACAGCCGGCCGCTGACGAACAGCACACCGACGATCACCAGGCCGGTCCCGCTCACCAGATTGACGGCGCCGGTATGGCGCCGGAGCCACTGCACTGCGCCGGTCAGATGGGCAACGCCGGCGCCGGCGAGGATGAAGGGGACACCGAGCCCGACCGAGTAGACCGCCAGCAACATGGCGCCCTCACCCGGGCCTCCGGTGATCCCCCGGCCGGCGGCCATCGTGAGGATGGCCCCCATGGTGGCCCCGATGCAGGGACTCCATCCGAACGCGAACGCGCCCCCCAGAACCAGACTCCCCCACGCACCGGCGGCGGGCGTCGGGTGGAAGCGCGCTTCCCGGTAGAGCCAGGGGAGCTTGAGAACGCCCATGAACACCAGCCCGAGCAGGATGATGAATACCCCGCCGGCCCGGGTCAGCAGGGTCTGGTAACTGCGGAGCAGGGCGCCCAGAAGGGTGGCGGTCGCTCCCAGGGCCACGAATACGGCAGTGAAGCCGAGCGCGAAGAACACCGCCGCCCGCGCCGCCCGGAGCCCACCCGGCACGCCGGCCTCCCCCACCGGCCCGAGCCCCGACATATAGGAGAGATAGCCCGGCACGAGGGGCAGGACGCAGGGGGACAGGAACGAGATCAGCCCCGCGAGAAACGCGATCGGGACGGTTGGGTCGGTCAAGAAAGCTGCCCCGGCCCTAGGGGTCTCGGCCGACGAGGACGTCCAGTAGCTGGGCCAACGCCGCTTTGTCCAGAGGGCCGTTCACGTGCTCGACGATGGTGCCGTCGCCGTCGATGAAGAAGGTCTCGGGGCTCGGGAAGGTTCGTCCGGTCGAGGGCCACGGCGTCGAGCACCATGAGAAAGGCAATCGCCGGCGCTAGGAGGGCGGCAAGCCGCACACCCTTCCTGCCGGCGGAGACGGTCTGCGGGGCCCCGATATCCATAGCTCATACCTTCGCGCCCTCCGGGGACCAGAGCCGCTGCGGGCGTTGGCTCATTTCTCACTATGGACAACCCGTCCCGGCAACCGATATGTTGGCCGGCGAGGAGGGACGGGCCACTCGGTTCGTCCCTTTCCCGCGCCTCCCGGCTCAGCGCCGGCCTGCTCTTGCCGTCCGAAGCTGTTCTACGCCAAGGAGGTGCCGTATGGAGAAGTGCTATTCGTCCGTGCTCGAGGCGCTGCCGCCCCCCGCCCGGCAGCGCCTGTGGGAGCGCTCCGTGATGCGGTCCCTGGATCCCGGTGCCTTTCTCTACCTCGCGGGTGACGAGGCGGAGCGGGTGCACCTGGTCAGCCAGGGTCTCATGAAGCTCACCTCGAGCGACGGCGACGGCCGGGAGACGATCCTCGGATTGGCGGTTCCCGGGGACCTGGTCGGCGAGCTCGCGGCCCTCGACGGACTGCGGCAGCCCTTCGACGTCGTGGCCGTGACCCACTGCGGTGTGGTGGGATTCGACCCCGAGGCCCTGATCGATGCAGTGACGTCTAACCCGGGCGCCGCGGTCGAGCTTGCCTCTCTCCTCGCAGGACGCACCAGGTGGATCTGCGAGACGGCCGTGGAGCGGGCCTCCGGGGAGGTTCCGGCGCGCCTCGCCGGGCGCCTGCTGCACCTTGCCGAGATTCTCGGGAGGGTGCGGGGGGAGACCATCGAGCTCGACCTACCTCTGGGCCAGGGCGAGCTCGGGCGACTTGCAGGCATGTGCCGGGAGAGCGTCTGCAAGACCCTCAACAGCTTCAAGGCCCGCGGTTACGTCGACTACAGAGGGCGCCGATTGCGGATCCTTCGCCCCGACGCCCTCGAGCTGATCCGCTGCGCGGGGCGTGCCGAGGCCCATCACGTAGGGACGGTTGGGGCGGAGTCACGGAGGCGGGTCCCGCCCGGCGGAGCTCACCGGGGCAACTTTTCGGAGAAAAAGTTGCCGAATTTCTAAAGGTCTGTGCGCAGGGGACGAAGGGATAGTTGGAGATTGACGAGGGATTGGGACGTTAGGACGCAACGGCCCCCTCCCACGGGCCGTCAACGAGCCTCCCAGCCCGCCCCCCAAGCCGGCCCGACCCTCGACACTCCATAGAGCGCCCCCGGATACGGGGGCGCTCTCGCGTTACGCCGGCGTGAGCCGAGGCGGCAGCCACGAGGCCGTTGCTCGGTTGTCTTCTCCTAACGTTACGGAAGCCGGGCGCATCCCGTCCCGGTACTCTGGCCATCCAGGCACCCGACATCAGTTCAGGAATGTCCATGAGCCAACCGACCCACCCGGCGTCCCGGCCGACGATCCAATGCTCCACCGGTCCCCTGTGGGCACTTGGCCTGGAGGCAGCCCTCGACGTCATCGCCGAAGCCGGCTTCACCCATATCGAGCTGATGGTGACGCGCGACCCCTCGACACAAAGCTCCGAGCAACCGCGCCGGCTGGCGGAGGAGCGCGGGCTCCGGATAGGCGCCCTGCACGCACCTTTCCTGATCGTGACTCGCACTGTGTGGGGTTGGGACCCGGTCGAGAAGATCCGGCGCGGCGCCGAGATGGCGGCGGAGTTGGGGGCGACGACCATGGTCGTCCATCCTCCATTGTTGTGGGAGACCGGCTACGGCCGATGGATCCGGGAGGAGATGGAGGGGTTCGCCGGCGGAACGGGGATCGAGATCGCAGTCGAGACCATGTACCCGGCGAAGGTTGGATCTCGCTCCCTGGCGGGCTATCGTTGGATCAAGCCCGAGCTTCTGGCCAAGGCCGCGCCCCGGGTCGTCCTCGACACCAGCCACGTGGCGGTGGCGGGCCACAGCCTCCTCGGGGTCAGGAGGCTCTTCGGATCCCAGCTCGTCCATGTGCATCTGTCCGACAACGCCGGGGATGGCAGAGACGGCCATCTCGAGATCGGCCAGGGGGTGCTGCCACTGGAACGGTTTCTCGCCGACCTCGGCCGCACCCGCTATTCCGGGGGGATCTGTCTTGAGCTATCCCTGGGCGGGGTCGTCGACCGGCGCGAGGTGCTCGTCGCGACGCTGAGGCGCAACCGCGAGTCCCTAGAGGCGGCCCTGGCCGGGCGGGCCACGATCGTCCCTCCGGATCATCCAAAGAGCACCGAAGAGACCCTGGATAGTCTTGGGACAACGTGAGAAGAAATACCCTGCTTGCCTTGATACTGTTGCTCTCCGCCATAACGATCGCCGGCATTCTGGGCGTCCTGAGGCTTTACCTGCTCACCGGCTGAGTCCGATCGTCAAACCCGCCGTAATGGCCGGCGCCGCGCCGAAGCGCTAGCGACGGGGCGGCCCCACGATGGCGGTTGAATCCGCGCCGGCCCGCAAGCGCGCGGCTGCATCGCCGTTGTTCACCGCCAGAGATAGCTGCCCGTACGAGTCCTCGACCATGATGAACTCGTCCGGCGCGACGTCGGAGAAGGTGGCCCCGTAGCGAACCTGGAGTCGGTGCCCCTCCGCGCGGACCTCGAGCCGCTCGACGTCGGCGAGACCGACCTGCTCGAGGTGGTCCTTTTTCAGATTGAGCTGGAGATTGCCGAAGCGGTCGACCTGAAGGACGACTGCATGCAGGTGATCCTCGTGAGCCCAGGCCTCGAGGACCTCCAGCTCGACCAGATCCTCGAGATCGATCGCCGGGCCGAAGTCCGAAGCACTCACACCCAAGGCGAGGTGCGCCGCTGCCGGCGCGAAGACATCCCGGCCCTGGAAGGTGCGCGACACGGGCGTCAAGAGCAGGTCCTCGTTGTTTATCTCGTAGGTGCGGCTGACCCCGCCGCAGTCCCGCGCAGCCGGCAGCAACAACCCGTTGTCGGGACCGACGAAGGTCTGTCCGTCCCCGGTTTCGAGAATGAGGGCGCGCCGGCCCGAACCCACGCTGGGATCGACGACCGCCAGGTGAACCGATTCGGGCAGATAGCGCAGCGACTGCTGAAGCACCACTGCGCCGTGCCTGATCTGCTGCCGCAGGATGTAGTGGTGCACATCGATGATGAGCACCTCGGGGGCGATCTTCAGGATCACCCCATGGCAGACTCCGACGAACTCGTCCTCGAGCCCGTAGTCGGACAGAAAAGAAACAATGGGCCGTCGACTCATGCGGCTACTTACCCTGTTGGCGGCGCTGCCAGCGGGTCTTCTTGAGCATCTTGCGATGCTTTTTCTTCCGCATCTTCTTGCGGCGCTTCTTTACTAGAGACGGCATAAGCTCCTTTCTGAAAGGTGATCCCCATCCCCACGCACAGAGCTTCCACTACTCGGTCCTAAAGAGTTGGCGAAGGTTCACCGGACCTAGCAAGCGCCCCGTGATGTCGATCTTGATCGACCCCAGGCGCAAACCCTTCACGCCGGATGTGACCGGCGAGACCATACGCAGGATATCGGCGGGCTCTCCGTATTCGAGCACGCCTATGCCCCGGCAGGTCCCGCCGCCGTCATCCAGGCCGACGACTAGGCCGTCGAGCAGAGCGAGGTCGAACTCTGGCGGAAGTGCAGGCATGAAGACACTCGGCCTGATCTTCCATCGTGAGCTACCTGCGGCGAAATAGGCGGCGAACTGCCGCTCCCGGTACGTGGTGCGGTCGTCTGCCGGCCGGGGCATGACCTCAGGAGGCACGTCGAGCTCCATCACCTCGGCGGGGGTGAAACGCCGGGCATGCCCCAACACCGGCTCGAGCTCACCGCCCCGGCGGAACCCCACGACGACATCGGGCCGCACCGCGTCCGCCTTGTAGAACTTCAGGAGCTGGCCGCCGATCCCTGACACGTAGCCCGTGGAATCCACAACGATCAGTCGGCACCCGGAGGCCCGTGCCTCCCCCACCATCTTTGCCGTACCACCGACCAACGGCAGCAGGTACCCCGGGGGCGTGATCGAACCCACGAAGGCAAGGGCGTCGGCCGCTCTCGCCGAAGTGCGCGTCACCTCACCGCCGTCCAGGCAGAGCTTCAGGCCGATGGTCGTCGGGGGGCCGACGGTGGACTGACCGATATCGGCATCGACGAAGGCGGCCGGCATCCCGGCCGACGCGGAGCGCCGCAACAGTTCGAGACCGAAGGTGGTCTTCCCGGTGTCGATCCCGCCAACCAGGAAAACGACGCCCCCTCGCTCGAGAAGCCCATCAAGAACCTGAGAGTGGGCGTTGTGCGGCACTTCGAGCGGAGCCGGCGCGGCGGGGGCGGGGTTGGGGAGAGACGGCGTCCCGGAATCTATTGAATCGCCTCGGTCAGTGCGCATGGGCAACCGCCTCGGGCATCGAGTACCTCACCGCGATTGGTGGCGATCACAAAAAAGACCGTCCGCAAGGACGGTCACGACCGTGCCTCCTCCGCGGCTCTTTCTCGCGATGGTCTATCCGGCGTCGGTGTATCGCTGCCGCAAATACCTGCGGATGTCGTCCTCGCGGATGCGGTAGCCGCGTCCGACGCGCACTGCTGCCAGATGCCCGGCCTTGATCAGGCGATACACGGTCATGTTCGAGACCCGCAGCTGGCGGGCGACCTCGGATACCGTCAGAAGTCTTCCCATCTCGAAGACATCGTTGGCGTCGAAGCCGGCTGACTCGCTCATGGACGAAGAAGTATAGCAGGCGGCCCGCATGGAGCCCCGGGACGCGCCCGCGAGCCCACGTCAATGCCTTTCGAGTGCGTGGACGAACAACTCCCACGACGGCCGGTAGAGCCGGGGGAGCCGGTTGTCGTCCATGGGGATGACGGACACATCCCGGTTGTCTGCGTGCGCCACGGCCAGGGCCGGGTCGTTGATGTCCATCACGGCGATGGCCGGGATGCCGCGGATGATAGCGGCCCCGGCAAACCCGTGGTCACCGAAGACGAGATCGGGATAGGGGCCGACCTCGAGCATGGCCTCCATGCAATCGGGAGCATGGGTGTGAACGAGCGACGCTCCGTCCGCATAGCAACCGACGCCTGCGGTGTAGCGCACCTCGGCCCTGCCGGGGCCGAACGAGAACCTTCGGTCCTCCGCAAGCCGCACAACGGTTCCCCCCGCACCCCCGTATGCCCGTGCTATGTGAATATGGTGCTCGAGCAGACCGGTGGGGTGCCCGGTGACGATGCACAGCCTTGCGCCCTGCGATGCAAACTCGGCGAGCCTCTGCGCAGCAGCGACGATGGCCCTCACGGTCAGCTCCGGATCGATGGTGTCACTGCCCACCGTGTCTTCTATGTCGGGTGAGCAACCCGTCAACTCGGCGAGAAATCCGAGCACGTCCGAAGGCGTGTAGTCGGTGGGCGCCGACATACCGAACAGCTTGTCGGGGTCACCCGCCACCAGAGCGCGGATGTTCGTGATGGCATTGTGCCGCGAATGAGACTTGTGGGGGCCGGTTATCCCGGCGGCCACCAGCTCTTCTTTAGCTTCCTGTTCGACGGTTGACAGCATCGTCGCATCCTAAGTGGGGGAACACTCTCTGGGGCCGCGTGGTTGCTCCACGACATCTTGTCCTTGAGTTGTCACTCTTCCGGGACGATTGCGACCGCGGCTCCCACCGGCTCACGAGGCACTCTAGGCCGTGCACGGTCCGGTCGATACCGGATCGCTCAGACGGGAGGCGGAGCGAACCTCGTCCATTATCTCTCCGGCCGTGAGCGCGTAGCCGATCCCATCGTCTGATGTCGACGCAGCGAAGATGGTCCCACCCACGGTCCCGTTCGGGAGCACGAAAGGGCCTCCGGAATCCCCGCCCCGCACCGGCGACCGCAGCTCGTAAACCTGGCGGGTGACCGGCTTGCGGCCGTAGATGTCGAGCCCGGTGGCGGCGTAGACATCCTGAACCGCCGCCCGGTGGACGACGAGGCGGCCGCTCCTGTCCCCGGGAAAACCCAGCGTCGCTCCCGGCGAGGAGCGGTCCAGGACCGCGGACGAGAGGCGCAGCGGGTCGCCCACCAGATCAGGGGCTCGGACCACCGCAACATCTGTGCTCGGATCGAACAACACGACCTCTCCCGCGTGCGCTCCATCCGAGCCTTCGACCTGGACCCGGCCTCCACCGGCGACCACATGGGCGTTTGTGACCACGGTCTCTTCGTCCGAGATCCAGCCGCTGCCTTGCCTGAGGCCCCCGCAGCCGGGCGCAACGACCCGGACGACCGATCCCTGTGCTCGGCGCGCCGCCCGGCTCGCCGAGCGGTTGGAGGGCAGCTCCACCGGCGGCCCGGTGCGGCGCGGAAGGCCCGCGAACACCTGCGGAAAAGGAGAAGTGTCGAGGAGGTGCCGCAGCTGGGCCACGACACGGGGTGGATCCGGAAGCATCTCGCCGGTCAGGGCATAGACCGTCGAGCGACGAACCGCGCCCGCCACGCCGGTCCACGGCGCCTGCACGAGCAGTGTGGCGATGAGCCAAAAAACGACCACGGTGACTCCAACTCCGGAAGCGGCGCCGAGGAGGGAGTCCGCCCCTCCGAGATGCACTCTGCGGACCAGGAGCCCACCACGCCGGCCGATCGCGTAGCCAATTCCCTGCCCAACGGAGAGGGTCACGAAGATCGTGATCAGCGAGATCGCGAGCGCCTCCGCTCCCCCTTCGGGGCTGATTGCCATCGCGATGCGCGGCCCCAGCAGTATGCCCGTCACGAGTCCCACAAAGCCGCCGCCGAATTCGAAGACCTGAGCAACAAGGCCCCGCTGCAGCCCCCTTATCGCCGCCAGCAGGGCGACGGCGACGAATATCAGATCGGCGACAGACAACGGCGTATCAGTGCCTAGTCGATCCCAAGGCCCGTTTGCAGGGCCCGGAAAGTCAGTCCGAAGTTGACGAGCGCGGCAAACCCAAAGACGACCCACGGGATGCCCTCGAGCTTCTGTGCGAAGCGGTGCGCGGCCACGAGTACTGCTGCGGGGAAGAGGCCGCCGTAAACGTAATGAAGCCAGGTGGGGCCGTTCGACGGTGGCCTCAGACCCATGGCGAACAGGATGCCGCCGATGAGGACCTGGGCGCCGATGATCACCTGGAGCGCGGCGAGCAGGTTCCAGAAGCCGCCCGCAGGAGCATGATTGCGAATCCACGCCGCCAGCGCCCACAACATCAGGACGGCGAAACCTGCGGGCACCAAAAAACCGATCAAGCGGTGTATATCGTCCACCCTGGAGAGGTTAAGGGTTTGTGTGCCCGATAAAGGCCGCCGTGGAACCGGCTCGTGGAGGGCCTTGCTCCTCTACGACCCGGAGGCTGCAAGCGCCGACAGGCGCGGCAGACAGGCGTCGAGCACCTTCCCGATCGAGATGTCGACGCCTTCACGGTAGCTGCGCGACACCTCCTCCGAAGGGACGTCGTCGAGCCACTCCGGCGGAAGAAGATGGGTCGCCTCGCACATCTCGGCGAAATGCATCGTCCACACTTTGGGCACTATCGTCTCGGCCTGGTAGCCGCCGCCTCCGGTGGCAACCAACCTGCCGGAGGCAAAGAGGTGAGCGGTGTCGTGCAGCATCTTGGCAATGGGCGGGTACGCCGGCATGGTCAATCCGAGGTTTGCCAGAGGGTCGCCGTGGTGTGTGTCCGCCCCGAGCTGAGTGACCAGCAGATGCGGCCTGAAGGCCTCTGCGAGACTACCCACGACCTCTTGCAAGGCGTGCAGATAGTCGTCCTGGCCCGTGTAGGGCAACAGCGGAATGTTGGCGCTGGTCCCACGCGCGCCTCCTGAGCCGATCTCGTCCTCGAAGCCGGTGCCGGGATAGAGATATTTGCCCGATTGGTGGAGCGAGACCGTGAGCACCCTCGGATCTTCATAGAAGATCCACTGCACTCCGTCCCCGTGGTGAACATCGACGTCGACGTACATGACGCGCCAGTCGGGCCTGAGCGCCAGCACCGCTGCGATGGCCACGGCGGGGTCGTTGTAGATGCAGAACCCCGAGGCCTCCGCCCTCCGAGCATGGTGCAGGCCTCCCGCCGGATTGAAGGAATGGAGGGCCCGACCAGAGACGACAAGCTCGGCCGCGGTGATCGATGCGCCGCAGACGGCGGCGCCCGCATAGTGCATGTTCGGAAAGATCGGATCGTCGGGTGTGCCCAGGCCGTACCTCAGCCCCGCGCCGGCGTCGACCGACCCCCCGTCGATGCCCTTGACGGTGCCGACAAAGCCGGCGTCGTGTACGGCAGTCACCTCGTCGTCGCGTGCTGTACGGGAGTCGACCTCCGAGACGTTGTCCCGACCGACCATGCCGAGATCCCTGATGTGGTCATAGGTGAGCAGCACGCGTTCGGGGCGCAACGGGTGCGATGGACCAAAGTCGTAGACGCTCGCGAGGTCGTCGATGACGACCAGGGCTACCGGATCGGTCACCGGTAGTGCTAGCGCATCTGAGCGCGCTGGAGCTTGCCCGAGAAATCGATCGCGACCGTCTTCCATTCGGTGAATTCGTCGAGCGCCTGCGGTCCGGCCTCTCGATGGCCGTTGCCGGTGCTCTTCATGCCTCCGAAGGGAACCTGGATCTCGGCGCCGATGGTAGGAGCGTTCGCGTAGACAAGGCCGAATTCCAACTGCTGTGCGCACTTGAAGATGTTCGTGATGTCGTGAGAATAGATCGAGCACGATAGTCCGTACTCGGTCCCGTTGGCCGTCTCGATGGCCTCGTCGATTGATCCAACACGCATTACACCGGTGACCGGGCCAAAGATCTCTTCGCGGGCTATGCGCATGGTGGGCGTCATCTCGTCGAACACGGTCGGGCCAACGAAGTAGCCGTTTGCATGCTCGTCCCCGGTGAGCTCTTCGCCCCCGGCAATGAGAGTTGCACCTTCCTGCTGACCGAGGCTGATGTATTCCATCACGCGGTTCTTCTGCTTTTCGTTGATAACGGGAGCAAGTTCGACATCGGGGTCGAGGCCATTGCCCACTTTCATCTTGCCGACACGATCGAGCAGCCGCTCGGTGAACGGTTCGCGGACGTCTTCGTGCACGATCAACCGAGAGGTCGCCGTACAGCGTTGCCCGGAGGTGGCGAATGCTCCCCACGCCGACGCCTCAACTGCGAGCTCGAGCTGCGCGTCGGGCATGACTATCAACGCGTTCTTGGAGCCGAGCTCGAGCGAGCAGCGTTTCATCTCGCGTGCACATTTTTCGTTGATGGCACGCCCGACATCCAGTGATCCGGTGAAGGAGATCGCCCGCAAATCGGGGTGATCGACCAGCGCCGAACCCGCCCCTTCACCCATGCCGTTGACCAGATTCAAGACACCGGGGGGAAGGCCGACTTCGTTGAATACGTCCGCGAGCAATGCAGCGCACAGCGGAGTATCCTCCGCCGGTTTGAAGACCGCCGTACAACCCGAGATCAGAGCCGGTGCGATCTTCCACAAGGGAATGGCTATCGGGAAATTCCACGGCGTGATCAGCCCGACCACACCTATCGGGTGGCGCATCGTCATCTGTACCTTGTTCGGAAGCTCGGCCGGAATGGTGTCGCCGAAGAACCGGCGCCCCTCACCCGACATGTAATGTGCGAAGTCGATGCCCTCCTGGACATCGGCGCGCGACTCGTTGAGCGTCTTGCCCATCTCGCGCGTCATGACTTCGGCAAATTCATCCTTGCGCCCCTCGAGGATCAGGGCCACTCGCAACAAGTAATCGGCTCGCTGTGGGACCGGCGTCAGCATCCAATCGGGATAGGCGCGCAGAGCCGCTTGCACGGCTTGGTCGACGTCGGCCGGACCGGAGCGCGCAAACGTCCCGACCACCTCGTTCCGGTCCGCGGGATTGGCGGACGGGAAGGTTTCCCCGGTCGTCGAGTCCACCCATTCCCCATCGATGAAGTTGCCGTACTCGGTCCTCACAGAACACCCCACTTGTATGGCCGGCGGCCGCTTCTACCTTCTGCCGGTCCCCTCGACGCCAGACTCTACTGCCTCGGAGCCTCGATGACCCCGTCCTCGAGCGACAGTCCCATGTAGCGGCCCTCCGCCGCGACCGCCTCGTAGGCGTCGATCATGCCCTCGAGATCTGAGGCTTCGGCGCGCCTGATCGTCACACCTTCCGCGGAGGCCATCTCAGGTCTGGGGGGAGCCGCCGGCCAGTTCCTGCGACCGCTGCATTGCCGCCTGGATGGCGTTGAGGAACGCGGCGCGCACCCCGGACTGCTCGAGCACCTGAATCGCCCGAATGGTGGTGCCTCCCGGAGAAGTCACCATCTCGCGTAGCTCGACCGGATGCATCGCCTCGTCTCGCAGGAGCGTCGCCGACCCCAGCATGGTCTGGACGACCAGCTGGGTGGAGACCTCTCGCGACAGGCCCAGCAGGATGCCGGCTTCGATCATTGCTTCGGCGAGGAGCGCAAAGTACGCCGGGCCCGAGCCCGAGATGGCCGTGACCGCGTCGAGATAGTTCTCGGGGACCTCCACAACGCGCCCGACCGCTCCGAGGACCTCCGCTGCAAGCTCCATATGAGGAGGCCCGGCGTAGCGCCCGGCCGACATCCCGGCCATCCCCTGGTGGACGGTCGACGGCGCGTTGGGCATAGCGCGCACCACCGGTATCGAACCTCCGAGCCCCGATTCGATTGCAAGCGTCGGAATTGCCGCAATCACGGATAGCACTACCTGATCGGGGAGCACGCGCCCCGAGATCGACTTCAACAGCGGAATGATGTCCTGGGGCTTGACGGCCAGTACGACGATCCTTGCATCCCCGATCGCGTCGGCGTTGTCCAAGGTGGTGGCGACGCCGTGCGCATCGCTCAGATGGTCGAGGCGTTCGGTGCGCCGCCCACTGACCACGATGTCACCGGGCCCGCACCACCCCGAGGCGAGCAGTCCCGCCACCAGCGCCTCTCCTATGCGACCTCCACCGAGAACGGAAAGCATTGCCATTTGGCGCTTATCATTGCAGAGACTCGCCGGTCCCCGGGCGGCGGTGGCGTCATCGGTGGGATTCCGGAAAGAGAAAGGCCAATCGTGCTGACCCGTAGCTTGATGTCGGTTTCGGAGAGACCTCGAATAAAGAGCTTGATCATGGACCATCGCCTGTCGCGATCGGTGGTCGAGCGCTTTGTTGCAGGGGACGGGCTCGAAGACGCGGTCGACGCCATCACCAAGCTGAACCAAAGCGGCATCGGGGGGATCCTCGATCTGCTGGGGGAAGGAGTGAACGATCCGGAGGGCGCATCGCAGGCGGCGGACGAACACCTTGCCTCGATCAAGCGCATCGAAGAGACGGGCATCGACACGACCGTGACGATCAAGCCGACCCAGCTCGGGCTTGCATTCGACAAAGCAGGGTGCATCGACTACGTACGCCGGATTGCGGCCGAGGCCCGGTCGATAGGCACCTACATCGAGATCGACATGGAGCAGTCCGCCTTTGTGGGGGACACCCTCGAGGTCTACCGGGCGCTACAGGCTGACTTCGGCGACGTCCGGCTTGCGGCGCAGGCATACCTGCGGAGAACGCCGGCCGATCTGCAGGCCATGGCCGGCTTGCGCCCCAAGATCCGCCTCATCAAAGGGGCCTACTCCGAATCACCCGAGGTTGCCGTGCAGAAGAAGGGGGAGATCGACGCACAGTTCGCGTGGCTCACGGACTGGCTCTTTGCCAACGGAAGCGACCCGGCCATCGGAACTCACGACGGAGACCTGATCGACCACTGCATGGACGCCGCCGGCCGGGCCGGCGTCGGCAAAGAGGGTTTCGAGCTGCAATTCCTCTACGGGATCAGACGTGATCTACAGCAACGCCTTGCCGATGCCGGCTACCGAACGCGCGTCTATGTCCCGTTTGGCTCGGCTTGGTACCCCTACCTCATGAGGCGGATGGCCGAGCGCCCCGCCAACCTGCGCTTCTTCCTGAGAGCGCTCGCCGGCAGATAAAGTGGCCGCAGGAACTCGGATGGGGCCCTTTGTCTCGCTAATGTGAGTTTCGGATCTGCACATTGTTCAGCGGTACTGCCTGCGCGCCCAGCTGATACTTGTAGCGCTCGGGGCCTTGCAGGAAGTCGACCACCTCGAAATGCTTGGCGATGCTCTCTTTAACCAATTCGGAAACCAGGACCAGCCCCGGCGAGATACGCGCCGCGTCGGGTTCGTAGGCTGAGTTGTAGAGATAAAAGGTCTTGTCGAACTCGAAACCGTAGGTCGAGGCGACGGCCCGGTCGCCTATCTCCAGGAAGTCCATCCGCAGCCACCCGAGGGGCACGAAGGCCCTGGCGAGGCGCTCGAAGAAAGTGGCTATCTCCGGACCCATGAAATGGCCCTTGTCACCTTCGGCCTCCCGGTGCATCTCGATGAAGATCTTGAGATCCTGCTCGAAGGTTTCTTCGGTGGAAGTGCGGAAAGCCGCGTCGGGATAGTCGCGCCCGAGCCGCCGGCGCTTGCGACGAAGCTCGTGGCGCTCCTTCGAATCCAATGCCGTGAGATAAAGATCCCAATCCTCTGGCAACGGGAGGATGGCAGACGTCTCTTCCTGCTCCAGCGAAAAACTGAATCCGCGCCTGTCGGCCCGCTCCACGAGGAATTCGGCGAAACCGAACGGGACGGGCATGTTGTGTGCGTCGAACTCATCCCACTCGGTGTCGGTGGATTCGAGCCACTCGGTCAGGGCGTCTGCGACATCTGCGCGGTCGGCCGACGAGCAGATGGGGCCCAGATAGTCGGTCAGCTCGATGCCCCCGACGAAGCGAAGGATCTTTCGGCCGTCCTCGATCTTTCGGTAGAGCGGGACGAAGGCGGCTACGTCCCTATCGCGCCGCATCGTCAGAAAGAG
The DNA here is from genome assembly GCA_030860205.1 of Actinomycetota bacterium. Classification (GTDB taxonomy): domain Bacteria; phylum Actinomycetota; class CADDZG01; order CADDZG01; family WHSQ01; genus JACDDL01. The sequence goes on along the minus strand of JALZIQ010000086.1, from coordinate 14,752 downwards.
GAGGTCTTTGTCCGAGCCGAACTCCTCCCACCAGACCTTGTGCCATTCGGGGGTCGCAAAGATGTGGCGGTCGACGTCGCGCTCGAGCAGGTGGCCCCACTCGACGCTTTCGAAACAGCCCTCGTCACATTCGAGGCTCACCCGTAATGGCATAGCCGTCCACCTTAGTTTAGTGGGCCCGGCGCCAGGGGCGGGAGAGGCGGGTCAGCCCAGAGCCGCGGTCGGGTCCGCCTCGCCGCTCGTGTACCTGCGGACGATCTCGCCCTGGATGACGTCCATGACCCCGTGAACCCCGGTGCGCCGGGTCGAGAGCTCTCGCTCGTGCCTGGCAAGCGACTCGATGATCCCCTTGATCTCTTCGGGCGGAGCCTCCGTCAGCCTGGCGAGGGTCTCCTCGCCGACGATCTCGTCGACCCTTTGACGTTGGACGTCGGCGCTGCGAGGAAGCGAGAAATCGGGGGCACGCCAGGGAAGCGGAGACTCCCTGAGATCCACCGCCGGAGGCTGTCCGTCCGCCAGGATTTGAGGCAGGTGTTCAAGGAACTCGGAGTCGGTGAGGCCGCTCTTTCGTCGCTCCAGCTCGGCCGTTAGGATGTCGATGCGAGCGTGGCACAACCTGCGCTCGAAGGAGAGCTCGGTCTCGGCCTCCCGGCACTCCTCTCGCATTACCCGTAGCTCTTCCAGCCTGAGGGAGCCGACATCCTGGGTGTAGGTGGGCTCCAGGAGGCGGTCGATGAGGCGGCGTTCGTGCTCGACCATTTCCTCACCATATCGGCGTCTCGGGAACTAGACAAGGCCTGCCGCGCCGGCCCGTCTCAGCAGATCGGCGCAACCACCGGATAGGGATTCACCGGGCCGCCGCCGCCCGGGTGATATTCGAAGTGGACGTGCGGGATGCCGACGGCGTTGCCGGTGTCGCCCACGGTGGCGATCTGCTCGCCACGGACCACCTTTCCGCCCGTCACGAGATTGGCCTGATTGTGCATGTACCAGTAGTCGTTTCCATCCTCGCCGGACAGAAAGATCATGTTTCCGCCCGAACCGTCGTAACCGGCATAGGTGACGGTACCGGACACGATCGCCACGACCGGGGTCCCGTAATCGGCCAGCAAGTCGACTCCGACGTGGGTGTGCCCGGCCCTGGGGGCCCCCCAGCTGTCGACGAACGACACCGGGCCGGCAACCGGGCATGTCCTGGGCCCGATCGAAGTCGCGGGCGGCCGCAGTGAGGCAGGGGGAACACCGGTGGCCGAGGCGGTCTCGGCCGCTCGACTCCGTTTGGCCCTCCTCCTGGCGCGCTGCGCCGCAAGCTTTACCTTTACGTCCTCGACTTCGCCGGCCACGGACCGGAGCCGCTCCCGGAGCCGCTCCGCCACCCCCCTGAGATCCGCGGTCGTCCCGTTCAGATCCCGTCGCCGCTCGATCAGCTCTTCAGCCAACCCCGCCAGCGCAGCGCGCGCCCGCGCATACCTCATGAACATGGCGTTGTCCTCTGCCGAGGCGTGGACGAGCAGCTCGGCCTTCTCGGTCAGCTCCCTGAAGCTCTGAGAGCTCAGGAGGACCTCCAACAGCTCCCCCGAGCCGGAGCGGTAGAGCTCCCCTGCCCTTTCCGCGAGCCGGGCCCGGAGCCTGCTGCTCCTGTTCTCGAGAACGGCGCGGCGTCTCCGTAGGGTGGTGATCCGATTCCGGACGACGGCAGCCTCCGACTGGAGCCGGTCGATGGTGGCGGCGGCCTCGTCGAGCTCGCTCTGGAGGCTCGACATCCGCCGCTCGAGCCTCTCCAGGGAGCCCGTCGCCGGTATCTCCCTGGCTGCTGCCGGCAGACCCGTTGCCAAAGAGAACGCAGCAATGGCGACGCCAATTACTATTAGATTCCCCGGCCTCCCAAGCACAGCGGGCGAGGCTAGCACACGCCCTCCAATCGGCCAAGGAAGTGGGCCCGTTGTTTTTGCCTAGACTGGGACCATGAGGGGCATGGAGGACTACCTCGAGGAGATCAAGCGCCTCGAGGAGGACGGCGATCGCATCACTGCGACGGTGCTGGCGAGAACCCTGGAGGTGTCGCTTCCCTCGGCCTCCGAGATGCTCAAGCGTCTGGCGGGAGAGGGCTATCTCAGCCGTGAGGACCGCGGCACGATTCTTTTGACCCCGGACGGCCGCCGTCTCGCTCACACCATGCTGAGGAGGCACCGGTTGGTGGAATGCCTGCTCGTGCAGAAGCTCCAGATGGCCTGGTACGAAGTCCACGGGGAGGCGCACAAGATCGAGCATGCGATCTCGGCCCGGGTGGAGGAAGCCATGGCGAAGGCGCTCGACTACCCCGACTTCTGCCCCCACGGCCATCCCATCTGCCCGGTGGACCTGCGCCGGCTACGCCGTCTGAGCGATCTCGAGCCCGGCGATGGCGGTCCGGTCGCGCAGATATCGGAGGTCAAAGAGGATGTCCTTCCCTATCTCGACAAGATCGGCATCAGCCCCGGAACCGAGCTCTTCGTCAAGGACGTCGCCCCCCGGGGAGGCCCCATGAGCGTCGAGACCCACCTCGGGCCGACCGCCCTGGGGCGGGAGCTTGCCTCACTCGTACGCGTGACCGAGGACGGGCACGCTCCGGCCGAAGTCGCGACCCCAGACGCAGTCCCTGCCCCGCCTTAGGCCGGTCCGTGCGAGCGGCCGCTATCCGACCGCGCCCCTTCAGGCTCGGGTCCCTGGGACACACCTCGGGAAGGTCGAAGCCACAGTGATACCTGGGTCGGCTGAATGGTCTGATCGACCACCGCCAGTAACTCGGCGGCTAGGGTGTCCAGATCGATCTGCTGGCGCAGTCGGTCGCCGAACACTTGGATCGTCCTGGCGGCGTCGTAACGGCCCCGGTTGAAGCGGCGGTCGGCGGCGGCCTGGATGCGGTGTTGGGCCGGCCGGAATAGCGCGGCCACCGTCAGCGTGGCCACGGCGACCGCTCCGCTAGACGTCCGCCCCAGGAGCTGCCCAAGCGTCAGGACCACCCCGGCGTAACCGCTACCCAACACGACCATGAGCAGCCCGTAGGCCAACGTGCGGCTGATGATGCGGTCCAGGTCGTACAGCCGATACCGCAGGATCGCCGCGCCGATCGACGCCGGCAGGACCGCTAGGCAGACCCCGGCGGCCCAGGTCACCAGGGCCGTAGCACCAGGGACCCCCATCGCCAAGCCGGCCAGAACGACGAGGGCCGCCAGCGCTGCCAGCGCCGCCGCGCCCGCCACCCAGCGCAGTTGTTGGCGCTCGACGCCGCGGGCGCGCCGGTATCGCACCACCATGGACCAAGCAGCGACCACCACGGCCAGGAGGGTGACGGCCAAACCCGCCCGGTTGGCGACCAGCAAGACTCCGTTAAAGCCGCGGAAGTCGAACGGGCCACCGAGCGCCTCGTAGCGCGGGTCCAACGGTTCGGGCGCCAGCGTGACCGCCATCAGCAAGACGGCCAGCGCGGCCACCGTGCCCCTGGCCCACCAGCGCCAGCCGGCCGAGGGCAGCGACCCGGTGGGCGTGAGCAGCAGGACAAAGCCGACCAGGGCCAGCGCCGTGAACGCGGTGGCGGGATAGTACAGGGCCGCGTAGTGGGCGGCCGGCAGTGCACCGGGACGGACCAGCAGCCCATAGACGAGATACTGCGCAGCCGCCGCGGTGGCGATCAGGGAAAGGGCGAGACCCAACAGCAGCCAGCCGACCGGATGTCGGGGTCGGCGGCTGGCCAGCACCGCACCGATTGTGGCCCCGCTCACAACGGCCAGAATGGGCGGGACGGCGCCGGGGGTTAGCTGGACCAGGTCTGGGCGACCGGCTTGACGCAGCAGGTAATCGAACCAGGGAACCGCGACCAAGCCGAGCATGGCCAGCGCCCATAGAATCCACGCCAGTCCGCCCAACCACGAACGAGCCCCTGCCGGTCGGCCGCCCGGGGTCATCCCCACGCTCGTCGGCGCATCTTCACCCCTCCAGCTTCGTTCACCATCTCAAGCGTCATCGGTCATCTGCCAGCGTGACCGGCCTCCGTCCTGGAAACGTTACGGACGGTAATGGCCCGGCCCTACTGCACCCGCAGCTCGCCCTGCATGCTGGGGTCGTGGGGACGACAGAAGAAGCGGTAGGTCCCGGGATCTGCCTCGAAGCTAACTCTTTGCTGGCTGTGGGGCGGCAGGTTGAGATCGATTCCAAGCTCATCGATTGTGAAGGTGTGACGGGTGCTGTCCCTATTGGTGACGTGCACCGAAACGGTCGTACCCTCAGCCTCGACAGCGTCCGGACGGAACTCGATCTCTTCCGTGACCATGCGGATGTCGCCCTGACGCGCCGGCACGCTCTCTATCCCTGCAGCCGCAACCACTGAGACCACCGCACCGGCAACGATCAGCGCTCCGGCTGCCAAGGCGACCGCGCCTGCCCGCCTGGAGGCGGCCGGGCCACGGCCCTCACGAAACGAGGGAATCGAAGCAACCGTTCCTACCAGAGTGCAAACGGTGAAGACATAAAGTGGAATGAAGTCGGCCGTGGACTCTGGCTGGGTCAGCGCGCCGGCCAGGAACGGGGCGCTGAACAGCAGCTCCGCCAACGAGACCACTCCCAGCCAGATGACACCGGCCCGCAGCCAACGAAGCATCACGAGCAACCCGATGATGAAAGGGACCGCCATGGCCAGTAGGAAGGCCTCGACGCTGAGTTGGACCAGCATCGGAATGAGCAAGGTTCCCAGCACCCCGATGACCGCGAGCACCTGAAGACGACGCCAGCCAAATCCCGGGGACCGCTGATCTGCGGCCGGAACCGGGCCCGGACCCCGACGTGTTTCTGCTCCGGTTGGCAACACCCCGCTCATGCTCCGTACCTCCCCATTGTTGGCGAGAATCTGTTAAGGATCCTTGTCTTTCAGGCATACCTTAGTATTTATCCTGTGAGCATGCAACCCGATTCGGGATCCACCCAGCCCAACCGCATCAACACCATCGCCATGCTCGGTCAGGCCTACAGCCTTCTCGGCTTCCAGATCGTGGATGGGGTGGTTGCGGCCGGTTTTCCGCAAAAGCCCAAACACTCGGCGGTGTTCGCACAGATCGATCCCGAGGGTTCCCGGCTCACCGATTTGGCCCGACGGGCCAACATCACCCCGCAGGCGATGGGGGAGTTAATCGACGAGCTGGAGGACCTCGGCTACATCACCCGGGAGCCTGACCCCAGTGATCGGCGGGCCAAACTCATCGTGCTCACCGCCCTCGGCCGCGCCGCCATCGAAGCCGGCAAACAGGCGATCGTCGGGCTAGAAGCGAGGATCACGGAGATCCTCGGCGAAGAGGGTCACAGGGTTCTTCGGGAGAAGCTGGCCAAGTTACTCGCCCAAGGCTGACCCGACGACGAAGAGAGCTCAACTGCCCCGTCGCTCCCCGCCCGCTGTCGAGGGCGAGCCATGCAGGTGGGCTCTCTCAGGGCAGCTCGCGAGCGAGCGCCTGCGGAACCGGTTCGTGTCCCTATCAGCCGGTGACCACCGTCCTCTACGGCTTGGGAGGTATCGTGGTGTGCGTGGGACGGTCCCATTACCCCCGAACGCCGTCGCAGGACATAGAAGAGGCGCTTGAAGCATGATCGAGAGCCCGCCACTGCACGAAGACGTCAGGCCGCTCGAGTTTCTGATCGGTGCCTGGAGGGGTGAGGGCGCCGGCCGTTATCCCACCGTCGACCCGTTCTCCTACGGCGAAGAGGTCCGCTTCTGGCACATCGGCAGGCCGTTTCTCGCCTACTCCCAGACGACCTGGTCGCTTGCCGACGGAAGCCCCATGCACGGGGAGACCGGATTCTGGAGGCCCAAGCCCGAGGACCGGCTGGAGGTCGTGCTTGCCCACCCCTCTGGGATCGTCGAGGTTGAAGAGGGCCGCGTAGTGGTGGATCGGGGGGTCACGACCATCGAGCTTGCGACCGCAACGGTCGGGCAGACGACCACCGCGAAACGGGTGGACGCGCTCACCCGCAGCTTTCGGATCGAGGGCGACAGCCTGAGCTACTCAGTTGGGATGGCGGCCGTCGGCCAGAGCCTCCAGCATCACCTCGGGGCCGAGCTCCACCGTGTCGCCGACTAGCTCGCCAGGTCAGTCGAGGTCGCCCGAGCTCGTCAGCCGCCGGCCCGCGGCCACGGACCCGGCTGCTGCCGCGACAAAGAGCAGGCTGCGTATCTTGGGAAGCCGGCGCAACCCGACGCCGGCGTTGAAAGTGTCGACCGAGTCGGCGAGCACCCCCGCCTCGAGCCAGCCGCGCGCCGGGCTGCCGCGCCGCATCGCCGTCAGCAATCCGACCCCCAGGGCCATATCGCGCGCTCCCAGCGTCCGGCCCGCCATGCGCGTGTAGACGGAATCGACGTTCTGCCCCATCCACAGCTTGGACGTCTTGGCGGGGGCGAAGAGGAACGCCGCTCCAACTCCAACTCTGGTCCAGCCGAGCAGGGTTGCAAGGTCACGATCTTCCATTTGTCAGCGCCTTTCTCAAGAGCTCACGGTCATGGGGCCAAGCAAAATCCAAATCCTCGAGCTGCTCGGCGGAAACCCAGCGAACCTCCGCCACATCATCGCTCCCGGTGACCTCGTCCATTGACGGCTCGCCGGACACGGACGATTCGAAACCCAGCGCGAGCACGAAGTCCCCCTCGGGACCGTAACGGTGAATCGCCATCGAGATGCAGTCCTCGACGGTTGCGTCGACGTCGATGCCGAGCTCCTCTTTGACCTCGCGACGCAGGCCGTCAAGGGGGTGCTCGCCGGGGCCCAGAAAGCCCCCGGGTACGTCAAGCCGGCCCTTCTCGGGCTCCCGCCCCCGCACCGTCACCAGCGCGCGCCCGTCGTGCACGATTGCTGCCCCCACGGTCGGGGACGAGTTGCGATACCAGGAACGCTCACAGTCGGGACAGCGGCCCCCACCGTCAAAGGCGGGGGCATCCAGCTCCGTCGCGCAGGCGGGACAGTACCGGAAGGGCTTCACTCGCTCCTCCGTTCATTCTGTCGCGACGGTTGCGGCCTGAGGCCGCGTTCGGTTTCCTCGAAGCGCGCCAGGACGAACAACAGGTCCGACGCCCGGTTTAGGTATCGGAGTATCTCGGGATCGGGTACGAGCCCGGCGCGGTTCATGCGGGTTGCGGCGCGTTCGGCGCGCCGGATGATCGAGCGGGCGAGGTCGAGGCCGGCGGAACCGGGTGTTTCCCCGGGAAGTATGAACTCCTGGGGGATGGGGTGCTCACCGACGAGGGCGTCGATGTCGGCCTCTGCGCGCTCGGTCATCGCGGGGGACACCTTCGAGACACCCACCCGCAGCCTGTCCTGGTGCTCGCCGGCGGTCGCCAATTGCGCGCCGACCACGAACATCTCCTTCTGCAGCCGGATGACCACGTCCTCGACCCTCGTCTCGAGGCCGCCGGCGCGCGCCACGCCGAGGGCCGACACCGTCTCGTCGAGGGTCCCGTACACCTCCGTACGGATGTCGTCCTTGTCTACCCGGCCCCCGTAGAGCAGACCGGTGGTCCCCGCGTCGCCCTTCTTCGTATAGATCTTCATCGGCCCCAAACCCTAACTGTTGTCCGCCCTCCACCCTTATGCTGAAGGAGAGTGGTCCCCGAGACGGTCGACGGTGCGACCACGGGCCGGGCCAAGAGGGAGGTCCTTTACATGCGTTCTGGGAAGTGGTTCGCGGTCGTTCTCGCCGCCGCATTGCTGGCGTCGGCCTGCGGGGGCGGCAGTCCGGGGGAGAGCCCGGGCGGAGGCGGCGGAGGCGGCGACGCCGGCATCAGGGTCGGCCTGGCCTTCGACGTCGGTGGTCTGGGCGACAAGTCGTTCAACGACGCCGCCAACAGGGGCCTGCAGCAGGCAATCGACGAGGGCATCCTCGCGGAGGAAGACACCGAGTTCATCGAAGCCAACGCCACCGGATCGGATCGCGATGACAACGTCATCGCCCTCGCCGACGAGGGCTTCGAGCTGATAGTCGCGGTCGGCTTTGCTTTCTCGGAGGGGATCAACGAGATCGCGTCCGATTACCCCGACGTTAACTTTGCAGTGGTAGACGGGTTCGCCGAAGAAGCGCCGAACGTTTCCAATCTCGTCTTCAAAGAAGAGGAGGGCTCTTTTCTCGTCGGCGCAGCGGCGGCGATGAAGTCGGAGGCCGGAACCATCGGCTTCCTCGGAGGCCAACAGGGGACCGGGCTGATCGAGAAGTTCGAAGCCGGCTACACGGCCGGGGCCAAGGAGATCGAGCCGGACATCGAGGTGCTGGTCGAGTACATCGGCGACTCCACCGCCGCGTTCGTCGACCCCACCAAAGGCGAAGCCCTGTCGTCGAAGATGTACGACGGCGGCGCGGACGTCATCTACCATGCCGCCGGCGGATCGGGTGCAGGCCTCTTCAAGGCGGCAGTCGAAAAAGACGGATTGGCGATCGGGGTGGACTCGGACCAGTCCCTCACCGCAAGCCCCGAACAGAGAAAGCTGATACTGACCTCGATGCTCAAGCGGGTAGACACGGCAGTCTACGAGGCGATCCAGCAGGTAGCCGACGACGACTTCCAGAAGGGCTATCAGACCTTCGGGTTGGCCGAGGACGGCGTTGGCTACGCGGTCAACCAGTACAACGACAACCCGCAGTTGCTGAACCAGGAGATACAAGACGAGCTGGACAAATTGAAGCAAGAGATCATCGACGGCCAGATCAAGGTCCCGACGGAGCCGGCCGCGTAGGTCCCAGCCAGGACAGATGACGGCGACCGAGGCCACCGCACCAACTTCGCCCGGCCCCAGGGCGAAGTTGATCGCGCTCGAGGCGGTCACGAAACGCTTTCCCGGAATCGTCGCAAACGACGCCGTCGATCTCACCCTCGAGTCGGGTGAGATCCATGCGCTCATTGGTGAGAACGGCGCCGGCAAATCGACGCTGATGCGGGTCCTCTACGGGATGTATCCGCCCGACGCGGGGCGCATCCTCGTCAAAGGGCATGAGGTCAAGGTGACTTCTCCGCGCGTCGCGATCTCGCTCGGCATAGGCATGGTCCACCAGCACTTCGTTCTCGTCGATCGCTTCACGGTCACCGAGAACATCATTCTCGGCGCGGAGGGCGGGCCCGTCCTCGACGCTGGCGATGCAGAGCGCAAGATCGCACAGCTCGCGGGAAGCTACGGATTCGACGTCGATCCAGACCGCCGCATCGATGAGCTCTCGGTCGGCCAGCAGCAGCGGGTCGAGATCCTGAAAGCGCTCTACCGGGGGGTCGACTTGCTCATCCTCGATGAGCCGACCGCCGTGCTCACACCGTCGGAGGCACAAGACCTCTTCGACAACCTGCGCAGGCTCAGAAACGACGGCAAGACCATCGTCTTCATCAGCCACAAGCTCGACGAGGTGCTCGAAATCGCCGACCGGATCACGGTGCTGCGGCGCGGGCGAGTGGTTGGTGCAACCCGTCCGGAGGAGAGCTCGAAGAACAAGCTGGCAGAGATGATGGTCGGACGGCCGGTGCTCTTCCAGCTGGAGAAGCCGGAGGTACAGGTTGGCGAGCCGGTGCTCGAGGTCCAAGATCTGTGCTTGGGCAGTCATCTCAACGGAGTGAGCCTCGAGGTGAGGGCTGGAGAGATTCTGGGCATCGCGGGGGTGGAAGGCAACGGTCAACGAGAGCTGGCCGAGGCTCTGATCGGCCTGCGCACCCCCGACTCCGGACGACTCTCCATTGCCGGCACGGATGTGACCGGTGGCACCGTCGCTCAGCTGAGGAAACTGGGCGTCGGTTACGTTCCCGAAGACCGACATCACCGCGGTCTGATCCTCGACATGACGCTGTGGGAGAACTCCGTGCTGGGGCGGCAGTCCGAGACTGCGTACTCCGGCCGCTGGGGTGCGCTGGCCATCAGGAAGATCAAGGAGCTCGCGACGCGCTTGATGGAGGACTTCGACGTCAGGGCGCGCGGGATAACCGTACCTGCGGCAACTCTTTCCGGAGGCAACCAACAAAAGCTCATACTTGCGCGTGAGTTGGAGGACGAACCCATTCTCCTCATCGCCCACCAGCCGACCCGCGGCCTCGACGTCGGCGCGATCGAGTTCGTGTGGAAGCAGATTCTCGAACAGAAGTCGGCAGGGCGCTCTGTGTTGTTGATCTCGGCAGAGTTGGACGAGATCTATGAGCTGTCCGATCGCATACTGACCATCTACGAGGGCAAGATCAGCGGCGAGTATGCACCTGATGCGCCGCCAGAGGAGATCGGGGTCGGGATGACGGGTGGCCGCACCCAAGCGGCCGGAGCTTCGGTGAAAGAGCGCTGATGGCGACGGCGGCTTCCGGTGCGCCGAAGCGAAGCCGTTCGCCCCGGCTCGAGTTCGTTGCGGGCCAGATTCTGGCCTTCGTAGGCGCTGCGTTGTTCGCAGGAGCAATCGGCGGCATCATCATCGTGCTGTACGGCGCCAACCCCCTCTTCGTCTACGCAACTGTGTGGAACTACGCCACCGCTCGCCCCGAGGACATCGCTCAGGTCGCAGAGAACGCAACCCCGTTGATCTTTTCCGGACTGGCTGTTGCGGTGGCCTTCAAGGCAGGCATGTTCAACATCGGTGTCGAAGGCCAGTACATCGTCGGAATGCTCACCGCTGCTATAGCGGCTCTCTATCTCGACTGGCTCCCCGGCGTGTTACTGATTCCGGCGGTGGTGATGGCTGCGGCCCTCGGTGCGGTTCTGTGGGCCGCCATCCCCGCCATCCTAAAGGTCAAGACAGGCGCGCACGAGGTCGTGACAACGATCATGATGAACGGCATCGCAATCAGCCTTGTGGCGTGGGCGATCCTCAACCCGCTCAAGAGCACTGGTGAGCAGAGTGTCGATCTGCGCACCAATCTGTTTCCCGGTAAAGCTCTTATGCCGAGCATCGCTGAACCGCTGGGGCTTCCTTCGTCGGTTCACCTGACACTGCTGTTTCCCATCGCTCTGCTGGCTTGCGCCTTCGTTTGGTTCTTCTTGTACCGGACGAGACTCGGATATGAGGTGAGAGCCGTAGGCTCCTCGAGCGGTTCCGCAGAAGCAGGCGGGATATCGATCGGTGCGGCGCAAATCAAGGTTTTTCTGATCTCTGGAGCGCTTGCCGGATTCGTCGGGCTCAACCACCTCCTCGGAGACAAGGGCTACCTGGGGAACAACTACGAGGTCGGCCTCGGATTCGCCGGCATCGCCGTGGCTTTCCTGGGACGCAACCACCCCGTGGGCATTGCTCTGTCCGCGCTTCTGATCGGCGTGCTCATCCGGGGGGAGGATGGAATAGCGATCTCGACCGAGCTTCCAACCGAAGTGCTCATCATCCTACAAGGCGTGCTGATTCTCTCTGTGGTGGTTGCCTACGAGCTCGTGCGGCGCGCCGTCGCGCGTCGACAGCTGAGAGAAGAAGCGGTGGTCGAAGCCGCTTCTCGGACGGAGGCCTGATGCCGCTCATCGATCTGGGCGCGGCAATCGCGTTGGGCCTGCGTTACTTCACGATCCTTTACCTCACGGCCCTCGGCGGGCTGTTCAGCGAACGCTCCGGCATCGTCAACATCGGGCTCGAGGGCCTCATGATCGTGGGAACGATCATGGGTGCTTGGGGAACAGTCGAATATGGGCCCGTTGCCGGACTTCTCATCGGGGCTCTTTCAGGCCTGACCTTCTCGATGGTGCATGCGCTTGCGACCGTCACCTTCCACGTCGATCACATCGTGTCCGGAGTGGTGATCAACCTCGTGGCGATCGGTTTGGCGCGCTTTCTGTCGGCGCTCTTCTTCGGTCAGGCAACCCAGTCCGATCCGGGCATCCCGCACCTGAACTCCATCGATATCCCGTTGCTCGACAAACTCCCTCTAGGGCTAGGTGCTGCATTCAGCAACATGTCACCTGTAGTCCCTCTCGCATTCCTGGTGGCCATCCCGACGATCTACGTCCTCAATCGCACACGCTTTGGTCTGCGGCTTCGCTCGGCGGGCGAGAATCCCGAGGCCGCAGAGACACTCGGTGTAAGGGTGGCGCCGCTTCGGTATGCGGGCGTTGGCATCTCGGGCGCCCTCGCCGGTTTCGCCGGCGCCTTCCTGGCAATCGAGATCAACCAGCTCTTCCGAGAGGGTCAGACTCAAGGTCTGGGTTTTATCGCCCTCGCCGCCCTGATTCTGGGCAATTGGGGCCCCATCAAGGTCATGATCGGATCCCTGCTCTTCGGGATGGCACAAGCGATTCCGCTGAGGCTCAGCGACGCTCCGGTGATCTCGCTGCTGCCCGAGGAGTTCATTCGCATGATCCCCTATGTGGTCACAATCATCGCCATCGCCGGGTTCGTGGGACGGGTTAATCCACCTGCTGCAGCGGGACGCGCCTACGAGGGCACCGCCGTCTAGCCTCACTCTCCCAAAGGGCCTCGTTGCGGCCGTGCCTGCCCGATCGGCTGGATGACGCCGAGCACTATTGGGTGCAATGTTCTTGGAGACACCCTATGGCGCGATCAACCTTCGGAGAAGCTCTTTGAGTCGCATCCGATCCGCGACGGAGATCGGCGCCAGGAACTCGGCTTCCGCCCGCTCAGCGACCTCGTTAGCGTGACCAAGCACACGGCGGCCCTGCGATGTGGCCCGAAGCGCGTAGGCTCGGCGATCCTTACGGTTGCGCTCTCGCTCGACGAACCCCCTCCGCTCGAGCTCGTCGACAACCGCAACCATCGTCGTACGGTCTACCCGCATCCTCTCACCAAGGCGCTGCTGAGAAAGCGGCCCTTCGTCAGCCAAGACCGTGAGCGCGCCGAATTCCTTGCCCCCGAGCCTCAGCCGGGCGAGCGGAACTTCAGCAATCCGGCGGTGAGCGAGGTGGGCCTGGCCGAGCAGGTACCCGAGTCGTTCCGAAAGGGCGGGCGGGAGACCTTCGTCATCGGAGAGCTCCGTCACCGGCGGCATGGCCCCATTCTATCCGCTATAGTGATCGTCAGCAGTACTGATGATTGCCACCATTGTAAGGAGATCAACATGCCCACGGTCAGCGTTCGCTATATCGTCAACGACGTCGAGGCGGCGATCCCCTTCTACACGGATTGGCTCGGGTTCGAGGTCGACATGCACCCCGGTCCCGGCTTTGCGAGCCTCATCCGTGGTGACCTGCGGTTGCTTCTGAACGCACCGACGGGTCCCGGAGGGGCGGCTCAGCCGATGCCCGACGGGCGCAAACCGGAGCCCGGTGGCTGGAACCGCATCCAGCTCGGGGTCGAGGACCTCGACACCGAGGTCGAGTCCCTGCGGGCGGCGGGGGCCCACTTTCGCAACCAGGTAGTCGGCGGCAGGGGGGGCCGACAGATCTTGCTCGACGATCCTAGCGGCAACCCCATCGAGCTCTTCCAGTCCGAATAGCGACGATGGACCGGCCGAGGTTGACTGGCAGGATGACCGCTTGCTGTCAGATGAGGATCTCGAGCAAGCGCAGGAGTAGCGCAAGCGAGGGAGTGAGCTGTGACAATTGAACAGGTTGCAGAAGGCACCTACCGTCTACGGGATGGATTGGTCAACTGCTATCTCGTCCAGGACGGCGACGAGGTCACGGTCGTAGACACTGCATGGCCCCGGAGCTGGCCACGGCTTAGAGAAGCGGTGAGAGACCTCGGACAAAATTGCTCGGTCGTCGCCATCCTGCTGACGCACGGTCACCCGGATCATCTCGGCAGTGCCGAGCAGGCGCGTCGGGCATGGGATGTCCCCGTATGGGCGCATCGTGACGAGGTCGGAAGAGTGACGGGGAAGGCGAAAGGCTCTTCGCCGTTCACTTTGGTACCGGGTCTGTTGCCGTGGCTATGGCGACCCGGCGTGCTCGGCTTTGTCATCCATGGCACCGCGCGCGGCTTCATGACACCCCGCTGGGTCACCGAGGTTTCGGGGTTCGAAGACGGCGTCGAGCTTGATCTTCCCGGTCGTCCGAGGGTCCTTCTGACCCCCGGACATACCGAAGGCCATTGTTCGTTCCATCTCCCCGAAAGGGGAGTGTTGGTCGCCGGCGATGCTCTCGCTACCCTCGATGTCTTGACGAGAGAGTCCGTGCCCTGTCTTCTTCCAAAGCCACTGAACGTCGATCCGGCTCAAGCCCGCGCGTCGCTCGGTAAGCTCGCCGGCATCGAAGCCGACGTCCTTCTCCCGGGCCACGGGGAACCATACAACGGCCCATTGGCGGACGCGGTCGAATCCGCAACCTCAGCGAGTAACGGGAGGTAACCGGAACACTATGGCCAAGGGATAATTCAGTCTCTGCAGTCGGAGACCACACTCCCCTCCGACTCGCCACCTTGCACTCTCGGGGCCCGTAACACGGCCCGGCCCGGTTCCTTCAGAACTCTCCCGACGGAGTCCGAAGGGGAACGGGCCACACGAGAAGTGACACCAAGCTCACGGTGCTTCGGCGAGGCGCAATGCGTTGTCAGTGCGGACGCGCTCCTACCCGGCCCACCGCCTCTGCGCTCAACGCTACGGCAGCTCGCAGGTTGACCTCGGGAGAGGCTCGTCTCAACCAGCCCGCGAGGAAGCCCGCACAGAAGGCATCGCCCGCACCCGTGGTATCGACTACCTCTGCGTCTACCGCCGGTGCTGCCAGTGGATCTCCCCGGCCTTCACACCACAGTGCACCGGCACCCCCTAGCTTGACGACCACCTCGTCGTAGACACCCGCAAGTCTGCGCGCGTTGGCTTTCGGAGAATCCTCTCCGCCCAGCAGGCGTGCCT
>JALZIQ010000110.1 GCA_030860205.1 Actinomycetota bacterium | reverse complement strand
ACGAGGCCGCCGCACGGGATTACGTCGATGCCTTCGCCGGCAACGGCCCCGAGCGGAATCAGTCCTGCGACAACACCCAAGACGAGCCCTTCGAGCCCTAAGCGGTCTTCTCCACCGCCTCGGAGCTCCTTTTGCTCTCGAGCAGATCCAGCACCGCCTCTTCGATCGGGCCCTGGAACGCAGGGCCCCCGTACTCGTCCCCTTTGGCCGTGAAGTCGAAGGCAATACTTTCACCGTCAACCTGGACGTGCCGCTTCAGCATTGTTGCCAAGCCGTAGGTCTCATTCTGCTCGGCATATCCCTCCGAACCCACCCGGAAGAACCCCCGGTCGAGCAATCTCGTCGCACAGGCGAGCACCCGTTCGCGTGAGAAGTCTTCTTCCGCCAGATGTTCTGCGCAGACGTGGCGCATCTTCGGTAGCGAGCGGGCGAACTCGAGCATGTGATCGAACTTCTTCTGGTCCTGTCGCTCCCGCCACCTGGGGTGATAGAGGTACTGCTTCCTGCCGGCCGCATCGGTCCCCACGGACTGGACGTGGCCCATCGGATGGGGGCAGATCCAGACCTCCTGCCATGCAGGTGGGATGACCAGATCGTTGATGCGGGCAAGGATCTCGGGGTCGGTCACCCGCCTTCCGCAATCGTCGAGGTACTGCCAGCCACGCCCGCGCCGGCGCCTCGAGATGCCCGGGCCTGAGCAGTCGGCGCGACGCAGTCTCGGCATGGTGCTGCCCCTTATACCCGATAGAGTTGGTTATCGACCACGGGAGGTGCAATGCCGAACACTGAAAAAGGCCAGGCCCCCGATCGCAACCTTGCCATCGAGCTGGTGCGCGTGACCGAGGCGGCTGCGCTTTCGGCCGCCCGCTGGATGGGCAGGGGGGACAAGGAGGGCGCGGATCAGGCGGCGGTCGATGCCATGCGCCTGATGGTCGACACCGTCGACATGGATGGAACTGTGGTGATCGGAGAGGGCGAGAAAGACAACGCCCCGATGCTCTACAACGGTGAGGCCATCGGCAACGGCCGGCCTCCGGCCGTCGATGTGGCGGTTGATCCGATCGACGGGACGACTCTCACCGCAAAGGGCCAGAACGGCGCCCTCTCGGTCGTCGCCATCTCGGAGCGCGGGACCATGTTCGATCCGGGGCCATGTGTCTACATGGAAAAGATCGCAGCCGGTGAAGAGGCGAACGGGATCATCGATATCGACGCCTCACCCTCGGACAACCTGCAGCGTCTGAGCAAGGTGAAGCGCACGGACATCTCCGATTTGACCGTGATCGTGTTGGACCGCCCGCGCCACGAACAGATCATCAAAGAGGTGCGGGAGGCCGGAGCCCGTATCAAGCTCATCTCCGACGGCGATGTTGCCGCTGCGATCGCCGCAGCCCGTGACGGAAGTGGTGTGGACCTTCTCCTCGGCACCGGTGGCACCCCGGAGGGAGTGATCGCCGCCGCCGCGCTCAAGTGCCTTGGCGGCGTCATCCAGGGGCGGTTGTGGGCGCGCGACGAAGAGGAGCGTGACCGTGCGGTGCAGGAGGGTTACGACCTCGACAAGGTGCTGACCACCGATGACTTGGTGGCGGGCCAGAATGTGTTCTTCGCCGCGACCGGCGTAACCGATGGTGATCTGCTCAAGGGGATCCGCTACAGGGGCGAAAGCGCGGTGACGACCTCGATAGTGATGAGGTCGCGCTCGGGCACGGTGCGGCTGATCGATGCCTACCATCGGCTCGAGAAGCTGGCGGAATACTCGAGCATCGAGTACTAAGAGCCCGGGCACCAGTGGGTGGTGAATGTGTACCAAAGCACATTGTCATCCCCTTCGGGCCGAGGCTCTAGCGGCGCGGCTCCCAGGAGAAGAAGCGCGCCGCGATGAACATCCCGGCGAGTCCCCACGCGGCCACGATCGCAAGGTCGGTCAGGTGAAAGCCCGAGCCGGTCTCGAACGGGTTGAAGGCCGCCTGCATGGCTTTCGAGAAGTGCCACACAGGGAAGATCTTGGCGAATGTCGTGAGCCAGGCCGGAGCGTCTTGGAGAGGAATGAAGATGTCGGAGATGAACAGCAGCGGCAGTATGGAGGCGTTGACGATCGCCGGGGAGGCATCACCGTTCGGGATGACGCACGTGATGGCGAGCCCGAGCGCACAGAAGGTGGCGGCCCCGACGATGAGCGAAACCACAAACGCCGGCATCGTGTTGGTCGGGATGCTCACGTCGTAGAACAGCACGCCGAACAGACAGACAATCACAACCAGGAGCACCGCTATCAACGCCGCGTGCACAATCCGGCCCGCCATGAAAGCCCAGGCGGGCAGGGGAGTGCCCCGCACGCGCTTGAGAATCCCTCCATCCCTGGTGAACGAAAGACCGATGGCGATGTCCGTGTAGCAGGCGGTTATGACCGAAAACGCGGCGATCGCCGGCACATAGAAGGTCGCCGTGGTTGTGCTCTCCCCGCCGATGACCCGTTCTTCGTTCCCGAACAGCAGGTTGAAGATGACCAGGAACATCAAAGGGAACGCAAAGGTGAAGAACGCCGACGCCGGGTTGCGCCAGAACGCCTTGTTCTGATACCTGACCTCGCGCAGTGCGAGCGCAGCGGAGCTCATATGGGCCTCGTCCCTTCTGCGACCTCCGGGTCGCTCGCGGCACCGGACGGCTCACCGGTCAGCCTGAGATAGACATCCTCCAGGGAGGGCCGCGCCACGCTCAGGCTCTCGAGCTCCACGTCGTTATCGAGGGCCCAGCCGGTGAGGTCGTGGAGCGATCTCATCGGCTCGGTGGCCTCGAGTTGGACCCCGCCGGACGAGCCGACCGTGGGTTGCAGATGCCCCGGGAGCGGCGGGGCGCCCGGGGGAAGCAGGAAGGTGACCTTTGTGGGGGCATTGGCGCGCCCTCCCAGGGTCGCGGGCGGGCCCTCGGCGACTATCCGCCCTCCCACGATTATGGCGGCGCGGTCTGCCAGGTTCTGGGCTTCGTCCATGTAGTGGGTCGTGAGAAACACCGTCTTCCCGAGCGTCTGGAGATTCTTGACCATCGCCCAGGCATGGCGGCGCGCCGAGGGGTCGAAGCCGGTGGTGGGCTCGTCCAGAAACAGCAGCTCGGGGTCTCCGGCCAGTCCCACCGCCACATCCAGCCGGCGCTGCTGGCCGCCGGAGAGCTTTCCGACGCGCGACTTTCTCTTGGCCGTGAGCTCGACGACCTCGATGACCTCGTCCAAGGGGCGAGGGGACGGGTAATAGCCGCGGTGAAGCTCGATCACCTCCTCGACCGTGAGGTAGGGCTCGACTCCGGTGGACTGCAGCACTATGCCGATACGCTGCTTGAAGTCCCGTTCGCGGCGAGCCGGGTCGTAGCCCAGGACGTTTACCTCGCCCGAGGTGCGTTCGCGATAGCCCTCGAGAATCTCGACCGTGGTGGTCTTGCCGGCGCCGTTCGGGCCCAGGAGGGAGAAGACCTCTCCCTGTCTGACCTGCACATCGATCCCCGCTACCGCTTCGAGGGACCCGTAGGACTTCTTCAGGTTCTGCACCTCTATGGCAATGCCGTCCATGGGGACAAGATAGTGCATGACAGTGATGGCACACCCGGCGTCCGCCGTGGGCGATGATGGGAAGCGATGGATTACAACGACAGAACCGCCCTGATAGTCGTTGACGTCCAGAACGACTTCGCCGACCCGGAGGGCGCCCTTTACGTCCAAGACGGCGAGCGGGTCGTCGAGGTGATCAACCGCGAGGTGGACCGCGCCGTCTCGGCCGGAGCCCTGGTCGTCTACACGCAGGACTGGCACAACGAGGTCACACCTCACTTTGCCCCGCACGGCGGCACTTGGCCCGTCCACGGTGTGCAGGGAAAGTGGGGCGCCGCACTGCATCCCGATCTCGAGGTCAGGGGACCATCGGTACGCAAAGGCATGGGTGACGATGACGGCTACTCCGGATTCAGCGAGCACAATCTGGCCAGCGGACTGGTCGACCAGACACCGCTGGAGACGATGCTTCGCGAGCGCCGCGTGCACAAGGTGGTGGTTGTGGGCCTCGCTACCGATTACTGCGTGCGGGCAACTGCGCTAGATGCCGCAGCAAGAGGCTTCGAGGTTACCGTGCTGCGGGAAGCGATACGGGCGGTCAATCTCGAGCCCGGAGACGACGCGGCTGCGCTACGGGACATGGAAAAGGCGGGGGTTGTAGCGGAATGAAACCACGGGCGATATCGGGCCGGCACATGACCTGGGTCACGGACGACAACGTTGGTCTTCTCACCGACTTGTACGAGCTCACAATGGCGGCCAGCTACCACGCCCACGGTATGAATGATCAAGCCACTTTCGATCTCTTCGTACGGCATCTTCCGCAGCAGCGAAAGTTTCTGATCTCTTGCGGGGTCGAACAGGCGCTCGATTACCTCGACCAACTGCATTTCGACAACGACGCGATCTCGTATCTGCGATCGCTCGACAAGTTCGAAGCCGGTTTTCTGGAGTATCTGGCCGATTTCGAGTTCACGGGTGAGGTGCGCGCCATACCGGAAGGAGAGGCCGTCTTCAATGGGGAGCCAATGCTGTCCGTCACGGCCCCCCTGATCGAGGCGCAGATTGTCGAAACGTTCCTGCTGAACTGCATCATGTTCGAAACGATGATTGCTTCCAAAGCGGCACGTGTGAACATTGCGGCCCAAGGGCGTCGCTTTGTCGATTTCTCACTACGGCGTGACCATGGCGCCGATGCAGGACTGAGAGCGGCGCGTGCTTCATTCGTAGGAGGTGCAGCTGCGAGCTCGAACGTCCTCGCCGGCCGGGTGTTCGGAATCCCGGTCAACGGCACGATGGCGCACTCCTACGTGATGGCTTTCGAGGACGAGGTCAAGGCCTTCCGGTGCTTCCTGCGCGATTTCCCCCAGGACGCAGTCCTGCTGATCGACACCTTCGACGTCGAGGAAGGCGCTCGGCGCGCCGCTCGAGTTGCCAACGAGCTCGCTCCCGAAGGAGTCACGTTGGGCGGCGTGCGAATCGATTCCGGAGACCTTGCAACATTGACCTTCTCGGTTCGAAAGATCCTCGATGAGTCGGGCCTCGGCCACGTCCAGATCGTGCTGTCGGGTGACCTCGACGAGCACCAGATACAAGCACTCATAGCCGAGGGTGTTCCCGTGGACGCGTTCGGGGTGGGTACGCAGATGGGCACGAGTGGAGACGCCCCTTCGCTGGGCGGGGCCTACAAGCTCGTGGAGGACGTGCACGGTCCGAAGATCAAGCTCTCGACCGGGAAGGCGACACTCCCGGGCCGAAAGCAGGTGTATCGGATCAGCGGCGATCATGGCTACGCCCACGATGTCATCGCCCTGGAAGATGAAGCGACGCCCGGCGGCACTGCGCTGTTGCAACAGATGATGTCCGGCGGGCGGCGATGCAGAGAGCGCGACCAGCTGGCGGCCGTCCAGAGACGGTGCCGCAACACGCTGGCGTCGCTTCCCGAAGGGCTTCGCTCGCTGGAGGGGTCGGCCGAGACCTATCCCGTCCACCACTCTCCAAAGCTAGAGGGGCTTATCCGCAGGATGCAAAGCGAAGCGGGTTGAAGCACTAGAAAGGACCTTTGCATGTTCTTCAGGCAGTTCTATCTCGAAAGTCTTGGACACGCCTCCTATCTGGTCGGTGACGAGGCCACGGGCAAAGCCCTGGTTCTCGACCCGCGACGCGACGTCGACATCTACTTCGAAGCGGCGCAGAGCCGGGGAATGCGCATCTGTTACGCAATCGACTCCCACGGGCACAACGACTACCTGAGCGGTATCTCGGAGCTGGCGGCCCGCGCCCCGATCCAAGCTCTCGGCCTGACCGGAGCGCCGTTGGGCTACGACCACCGATCCGTGCGTGACGGCGCCACCATAGAGGTGGGTGACGTCGGGTTCGAGGTTCTGCACACGCCGGGCCACACACCGGAGCACGTGAGCCTGCTGGTATACGACCGGATGGCGGGGGACGAGCCGGCGCTGATGATGTCGGGCGGCGCGCTTCTGGTGGGGGATCTGGCACGGCCGGACCTGCTGGAAGGTGCAACCGAGGCCAAGGAGGCGGCGCGCACTTTCTGTCACACGATCCAGGAGAAGATCCTGTGGAGCCTGCCCGACGGCCTCGAGGTCTGGCCTACCCACGTGAAGGGATCGCTGTGCGGGGGGAGCATCGGAAGCAGGCTGTCGACCACAATCGGCTTCGAACGCAAGACCAACTCGATTCTGGCACGTGTCTCATCCTCGGAGGAGTTCGTCGAAGAGTGCATCCGCCTCGACAACCTTCCCGCAGTGCCCCCCTACTGGCGCCGCATGCGGGAGCAGAACCTCGCAGGTCCGCCGCTGCTCGGAGTGCTCCCGGAGCCGCAGGCTCTTCCGGTGCCCGAGTTCGATGAGCGGCGCGCCGGAGGTGCGGTGGTTCTGGACTGCCGCTCGCCGGACACATTTGGTGCGGGTCATGTGCCCGGCGCACTAAACGTCGGCCTCGGCACGTCCTTTCCCACCTGGGCGGGCACGGTCCTGCCCCCCGACGTCGACGTTCTGCTGGTCCTGGACACGCCCGGCCAGCTGTGGCCCACGGCCTGGCAGCTCCTGAGGATCGGCTACCGCGTCCCGGCCGGGTGGCTCGCCGGTGGGATGCCGACCTGGCGCCAGGCGGCTCAGGACATGGAGGTGCTCCCGCAGGTGACGGTCCACCGGCTGCGCGAGCTGGTTGCGTCGGGTGAGGTCAACGTTCTCGACGTGCGGCAGCCCGCCGAGTGGGCCGACGGGCACATCCAGGGGGCTCACTTCATCACGGGAGCGGAGCTTCCCCAGCGCGCCGACGAGATCCCCACCGGAAAACCACTCGCAGTGGTTTGCGGCAGCGGATACCGCTCGTCGGTCGGGGGAAGCCTGCTGGCGATGATGCGCAAGGAACCACCGTTGGTGAACGTCATTGGTGGGATGAGCGCCTGGAACAGCGCCGGCTACCCCACGACGACGTAGGGCATCAGTCGGCGACGTCCGCCACCGCGATGACCCTGATGGGGGTCACGCGGACGAGCAGCTCTCCCGTAACAGCGTTTCGGGCCCCGAAGCCGGCCGCCCGCTCCCGACCCATGTAGCGACCGCCGATCATCGTCCCCCAACGAAGCAGCTCACCCTTGTCCTCGCTCAGCGATGCCTCGCCGGTGATTGGACGAAGGAGTATGCCGGGCTCGCTTGATCTATCGAGAGGCAAACGTTGGGAGCGCGCTGCAGATTGCGCCCCTTCGCCGTGGTGGCCCCGGTGGTGAAAACGAGGTCGTCTCCGTCGAGGACGAACCACACCGGCGCGACGTGCGGGGTTCCGTTGCCTCTGACCGTTGCCAGGTGCGCGGTACGGGTTCCGGCGGACAGAAACTCACGGACCTCTTCCGCGCTCATTTCGCGCATGGGGTTGCCTTTCGATCGCCGACGACTTGAGATGCTTACTCTCATATGGCTATCACCGGGACCATGGCGCGCCGAGACGGCCCGCTTGTGGCGGCGTTGCTCCTGCTGGCCTCGTGCACCGGCAGCCCACCCGCCCCCGAGGGCAAGGCTCGGTTTGCGTCTGACGGGCCGCCCTCAGCTCTCGCCCGCCGCTTGACCGAGGCCGTGACGGTGCCGGGCATCAGGCGGCATCAGCGCGCGCTTCAGCGCATCGCCGATGACTCCCACGGCAACCGGGCGGCGGGGCTGTCCGGATACGCGCGCTCGGTACGCTATGTGGCGACGCGCTTGCTCGGGGCCGGCTACCGCGTCAGCTACCCACGGGTGCGGATCGACACGTGGGCCGAGGCGAGGCCGGCGAGGCTCGCGCCGGTTGAATCTCCAGAGGCGGAGTTGGTGAACGGGCGTGACTTCTCCCTCATGGCCTATTCCGGCGCCGGCCGGGTGTCGGAGCGGGTCACGCCGGTGGATCGGGCGGGCAACAGCAGCGGCTGCGAGCCGGACGACTTCGACGGCTTTCGTGCGGGTGACGTCGCCTTGTTGGGTGTGGCGAGCTGCCCCTACCTGGTTCAAGCCGGCAACGCCGAGGCCGCCGGCGCCGGTGCGGTCATTGTCTCGGCTCGGGGGGCGGCAGGAGACTCTGCGCCGGTTTTCCCGGGCACCCTGGGACCCGATGCCGAGGTCGCAATACCGGTCTTGTCGGCGTCGGAGGCGGCCGGTGCCTCGATCGGGCGTCTTGCCGAGGCGAGCGGCGAGCTCAAGGTCTCCGCCCGGGTCATACGCGGGCTCCGCCCGGCCCGGAGCGTCGTCGCCGACAGAGCGGGGGATGGCGAGGAGGTCGTCATGGCCGGCGCTCACCTCGATTCGGTCGGGGGCGGGCCGGGGATCAACGACAACGGCTCGGGAGTGGCGACAGTCCTCGAGATGGCGCTCAGGCTGGCACTCCTCGACCCGGACACCCACAACGGGGTGCGATTTGCCTTCTGGGCGGGCGAGGAGGAGGGCCTGCTCGGCTCCGCCGCCTATGTTCGGAATCTCGGGGCCGACGAGAGGGAGGACATAGCCTTGTATCTGAACTTCGACATGCTCGGATCGCCGAACTTCGTTCGTTTCGTCTACGACATCGCCGGCCCGGACCCGGAGTCGCCGTACGAGCTCCGCACCGCCGCAGTCGAGGCGCGGTTCGCCCGGTACTTCGGACAGCGCGAGCTCGCCACCGAGCCCGTCCCGCTCGAGGGTCGATCCGACCATGCCGCGTTCAGCGCAGCCGGGATACCCGTCGGAGGCCTCTTCAGCGGGGCGGAGGGCATAAAAAGCCCATCCGAGGCCGAGGTCTTCGGAGGGAGCGCCGGCAAGCCTTACGACCCCTGCTATCACCTCGCCTGCGACACCTTCGGCAACAACAGCAACCTCGGGCTGGGCCAGTTGGCCGACGCGGCCGCCCATGCGCTGGGCACCTACGCGGACCAGCCCCACCCACCGTCCTGAGGGGGGCGCCCACCGAGTCAGGAGGCCCCTTTGTGTGGGGCGAGACGGTTGCCATACGACCATCTGGTCCCCCAGATCGCACCTTGAGCGGGGTTCGACGTTGCGAGCAAATACTCGTAGAGTAAACACTCATGAGGTATCGGGTCGATGAGCTGGCGGCGAAAGCGGGCGTGCGCGTCGACACCGTCCGCTTCTACCAGACCCGGGGACTCCTGCCGCCGCCCGAGAGGGACGGCCGCATTGCCTGGTACTCCGGTGACCACCTGCGAAGGCTGGGGCGGATCTTGGATTTGAAGGGCAAGGGCTTCTCGCTTACGTCGATCGGAAGGCTCCTGTCCGGCGATCTCGACGCGGCGGACGAGGCGCTTGTCAGCGCCCTGGCCAGCGGGGGAGACGAGCCCGGCGGGGCCGCCGAGCCCGGCCTTCTATCGGCGGCGGAGCTGGCGGAGCGCACCGGTCTCCAGCCGGCGCTGATCACCCTTCTGGACGACGAGGGGCTCCTGCGCCCGGTCGAGCGCCGGGGATCCGCCGGTTACGGACCGGCGGATGTGCGGGCGCTCGAGGCGGGGATCGCCCTTCTGGAGACGGGGGTTCCCCTGGAAGAGCTCCTGGCCCTTGCGCGCGCCCACGACCGCTCCATGCGGGCCACCGCCGAGCACGCGGTCGAGCTGTTTCACAGTTTCGTGCGCGCTCCGATCCGGGCGTCGGCGTCCTCGGAGGTGGAGGCCGCCCAGGAGCTCATCGACGCGTTCTCCAAGATGCTGCCTGCCGCAACGGCGCTCATCGGCCATCACTTCAGGGCCGTGCTCCTGCAGGCTGCGCAGGCGCGTCTCGAGCTCGACGGGGCCGGCCCTGAGATCGAGGCCATCCGGGCCCAGGCGGACCATGCCCCTCCGGAGGTGTCGTGGCGACCCTAGCGCTCGGCCCCCGCCGCCGGGGGGGCGGGGGTGACGGGGCTCCCCTCCCGGTCGGGGAGGAGAAGGTACGCAAGGTCCGCTCGATGTTCGACGCGATAGCCCCCCGCTACGATCTCTTGAACCGCATCATGACCTTAGGGCTCGATCGGGGCTGGCGCAGGGCGGGGGTCGAGGCCCTGGGGCTGCCGCCGGCGTCGGTCGTGCTCGACGTCGCCTGCGGCACCGGAGACTTCTGCCGCGAGCTCGAAGCGAGAGGTTTCCGGGCGAACGGTTTCGACAACTCCGGCGGCATGCTGGGGAGGGCGCGCACCGCCGCGCCGTTGGTTCAGGCCGATGCGCTGGCGCTGCCGGTTGCCGGCGGGGCGGCCGACGGGGTCACCTGTGGCTTCGCCCTCCGGAACGTGGCGGGTCTCGAACGCCTCTTCTTCGAGTTGGCCAGGATCCTGCGGCCCGGCGGGCGCATCGCCATCCTCGAGGTGGCCGAGCCGCGCCTGAGAATCGTGCGCGCGTTCCACCACCTCTACTTCCATCGTGTGGTGCCGTTGATCGGAGGGTTGCTGTCGGACAGGGACGCCTATCGCTATCTCCCCCGCTCGACTGCATACCTCCCACCGAGCCCCGAGCTCCTGTCGATGCTGGAGCGCGCCGGATTCCGTGATTGCAGGATCCGTCTTGTCGGGCTCGGGGCTGCTCAGATCATCAGCGGGTCGCGCACGTGAGGACGGCGCACGCAACCCTTACCGCCGCCGATCTGGTGTCGCGCACGGTGGCGCTCGACGAGCCGGTGGACCTCCTCGAGTTGTGCGCGGAGCGGGACGGCTTCGCATGGGTCAAGGACGGGGAGGGGTTAGTGGCATGGGGGCGGGCGGCGTCCTTCGATCCGGGGACGGGCCCGGGCCGGTTCGGTCGAGCGGCCGAGGCTCTAGCCGGCCGGTTGGCCGGTGCAGAGATCGAGGACGACGTCGGCGTCCCGGGTACGGGCCCCCTCGGGATGGGCGCCTTCACCTTCGATCCCCGGATCCCGGGCTCGCGCCTGGTTGTGCCCTCGGTCGTGATCGGGCGGCGGGGTGGGCGCTCGTGGATGACCCTCTCGGGCGTCGGTGGGCTGCCGTCTTTCGAGCCCCTGCTCGCCCCGGCGGCGCCCCGCCCATGGAACCTCGTCGAGGTCGCCGGGTCGTCGGTGCCTGCCGGGGACTGGCTGCGGGCGGTGTCGTCGGCGCGCCGGGCGATCCGCGCCGGGCGTCTGGACAAGGTCGTCCTCGCGCGCGACCTGACCCTGCGGTTCAAAGAGACCTTTCGGGCCGGCGGCATCGTGCGGGCGCTGGCCGCCGCGTTTCCGGAGTGCTTCAGCTTCTCGTTCGATGGGATCGTGGGCTCGACTCCCGAGCTGCTCGTGCGGCGCGCCGGAGATAGCGTCGAATCGCTGCCGCTTGCCGGGTCCGCGCCGCGCTCGGACGATGTTCTGGCGGACCGGAGGCTGGGTGAGGCCCTGTCGGTCTCGGCGAAGAATCGAAGCGAGCACAGTCTGACCGTGGGGATGATCCGAGAGAGGCTGGCGCCGCTCTGCCGGCGGTTGGACGTCGACGCAGAACCCTGGCTGCTGTGCCTGGCCAACGTGCAGCACCTGGCGACCCGGTTCGAGGGCCGGCTGTCGGAGGATCGCTCCTCGCTCACCGCCCTCGAGCTTGCCGGCCTGCTGCATCCCTCTCCGGCGGTATGCGGGGTGCCGGCGGCCCCCGCCATGGCCGCCATTCGCAGTCTCGAGGGGATGAGCCGCGCCCGCTACGCCGGCCCGCTCGGGTGGGTCGACGCCAACGGGGACGGGGAGTGGGGGATCGCGCTCCGCTGCACGGAGTTGAACGGACGCGAGGCCAGGTTGTTTGCGGGCGCCGGCATCGTCGCCGAATCCGATCCCGTGTCCGAGCTCGAGGAGGTGGAGGTCAAGATGGGGGCCGTGCTGAACGTGCTTCTGGCCCCCGGGCCATCCCGCTAGCGGTCCATGCTCGGCCGCCCTCTCCTTGCGGGGTTCTTCGGGACCTCCGCCATTGCCTTCTCGGCGATCTTCGTCAAGCTGGCCCACGTCGACCCCTCGGACGCGGCTTTCTTCCGCTGTTTGTACGCCCTTCCGGTTCTCGGCCTGCTGGCCGCCCGGGAGCGCGCCCGGTTCGGCGCGCGCAGCCTTCAGGAGCGGCGCATCGCATGGACGGCAGGGATCTTCCTGGCGGCCGACCTCGTGTTGTGGCACTACTCCATCAACGCAGTCGGCGCCGGGCTTGCGACCGTTCTGGGCAACACGCAGGTCGTCTTTGTCGGGCTGCTTGCGTGGCTGTTCCTGAGGGAAAGTGCATCGCCGGCTGCCGTTATTGCCGTGCCCACCGTCTTCACCGGCGTCGTCTTGATCTCCGGTGTGGTGGGCGCAGGGGCCTACGGCCAGGATCCGTTTGCGGGTGTGGTCTACGGGATCGGCACCGGGCTCTCCTACTCGATCTTCATTCTCGTGCTGCGGAGGGGCAACCAGGACGTCCGCCGCCCCGCCGGTCCGCTCTTCGATGCGACTCTTATCGGCGCCGCGTGCTCGGCGGTTGCGGGAATGGCGACGGGCGGGCTCGACCTCGCCCCCACATGGCCGGCGCATGGCTGGCTTGTGGCGCTGGCGCTCACATCGCAGGTGCTCGGATGGCTTCTCATCTCCGTCTCACTCCCGCGCCTGCAGGCGTTGAGCACTTCGCTGATGCTGACGCTGCAGCCGGTCGAAACCGTCGCGCTGGGCGTCGTGCTCTTGGGCGAGTCCCCTTCCTGGGTCCAGCTTGGCGGGGTGGGGCTCATCCTCCTGGGCCTGTCCATCTCGTCGCTGGGGGGCCGGGGCGCCGAAGAGCGCAGGCAGGGACGCCCTCGCGCCGTTACGGGTCCCACCCCCTCGAGTAGTGAGTGACTCGAGTAGTGGAGTGATTCAGAATCCTGCTCGAGTTGTTCGTCCCACCCTAGACAGTGAAACCCCAGACAGTGAGAGGCCGCTACGGACTCGGATCATTCGTGCCCCGGCAGGTTCTCGCCCTCTTGGTTGCGAGGTCGTAGCTCGGGATAGCTTTATCTCGGCCTTTGCAGAGTCACGGGGGGATATCTCGGCGGAGCGGCGGAAAAGACCTTAGAAGGTGAGGACCCGGTCGGCTTCGGTGATCTGCTCGGCTAGCTCGGGCGGCGTGATCCAGGTTCCTCCGACCGCATCGAGGTTGTCGTCGGTCGCCCCACGGGCGACCGCACACGCCTTTCAGACGTAGACGGGAACCGCGTGATCCCGAAGTTTCTGTACCAGGTTCTTGAGGGGCGGGACGCCGATTCCCTCGACGCTTTTCCACGCGTCGCCGGCGATCAGGTCCGCGCCGTGGCCTACCACGATCACCCCCGCGTCCTGCCCTACCTCGACCGAACCATTGGCCGCGAGGTGGAAGGGGATGGAGGCGGTTGTCGCATCGGAGGTTCCCACACTGGAAACGTAGACGACCTTCACGGGCTCACCTCCGGACTAGGAAACGGGCGTCGGCAATGGTAGCGCACCGTCCCCGGGCGCGCCTGAGGCCGAGTGAGTGAGAGGTGTGTAGCACGCCCGCACTCGCCACCCACTCGGCGGAGAACACAGCAGGCCCTACGGGCGCTGCTCTTCAAGGGCGTCCGACACCGCCTGGTTCAGGCGCCGGTGAAGGGTCACGTTGGCGGCGCGGTCGGTGCGCACCTCGACCACATGGACGCCGCCCTCGTCGATGGCCGCGGCGACCGCCGGGGCCAGCTCGAAGGCGCGCTCGACGGGGCGGTGCCCGCATCCGTACACCCCGGCGAGGGCCTCCAGGCTGAGACCGTGCGGCGTGCCGAACAACCGCTCGAAGTGCTCGGGCCACCGCGCCTGGGGCAGGAAGGAGAAGATCCCCCCGCCGTCGTTGTTGATCACCACGAACACCGCGTCCACCGGCTCGGCGCGCCGGAGCATCAGCCCGTTCTGGTCGTGCAGAAGCGAGAGGTCCCCCGCCAGCCCGACGATGGGCCCGGGGGACGCCAGCGCGACACCGAGAGTGGTCGACACGAAGCCGTCGATGCCGTTGGCGCCGCGGTTCCCCAGAACGCGCAGGGCGCGCCGGGGCCGCATGAACCAGTCGAGGTCGCGCACCGGCATGCTCGATGCAACGACGAGCGTTGCTCCATGGGGGAGCAGATCGGCGAGGTCCCGAGCGGTGCGCGGCTCGCTGACATCGTCGTCGAGGTCCAGCACTCCGTCGATGGCGTCCCGGGCGACCTTCTCGGATCGCCTCCACCCTTCTAGCCAGTTGGATTGCGAACGGCCCGGGATCGCACCGCAGACCCGAAGGCAGACCCACGCGGGGTCTGCGATCAGCAGGGTGCCGGCCGAGCGCTCCACGTCCAGCCACATCCCGTCTGCATCGATGACGACCTCGAGCTCCGCACCGGACACCAGCGCCGTCAGCGCCTTGGAGGTCCCCAGCTTCCCCACCCGCAGCACCACGTCCGGGCGATGGTCGTTTGCCCAGGCTTCGTTGCGCAACAGTGCGTCGTAGGCAGAGATCGCAAGCTCGCCGGAGCGAAGACCCGACAGCGGGTCGGCAAGGACCGGCCATCCGGCCTTCTTCGCGAGCGCCAACACAGGCCCCGGGTCGACGTCGCAGTCGCCCGCGACCACGAGCCCCCTGGCCGAGGCTGCAATCGCACCCGCCAGCCACTCCAGGTCGTCATCCGCCGCCACCGGCAGAGCACGCCGGGCCCGGGTCCACGGCGCGCCGCCCTCCCGCCCCGCCAGCCCGACTGAGCCCGGGAGGTCGTCGCCGGCCGGGACGAGCGGGTCCCGGAAGGCCGCGTTGAGGTGAACGGGCCCGGCCGGCGACCCCGACGCGGTGGCGTAGGCGCGCGCCGCAATCGAGCGCCAGTAGCGAGCCGAATCCGGGCGGTCCTCGGGTACGCCCACCTCGACGAACCACCTCACCGCGTCCCCGTAGAGCTTGATCTGATCGATGGTCTGGCCCGCTCCAGTGTCGCGCAGCTCCGGGGGTCGGTCGGCGGTGATCACTACCAGGGGGGTCTTGGAGTGGTGCGCCTCGAGCACCGCGGGGTGGAAGTTGGCCGCCGCCGTGCCCGAGGTCGATACCAGCACCGCCGGCCGCCCGCTTGCCTTGGCCAGGCCGAGCGCAAGGAAGGCCGCCGAGCGCTCGTCGATCAGCACATGGACTGCCACGCGCTCGTCGGCCGCGAGGGCCAACGCCAGGGGCCCCGACCGGGAACCCGGCGCCAGGCAAGCATGTTGCAGCCCGGCTCGCACGAGCTCGTCCACGAGCGTCGCGGCGAGCGCTTGCGCGGGGTTCTCCCTCATCCTGCTTCGAGCTCCCTCTCCGCGCGCCCGAGGCGGGCCGCCAGCTCCTCCCGCTCGCCGGCATCGGAGACCTCGCAACGCTCGAGCTTTGCCGCGTCCGGTTCCGGCCGCGCCACGGTGATGGCTCCACCGGCGGGCAGCAGGGGCCGGGCCACGAGATCGTCCTCGAGCAGCGCGGCGGTCGCGAGCCCGCAGGCGTAGGGCAGATCGGGGAGTGCTGCCGCCAGGGCGAGGCCGGCGGAGATGCCGATCGAAGTCTCCAGCGCAGACGACGCAACGGCGGGCAGCCCGGTTTGCTCTGCGATCTGCAGGCAGCGCCAGACGCCGCCCAGCGGGTTGACCTTCAACACCACGATGTCGGCGGCGGCCAGCCTCTTTACCTTCTCCGGTCCCCCGGGAGGGCGAATCGATTCGTCGGCGGCGATCGGTACCTCGACCAGCCGGCGCAGCCGCGCCATGTCCTCCACCGAGCCCACCGGCTGCTCGACGTATTCGAGGCCGTGCCGGCCGAGCGCCCGGAGCTTCCTGGTCGCCTGCTCGACATCCCAGGCGCCGTTTACGTCGATGCGGATGCGCCCTCCGGGTCCGAGCGCGTCGCGCACCGCCTCGACCCGGGCTTCGTCCCCGGGGTCGCCGACCTTGACCTTCGCAGTCGAGCAGCCCGACGCCGCTACGAGCGCGTGGGCGCGGCCGGGCGACAGGGCGGGGACGGTCACGTTCACCGGGACCGTTGTGCGCACCGGCTGGGGCCAGGGCCGGGTAGCGGCCTCGAGCGTGCCCTCGAGCCAGCGCGCCGATGCAGCCGCGCCGTAATCGGGGAAGGGCGAGAACTCGCCCCAGCCGCAAGGGCCTTGCAGCAGCAGACCCGTGCGTTTCCGCACCCCCCTGAAGGGCATCCGCATCCCGATGCTGAAGCTTCTGGTCAGGAGATCCACAGGCCGATCGCCAGCAGGAGGCCGAACAGGAGCTGGAGGCGGGCCGTCGCTCCCAGGGCGGCGATCAGGCCGGGCCCATCGGTCCTCGTGGCAACGAGGTGGGCTGCCCGGGCCCCGAGCGGAGCGGCCAAGAAAGCGATAGCTGGCCACGGCGAGCCCACCGTCACCATCAGGAGTGCCAACGCGGCCGCCGCAACGAGGAGAAGCAACGCGTAGAAGGTCCGTGTTCGCCTCCTCCCCAGCCGCACTGCGAGCGTTATCTTCCCGGCGCGCCGGTCCGAGTCGATGTCACGCAGGTTGTTGACGACAAGGATGGCGGTTGCGAGGCACCCCACCGGGACACCCGCAACCACGGCTGCGGCCGGGACGCCCTCGATCTGTACGTAGGCGGAGCCGATGGTTCCGACGAGGCCGAAGAAGACGAACACGAAGATCTCGCCGAGCCCGGCCGAAGCGTAGGGTCGCGGCCCCCCGCTGTAGCCGAGCGCAGCCAGAAAACAGAGAGCCCCCACCGCGATCAGCTCGGGACCGGCCACGGCCGCCAGGTAGAGGCCGGCGAGTGCGGCGACCCCGAACGCCGCCGCAACTCCGATTCCCATGCGCGACGGCGGTATGAGACCCGCTGCGGTGGCGCGCCGAGGCCCCACCCGGTCGTCCCGGTCGACGCCCCTAGTCGCGTCGAAGAGATCGTTCGCGTAGTTCACCCCGACCTGGATGGCGATCCCCACGATCAGGGCTGCGATGCCGCGCAGGACGAGCCAACGGCCCGAAGCGGCCGTGCCGACGATCACGGCCACGACCCCTGCGACTAGGGTTTGCGGGCGGGCCGCCTCGACCCAGACGTTCACCGGCTGCTCAGGGCCGGTGGGGAAACTTGTCGAAGCGCGGCGGACGGCGCTCGAGGTAGGCGTCTCTTCCCTCCTGGGCCTCTTCGCTCATGTAGTAGAGAAGCGTTGCGTCACCGGCAAGCTGCTGGATGCCCGCAAGGCCGTCGATGTCTGCGTTGAAGGCCGCTTTGAGCAGCCGCAGCGCAAGCGGGCTCATCTCGAGGATCCGATTCGCCCACGCGACGGTCGCCTCCTCGAGTTGGTCGAGCGGGACGACCTTGTTGACCAAGCCCATGCCGAGAGCCTCCTGCGCGTCGTACTGCTCGCAGAGGAACCAGATCTCGCGTGCCTTCTTCTGCCCGACCGTGCGCGCCAGGAGCCCGGCGCCGTAGCCGCCGTCGAACGAGCCGACCCTGGGACCGGTCTGGCCGAAACGGGCGTTATCGGCCGCCACGGTGAGGTCACAAACGAGGTGCAGGACATGGCCTCCCCCGATGGCGTAGCCGGCGATCATGGCGATGACCGGCTTGGGGAGCCGGCGGATCTGGACCTGCAAATCGAGCACGTTGAGCCGCCCGGTGCCCCCCTCATCTTTGTAGCCGTCGTCGCCGCGCACCCGCTGGTCGCCGCCGGAGCAGAATGCAAGCGGGCCCCGGCCGGTGAAGATGATGACGCCGATGGCAGGATCGTCGCGCGCCGCGTCGAAGGCGCGGGACAGCTCGAAGAGGGTCCGGGGCCGGAAGGCGTTGCGGACGTCGGGCCGGTCGATCGTGATCTTGGCGATGCCGCCGGAGGTCTCGTAGGCGATGTCCTCGTAGTCGCCCGAGCCGGCCCAGACGCTCTCACGGGTATTCATGAGTGTTTACTCCTAGAGTGTTTACTCACACGGTTGCCTGTACGGTAGCAGCATGCCAGCAACCTCCGGGCGCCTGATCGCGCTGCGGCTCGAGGGCGAGCGCCTCGCCGACGCGATCGCCCGGGCGTGGGGGAGCGGGGACGCCGTGCTGCCGTTGCCGCCGGCCCTTCCGGGGGAGGCCCTGCGTCGGCTGATGGTCGAGATGCGCCCCGCGGAACTGATCTCGGAGGAAAGCCGTCTCACGCTGCCCGACCCCGAGCCCGTTGGGGAGGGAGCTGCGGCCGTGGTCCTGACGTCGGGGAGCACCGGCGCGCCGAAGGGCGTGGAGCTGACCCACGCAGCCCTGCGGGCGTCGGCGGAGATGGTTGCCGCCCGGCTGGGTGCCAAGCCCGCCGACCGCTGGCTGCTATGCGTCCCGATGCATCACATCGCCGGCCTCGGAATCTTGGCGCGGTCCGCCCTGATCGCTGCCCGCCCCGTGATCCACCCCGGCTTTAGCGTCTCCGGTGTGGCGGGCGAGCGTCGCGCAAACCTCGTCTCCCTGGTCCCGACGATGCTGGCCAGGCTGCTGGACGCAGGCGTGGACCTTTCCCGCTGGCGGCGGATCCTTGTCGGCGGCGGGGCGCTTCGGCCGGATCTGCTCGTGCGCGCCCTAGCCGCCGGCGCGCCGGTGGTGGCCACCTACGGAATGACCGAAACGTGCGGCGGCTGTGTTCTCGACGGCCGCCCGCTCGAGGGTGTGGAGGTGACCCTGGGGCGGGGCGGCGCCATTTCGATCGGGGGGCCGATGTTGATGCGGGGTTACCGCGGCCGCCCGGGACTGACCGCGAGGAGGCTGAGGGACGGCCGTCTCCACACGGCCGATATCGGCAGATGGGATGAGGGCGGGCGCCTCGAGGTCTTGGGGCGCTCAGACGACGTGATCGTCACCGGGGGCGAGAAGGTGTGGCCCGCGGCCGTGGCGGCGCGCCTCGCCGAGCACCCGCGCCTGGCCGACGCGGAGGTGGTGGGGGAGCCGGATCCGAAGTGGGGCGAGCGGGTTGTGGCTCTGGTCGTCCCCCATGACCCCGACGCGCCGCCCACCCTGGAGGAGCTGCGGGCCTGGGTGGCGGCGCGGCTCGAGCGTTACAACGCGCCCATGGCCATCGAGATCCTCCCGAATCCGCCGGAGGTCGACCAGGGCCGGGCCGGTGCTCCGACTATCCGGGATCGGTCTCGCAACTGAAGTGGCGCTCGCCTCTCACGCAGCTGTCGGTTCCCCGGCCGCCCCTGAGGCGGTCGACGCCCCGTCCGCCGTCGAGGTCGTCGTCGCCGTCCCCACCGAACACTTTGTCATCTCCTAGACGGCCGGCTATGAAATCGCTTCCTTCGTTGCCACCGGCGACATCGTGGCCGGTTCCAGCATCCACTATGTCATCGCCCTTGCCGCCGTCCATGAGGTCGTTGCCTTTGCCGCCCGAGAGGGTGTCGTCTCCCCCTCCGCCGAAGACGCCGGCGTTGACATCGGTGTCTCCGAATGGTTTATCTCGTCCCGGGCCACCACCGACGATGTCTTGACCGCCACCTCCGTCGAGGTAGTCCCTGCCCTTTCCTCCATCTATGTGATCGCGGCCGTCTCCGCCCAGCACGATGTCAGAGGCGGCGCCGCCGCAGATCCAGTCGCGGCCGCCGTTCCCAGAGATCGAATCCTTCCCGCCGCGCCCGACGATGACGTCGGCGCGGGAGGTCCCATCGATGTCGTCGCCCGCGGTTGTTCCGATGATCGTTGCCGTTCGACCGAAGCACTTGGGCGGGGCTGCACCTGCACCGAGCGGCGCCGCATGCAGGATGACGGCCACAGCTCCGAGGGCTCCCATCACCATGAGATTGCGGGACATCGGTGATCTCCTTTATGTCTGCGTCGGCGCGCCCTGGTGCCGGGCCCATTCGGAGCGCATGATTCCCATATATAGCCCACGTCCTGCAAGTTATCAGTGCGCCGAACGCGCCTGCAGGCCTCGAGCGCGGAACGAAGCGGTCATTCGCATTCACCAGGCGCTCGGCGGCCGCCCGCAATGCGCCGATCTATTCGACCAGGATCACGTGCTCTTCGCCCGGCCCGTGTACTCCTAGGGCGAGCTCCATTCCGATGTCGGCGCTCTTGCTGGGCCCGGTTACGAGCACTACGTTCGAGGGAAGCTCGTGCAGACCCTCTATGCGTCGGAAGAGATCGGCCGTGGTCGCGACCAACCGATCCACGGGAACGAACGTCACGTGCACGGGGGGCAAGAGGCTGGGAGCACGCCCCGACGGGGGTGCAGAGGAGACGACCACCGTGCCCGTCTCGGCGACCGCCCAGAGCGCAGAGGTCACTCCGACGTCTGCTGCGGCCGCCCCGGCGCGCCCGGCCTCCGGCCACCGGTGCAACCGGCATTCGGCGGCGGCAACGGCCTCCTCGAGCCCGGGCGGCAAGCCGTCCTCTCTGGTAACCAACACGGTCTGGCCGGCGCGCCCCTCGAGGATCCCGCCCAGCACCTCGGCGGCTCCCGACCCCGGCGCCCGGTAGAAGCTGGTGCCCACCGCCGCCGCCTCCTGCCCAAAGCGCTCGTCGAGCCGTTCGATCTCAACCGCCCAGTCGCTTGGGATGGCCGCGTCGACACGGGGAGCGTCGCCCAGCCCCCCCCTGATGCGTCCGAGAAACTGCGCCCTCTCCATTAGCCGCGGTCCCGGTAGATCGACGACGGCCACCCCGGGAAGGTTCGGCCCCGGGTCCAGCGCGACAGCGGCGGGAGGGGGAGACGCCTCATGGACCGCCCTCCCGTGACGCGTCCCAATAGCGCCCCGAGCCGGCCGAAAGTCCCGTACCTCGCAGGCGTCGCCCACGCGTGCGACCACGCCGAATAGGCAAGGTGCTCGGCGCGCCCCGCGCTCTCTCTGGCGTAGTCCTGGCGCAGACGCAGCAACAGGTCGTGCAGCGGGATCTTCACCGGGCATGCCTCGGTGCATGCGCCGCACAGCGTCGATGCATGGGCCAGCTCGCCCGCCTCCTGCGTCCCTTTTATCAGCGGGTTGAGGACCGCGCCGATGGGCCCGGAGTACACCGGATCGTAGGCATGGCCGCCGACTTGCCGGAACACCGGGCACACGTTGAGGCATGCGCCGCAACGGATGCAGTGGAGCGCTTCCTGATAGCGGGTCCCCAGCAACCTGGAGCGGCCGTTGTCGAGGATCACGAGATGCGACTCCTCGGGGCCGTCCGCTTCTCGGGGGTGGCGGGGGCCGTGCAGCAAGGAGGTGTACTGGGTGAGCTTCTGTCCGGTCCCGCTCCTGGCGAGCAGCGCCAGCATCACTGCGAGCTGTTCCCAGTCGGCGACTACACGTTCCATGCCCATTATCGCCACGTGGACAGGGGGCAAGGAGGTGCACATTCGGCCGTTTCCCTCGTTGGTCACCATGCAGATCGCGCCGGGGTCGGCGACTGCGAAGTTGACCCCGGAGACCCCCATCTCGGCGTTCAGGAACTTGTCACGCAGGACGCCCCGTGCGAACTTCATGAGCGCAACCGTGTCCACGGGCAGCTTCTCGCCCGCGATAGCCGAGAACAACTCGGCGACATCCTTTTTGGACTTGTGGATCGCGGGGGCGACGATGTGGCTGGGGTGGCCCCCGTCCTGCTGGACGATGTACTCGCCGAGGTCTGTTTCGATAGCTTCGATTCCGGCCGCATTCAAGGCTGTGTTGAGGGCGATCTCCTCAGACGCCATCGATTTGGACTTCACAACGGTCCGGACGCCGGCGCGCGCCGCAACCGAGCGCACATAGGAGCTTGCTTCTGTGTCGTCGGCCGCGAAGAAGACCTCTCCGCCGGCCGCGGTCCAGCTCTCGGCGAGGCGTTCGAGATGCTCGTCGAGGCGCGACATGACCGAAGCGCGGATCTGCGACCCGAGCGTACGCATCGCCTCGGGGTCCTTCAGGCTGGTCAAGCCGGCGAGCCGGTTGCCCGTCTGGAGGTCGGTCGCGGTGGCGATCGAGTCTCTTAGAGCCGGATTGCCGAGTGAGACGGCGGCGCGGGTCGCGAAGCCGGCCGCGTAGTCGTACGCATCGCTCATGTTGCATCCATGGCGGCCTCAATCACCTCGGCGATGTAGCGGCCCCGCAACGCGATTCCCCGGGCCTGGGCGCGCCCGCAGATCTGCATGAGGCAGCCGAGGTCTGCGGCCACGAGGGTGTCGACGTCCCTGCCGATGACGTCATCGACTTTCTCGTCGGCCATCGCAGCCGAGAGCTCCGGATAGCGCAGGCTGAAGGTTCCCCCGAAGCCGCAGCAGCGCTCAGGCGCGTCCAGAGGCCGCACCTCGACCCCGTCGATCATCTCGAGCAGGCGGTGCGGCGCGTCTTTGATCCCCAGTCCTCGCATCATGTGGCAGGAGTCGTGGTAACAGAGGGCCGCTTCGCCTGGATCGTCACCCCCCAGCCGTTCGGGTCCCAGCCGCCCGGCCACGAACGACGAGAACTCGTGGACGCGCTGGGCCACGGCCTCCGCCCCGCGGGCGTATTCGGTGCCCTCGAACAGCTCGGGCCAGTACTCGTGCATCATGGTGGCGCACGAACCCGAGCACAACACGATTGGCTCGGTCCCCTCGAGCGCCCGCACCGCGCCCCGGGCGACCCGGCGCGCCTCGGAGACGTGTCCCGAATTCCACGCCGGCTGGCCGCAGCAGACCGCGCCGGGTTGCATGGTTACCTCACACCCGACGCGCTCGAGGACGGATTTGGCGGCGCGTGCCGCGTCCGGAAACAGCAGGTCGGCAAGGCAGGTTGGAAAGAACAGAATCTCTTCTCCCGTCGCCGTATACCTCCCTGCGTAGGCTTCTAGAATCCGGCTCGTCCCAAGAGTAGGGGATTAATGGGACCGGCGCTTTGGTTGTCCCAATTGATGACAACTCTCGATGACGCACACACGGATACCCAACCGGTACGCCGCCTCCTTTCGGCGACGGGTGATGCGCTTGCCCTAGCCGAAGGGATTGGATGACAAGGCTGCACAACGCACTTCTGAGCACGTTCACCTCGCTGCAGGTTCGTAACTACCGTTTCTTCTTCTTTGGAACGCTCGTTTCGATGAGCGGCACCTGGATGCAAACCGTCGCGCTCGGGTGGCTCGTGCTGCGACTGTCGGGCGACGGGGTCGCCGTCGGAGCGAACCTCGCGCTTCAGTTCCTGCCCATACTGCTGTTCGGCATGTGGGGAGGGGTCTTCGCCGACCGCTTCGACAAACGCCGCCTCCTGATCTGCACGCAGGCGGTGCTGACGCTTTTTGCGCTCACATTCTGGGTGTTGACGATGACCGAGGTGGTCCAGCTATGGATGGTCTTCGCGTTGACCTTTGCAATGGGCACGGTGAGCGCACTGGATATGCCCGCGCGTCAGTCTTTCGTCACCGAGATGGTCGGCCCCGAGGGAGTCGCGAACGCCGTCAGCCTCAACAGCGCAGTCTTCAACGGAGCTCGCATATTCGGCCCCGCGCTCGCCGGCATAGCCATCGAAACCATCGGGCTGCCGTGGGCGTTTCTGGGTAATGCAGTCACCTACCCGGGCGTCATAGCGGGCTATGTCCTGATGCGGACGACCGAGTTGCACCGGCAAGCCCCGATCCCCAGGCAGAAGGGCCAGATCCGGGCCGGGTTTCGCTATGTATGGAATCAACCCCGGCTGAGATACACCCTTTTCCTTGTCGCCGTCGTGTCGAGCCTGGGGCTCAATTTCAGCGTCGTGCTTCCGCTCATGTCCCGCTTTGTCTTCCACGGCGGCGCCGATGCCTTTGGGCTGCTCACCTCGATCATGGCCGGAGGGTCTCTTTTGGGAGCGTTGTTCAGCGCGGCGCGTAAGCGTCCGACCATGGGCCTTTTGTTCGGTGCGGCCGCCGCTTTCGGTGCTCTGGAGTTGCTCGCCGCGACGGCGCCTTCTCTGGGGTTGCTCGGCGTGGTGCTGCTGCCGACGGGGGTTGCAAGCATCCTGTTCATCG
Organism: Actinomycetota bacterium; assembly: GCA_030860205.1. GTDB lineage: Bacteria > Actinomycetota > CADDZG01 > CADDZG01 > WHSQ01 > JACDDL01. Next base: position 1,866 of record JALZIQ010000110.1, on the reverse strand, counting down.
CCACGGCCAACTCCAACCTCCAGCTCAACTCGAGCCGCGAGATGCGCGGCCGGGTCATGGCGGTGTATGCGCTGCTTTTCCTGGGCACCACTCCGATCGGCGCGCCGCTGGTCGGTTGGGTGACAGAGGGGTGGGGACCCCGCGCCGGTTTCGTTCTCGGAGGGGCGGCGACCCTGGCGACGGTGGCAGTGGTGAACGTGCTGTGGCGAAGGGACCGACTGGTGCCGGCCGCTCGCACCCGCGCGATGCATACGTCGCCGGCGACTCGACCGGTTTCGCCGGCCGGCAGACGACCGGAGCCGTCCCGCCCGAGCGGGCGCAGCCGGCCGCTCGGGCGAAGGGCCCCCGAAGCCACGCGGAGATTCGAGCCTTAGCCGGCCCAGGCGCCGCATTGTTACAGAGCGTTTTAGGGTGGGCCAATGACGCTGATGATCACCGGCAGGGCGCGCGCCTGGCTGGGGGCCCTGGCCTTCTCGGGAGCGGTGGGCGGCCACATTCTGGCATATGCCCTGATAGCGCCGGGGGAGCAGGAACGCGCCGAGCTCCTGCAGGGCACCGGTCACAGGCTGTGGTCCGTGATCGTGGCACTCGCCCTTGCGGCTCTTGTGGGGGGCCTCGCCGGGTGCCTCACGGACGGCGCGTCGCGCCTCCGCCGCACAGCTTCGGACCGCGCCCTCTATGCGTCGACGGCCGGCAGGCTTGCCGGCCTGCAGGTGTGCTCCTTCGTGCTCCTGGAGACCGCCGAGAGAACCCTGGCGCACGGCCACCTTCATCTCGTGACGGGGGAGCCGGCGGTCACCTTGGGGATAGTCGTCCAGGTGGTCACGGCGCTGATCGGGGCCGCACTTCTTGTGTTGTTCCAACGAGTTGTCGAGCATCTGAGGGACCGAGGATCTCATGTGGCCGCCCGGCCCGCATCCTTGGTCCCCATTTCCAGCCTGCATCCCGGCCGGCGCCGGCTCCTCATCGGTTGCTCCAACCCACGGGGACCTCCTCTTTCGCCTCGGCTTTCTGCTTAGGCGCGCGCCGCCGCACGGCGGCGCGCAACGACACCTGAGGAAAGAGGAGTGATGGGATCGAGGACGAGATCCGGCACAGTCGCGCTTTCGGCGGTCCTCGCGCTGACATTGATGGGCGCGTGCGGGTCCGGCGACGCCGAGACGCCAAAGACATCGGTGGGATCGCAGAGGCAAGAGTCCGAGCCGCGCGAGAACGATGGGTCCGGTCACCGCCGAGAGCACGAGGACACAGACAAAGACAGGGACAGAGGGGAAGACAAGGACAAGGACGAGGACGGAGCAACGCGGCAGGATGACTCCCAGGCCATCAAGGTCGAGGTTTCGGGTGGCGAGGTGAACGGGGTCGGGCCCACCGTCGAGGTTGCCGTCGGCGAGCGGGTCGCGCTCGAGGTCGCCTCCGATACAGACGATGAGGTTCACGTTCATGGATACGACGTGGTGGCGGCCGTGTCCCCTTCGCAGCCCGCGCAACTGGGCTTCGTGGCCGACCTACCGGGCGCCTGGGAGGTCGAGCTGGAGAACGCAGGGATGCTGCTGTTCGAGCTAAGAGTGCAGTGAGCCTGATCCTCGCCCATGGGCTTGGCGGGCGATCCGATCTGCCCGTCCCGTTGTGGCTTGCTCTATACGGTGGAGGAGCCGCAATCGTTCTGTCGTTCGCGGTTCTTGCGGTGTTCTGGAAATCGCCGAAGCTTCAAGGCGACACCGCGGGGCTGCCTCTGCCGTATGCGGTGCAGCGCTTTGCCGATGCGCGGATTACGCGCGCGGCCCTGCGTGCCGTGGGACTGGTGCTGGCAATGGTCCTGATCGGGGCCGCCGCGTTCGGCAGCACCGACGGCTTCGACAATCC
>JALZIQ010000068.1 GCA_030860205.1 Actinomycetota bacterium | reverse complement strand
GTCTTGGCTGCCGCTCATCGCTATCGGCGCAAGGTGCTTGTCGCGAGCACGAGTGAAATCTACGGGAAGAACTCGACCGTCGGGTTGCGGGAAGACTCCGATCGCATCATGGGTTCTCCCAAGGTCGCCAGGTGGGCGTACTCGACGAGCAAGGCCGTAGATGAGATCCTGTCGTTCGCCTACCACAAAGAACGCGGTGTGCCGACCGTCATTGTCCGCCTGTTCAACACCGTCGGTCCACGGCAGACCGGCGCCTACGGCATGGTGCTGCCACGCTTCGCCCAGCAGGCCCTTGCCGGACAACGTCTCGAGGTACATGGCGACGGTGGGCAAAGCCGTTGTTTTTGCCACGTCCGTGACGTCGTGCGCGCCATTGCTCAGTTGCTTACCGAGGAGGACGCGGTCGGCGATGTATTCAACGTCGGCTCGAGCGAAGAAGTTACGATATTGGAGCTCGCACAGCGCGTGATTCGAGCATGCGAGAGCGCCAGCTCGGTCGAATTCCTCCCCTACGATGTCGCCTACGAAGAGGGCTTCGAGGACATGCGCCGGCGCGTGCCGGACACGACGAAGCTGCGCTCACTTATTGGTTGGACGCCGCGTTTCTCCCTCGACGAAATTGTCGCCGAAGTTGTACAGGAGGCTCGCGCGAAGGAGTCGGCGCTCGTATGAACTATGTGGCGCTGGATCTCCGGCTGAAAGCCCAGAGTCGGCTGGGCTACGATTGTGCGACGAACGGTGAAGTCGTTCCGGAGCATACTGGGGCCGGCCGGAGGGGGCACTTGTGAGGGACGCAGTCTGGTGCCTACGCGTGGCACGGTCCGGTTCTCTGGATCGGATCAGGTCGTGATGCTCTGGTGGGGAGGTGTCCTCGGTTTCGGTGTGGCCGCAGCAACGGCCGCCTTCATCACTCCCTTGGCGCGACGCGCCGCAGTGCGCTATGACGTACTCGACCGTCCGCGGGAAGGTAAGTCGCATGGGGTTCCGGTTCCGTACTTGGGCGGATTTGCAATTCTGTCGGGAGTGGTCATCGGATCCATGATTGGTGGGGCGATGACGGTCTTGCAGGGCGTAGGTGTGGGCGGTCTCGTCATTGCGGCTTCCGGATTTGCCGACGATTTGTGGGGTTTGCCTGCTTCATTCCGTTTGGCGCTTCAGTTGACAGCTGCAGCGGCACTCGTAGCGAGTGGTGTCCAGGCGGCACCGACCGGGAGCCCGGCCATCGATGTCATCCTGAGCGTGCTGTGGATTGTCGGCATTACCAACGCCTTCAATTTGTTGGACAACATGAATGGATTGTCGGCAGGGGTGGCTGGCGTGAGCTCCTTTCTCTTGTTCGTCATGGCGACCTTCCAGGGCCAGTACGCTATCGCTGCTCTCGCGATCGGCATCTCCGGCGCGTGCCTGGGCTTCCTTCCGTATAACTATCCGCGCGCCCGTATCTTCATGGGGGATGGAGGCAGCCTGCCTCTCGGGTTCCTTATCGCCGTGGTGTCGCTGAGGATCGAATTTCCGATTCCGCCTCTGTATGGTTTTGCTGCAGTCGTCTGTTTCCTTGCGGTTCCAGTCATCGATACATCTGTCGTTGTCGTTGATCGACTGGTTGGAGGACGGGGAGTTGCACGAGGGGGGACGGACCACGTATCCCACCGGCTGGTAGGCCTTGGCCTTTCGCCTGTGGTTGCGGTTGCTGCCCTCTTGGTTCTGACGGGGCTATCTAGTCTTGTCGGGCTTGTGGCTGGGCGAGGACTAGTTCCACTTCACTGGCTTACCCTGAATGTAATGGCCGCCGCACTTTTCGGCGCCTGGATGCTCTGCGTCGTCCCGGCGCGCCTTGATCGTGAGCGGCTGGGAGGACGTGCCCCCCGGGCCCTGCCTCTGTCTGCAGGTGGTCGACGGATCGGAGAAAGGAGATAGTCGTGGGAGCTTCGTTGCCACTCGAGATGATGAGGTGCCCAACTTGCGAAGGGGGACTGGGGTCTTTCCGCGATCGGTTGGAATGTGAGGGTGGGCATCACTTTCCTGTCGCTGGGGGGGTAGCTCGGTTTTGTCCACCGTCGACGTACGCGGATTCTTTTGGGTATGAATGGACTCGCTTTCCCAAGGTCCAGCTTGATTCTAAAGAGGGCTCGGCGTCGGAAGAAACATTTAGAGAGAAGACCGGACTGAAGCCTGCAGACGTCAAGGGCAAGACCGTTCTCGACGCTGGGTGTGGCATGGGGAGGTTCAGTGACGTGGTGGCCCGGTGGGGAGCATCCACGGTGGTGGCTGCCGACCTCAGTCGGGCAGTGGAACCGGCATCGGACAACTTGATGAAGCACGACTCGGTTACCGTTGTTCAAGCGGATCTCTTCGGCTTACCTGTAGCGAAACAAAGCTTCGACATCGTATTTTCAATAGGTGTTCTGCATCACACCCCCAGCACCTTCGATGCCCTCCGGCGCATAGCCGAGTATGTCAAACCGGGCGGGAGGCTGTGCGTGTGGGTCTACTCTCGCAGGCTGCAGCTTACTCTTGCGGGGGGCGAGGTCATCCGTCTCTTTACTCGAAGGATGAAGGAGGATCAGCTCCTCCGCACGATATCAACGATGGCGCCGAAGGTGCATTCGATCAAGGAGCAGTGGCCGAGGCTCGCCCCGTTCGTTAACGCCATCGTACCGGTCTCGAACCATGCTGATGAAGAGTGGCGCATCCTGGACACCTTCGACTGGTACTCCCCACAGTATCAATGGAAGCATAGCGAGGAAGAAGTAAAAGGTTGGTTCCGCCGGCTTGGCTTTACGGAGGTAACAAGTCAGGCTATCCCGGTTTCTGTCAGCGGTCTGAGACAGTACGTGGGTGACGGGAGTGCCCGTGTGTCGTCACCCACGTACGGGCAGGGTAACTGATGGAAGTAGCGGAGCATGGCGGCCCCTCGGTGGAAGATCGGGCACTGAGTGCGTACTTGGAGGTCGTCCGGCGTCGTAAGTGGGTCGTTTTCGCTGCTGCTCTCGTGGTGGTGGCAACCGCCGGATTTTTCGTGCTCCGCCAGGTGCCTATTTACACAGCTCAGGCTGAGGTCTTTGTCAAATCGACGAGCACATCGGCCACTTCGTCAAGTGTCGCACTTCCTCCCAACTTGGAGACTGAGAGGAAGCTTGCAAGTTCCACACGGGTGGCTCTTTTGGCGGAGGAATCGCTGCAGTGGGGAGTTGCTCCCAAGAGCCTCCTAGAGGACCTCACGGTGAGCGTGGCTGCGAACACCGAGATCCTGGTCATTGAATATTCACACCCACAGGCCAGAAAGGCGCAAAGGGGGGCGCAGGGGTTCGCGCACGCATACCTTCAGTACAGGCGAGCGCAGGTAGTAGACGATTTGCTTGCGTCCTCTGAGGCGGTTCAACAGCGGAGTGAAAGACTCAATGCGCAGCTTGCGAGGGTGAACGCCGAGGTCGCTGCGAGCACGGACGCCGATGAGAAAGCCGTTCTGCAGGTGGAGGCCAATTCTCTCGTGAGCCAGATCGCTATTCTCCAGCAGAAGCTAAGTGAGCTGACCCCTCCAGAGGACCTGAGCGTGGGGCAAATCGTCGTACCGTCAGAACTGCCGTCGGCGCCTTCCAGCCCCAACTACCCGGTTACTCTGGGACTTGCACTGTGCATTGGGATCTTCTCTGGCTTGGGGCTGGCGTTTGTTCGAGAGCGGCTGGATGACCGTCTAACGGGACCAGACGAGATCGAAACTCATTTGCGGGCACCAGTCTTGGCTGTTGTGCCTCGAGTGAGAAAAAGTAGCCGGAGGAAGGCGCCATTGCTGGTAACGAGTATGGAAGGCTACTCGGCTGCCTCGGAGGCGTACCGTTCCCTTCGTACCGGCTTGTTGTTCTCCTCCATGCAAGGTGACATAAAGAGCATCTTGATAACCAGTGCGCACGCCGGGGAAGGCAAGTCGACAACCACTGCGAATCTCGGAATCGCCCTGGCTCAGGCCGACAAAAACGTGATAATGGTTTCGGCCGACCTGCGGAAGCCAAGCCTGCATTCCTTTTTTGGGCGCTCGAACGAGACCGGTTTGTCGGATGTACTGATAGGGAACGCAGGTCTCGAGCAGGCAGTACCCGTTCGGGGTAACGAAAACCTACGACTGCTACCCAGTGGCAGGGTTCCCGTCAATCCCACGGAGCTCCTGACCTCACACGCCATGGAGGAGGCCCTCCAATACTGGAGTAGAACAGCCGATTACGTGCTTATCGACGCTCCGCCCGTGCTGGCAGCCTCGGATGCAGCTATCCTTGCGGCCCGAGTGGATGCGGTGCTGGTGGTTATAGACGTGGAGGCCAACACAAAGGGAACGTTGGAACACGTTCGTCGGCAATTGGACCAGGTTCAGGCCAATGTCATAGGAGCCGTTACGAACAAGTTCGACCCTTCTAAGACTTTCCCTTACTCCTATTACTACAGGGAAGGCTACACCTATTCGAACGGCAACGGCAGCCCATCTGGAGGGGTCTCGGTTGCGGCAACGGGGAGGGAGGACCGAAGGGATTGATCGGCGGTCCCTCGCGAAGGAATAACCAAGCTGCCGCCGCCAAAGACCTTCTGAGTCTCCCGAGGAAAGGGACTACCCCAAACGAACAGGGCGGCGAGGGAGTCGGCGTCCTGTTCGAAGCCCATCTGGTCCCTTGTTATTGACGGGATAACGGGCTGGTACGCTCGGCTGGATGGTCAAGGAAGCCGATTCGATCGCACTTCAGACTCTTCTCGACATCCAGGCGCACGATTCGGCCGTCGACCGTCTCAACCACCGCAAAGCCACTCTCCCGGAGGCACAGAGACTCGCTGACCTCAAGGACAACATCGCTGAGCTGAACGCCGACATCGCAATCGCCACCAAGAACCGGGACGAGCTCGCCCGGGAGCAGGACCGCCTCGAGGGCGAGATGGGGATCGCCGATCAGAAGATCCAGCGCGAAGAAAGTCGGCTGTTCTCCGGCGCCGTGTCCAATCCCAGGGAGCTCAAGGCGCTCCAGTCCGAGGTCGCCATGCTCAAGCGCAACAGAGGCGCGGCGGAGGATGCTTTGCTCGAGGTGATGGTGTCCAAGGACACGGCCGACTCGACCCTCAGCTCACTCGTGGCCGAAAGGGACGAGAAGCTGGCGGGGGCCGAAGAGCTCGGCAGGACGGTGGCGAGCCTCGTCGGCGCGATCGACTCCGAGCTCGATGGTCACGAGAAGGCGAGGGCCGATGCAGCTCCGGCGATTCCACCCGATCTCCTCCAGCTCTACGAGAAGCTGCGCTCGACCAAGGGCGGCGTGGGCGCCGCCGCGCTACAGGGCGGTACCTGCCAGGGATGTCACACGACGCTTCCATCGCGCGAGGTCGAACGCATGAAGAACGAGGGCGGCCTGCAGCGCTGTGAGAACTGCCGGCGCATCCTCGTTGTCCTCTAGGGCCGGCAGGCCGTGAGGGCCAGGCTTCACACCGACGGCGGAGCGCGCGGCAACCCGGGGCCGGCCGGAATCGGGGTCGTGCTCGCAGACGATGCCGGCAAGGTCATCGCCGACATCGCACGAGGAATCGGCAGCACAACCAACAACATCGCCGAGTACGAGGCGCTCATATCGGGGCTCGAGCTCGCCCTCGAACATGGCATTACCGACATCGAAGTGTTCGTCGATTCCGAGCTTGTGGCTCACCAGGTGCGGGGCGAATGGAAGATCAAGAAGGAGCACCTGAGGGGACCAGCGGTGCGGGCGCGCAACATTATGGGCCGGTTCAAGTCGGCTTCGATTAAACAGGTGCGGCGCGAGCTCAATGCCGACGCCGACAATCTCGCCAACCAGGGGATGGATCAGTCCGAGCTCGACCTCGACATGGACCGCGAGCGCGACACGCCGTCGTTGTTCGAATAGCAGCCGGCCGGGCGTCCCTGTGATCCTGTGGCATCTGGGCCTCGCGGCCGGCATCGTGTACGTCACGCTCGGACGGCGCCGGATCGATTACCGCTTCATTGTTCTTGGCGCGGTCCTGCCCGACCTCGTCGACGGCGTCCTGGGGCTGTTCCTGTTCGACGGGCCCGCCGGGCGCTGGATCGCCCACTCGCTGCTGGCGGTGATCGTCGTGACGGCGGCGATCCTGCTGGGCGCCTCCGGCCCCCGCCGGCTCGCGCTGTTCGGCATCGGGGTCGGCTGGCTCCTTCATCTCGTCTGCGACGGTATGTGGCAGGCGCCGTTCACCTTCCTGTGGCCGGCGTTCGGCCTCCGGTTCTCGATGACCCCGGCCGAGCCCTATTCGTGGGATCTCATCGTCCACCCGCTGGGGCACCCGGGCACTTGGGGCGGCGAGCTGGTCGGTCTTGCCGTCCTCGCCTGGTTCTTCTCCGCGTTCCGGCTTGGTCAGGAAGGTCGCCTCGGGCTTTTCTTGAGAGATGGCTATCTTCGCCCTTAGCTCGCGCAGTAAGGTGAGCCGGACAACTGCATACATGCATGCCGCAATGGGGGAAGTCCGGTGAGAATCCGGCGCTGTCCCGCAACTGTAGGCCGGCTCACCGAGCCGGCAAGCCAGGTCACCCATTGCGGCAGGGCTCGTAATCACCACCTTCGAGGCAAAGGGTCGGGGCCGGCTTGTCCGCTTTCTCTGACCCCTCGCCGGGGTCTTTTTTGCGCTCGGGAAAGGAGCGGACATGCACCTCAGGCGTCTGATAGCGGCGGGTCTGACGGGGGCGCTGGTGGCCGGCGCACCGGCCTCTGGCGGAGCGGCGACTCCCAAGAAAGCCGCCCGCGCTGCGGTGAGCTACATCGCTTCCAAGCAGACGCCCGGCGGAGCGATCCCCGCCTTCTCGAAGGTCGGCTCGACCTCCGATGCGGTTCTGGCACTGGCTGCGGCCAGGCGGGGACCCCGCCCCATCCGCCGTGCCCTCGAGTACCTCGCCACGCAGGTTCGCAGCCCACAGAGCGCCGACGAGCGGGTCGACACCGTGGGCGAGAAGGCCAAGGTCGCTCTCGCGGCCGTCGCCGGCGGGCGCAACCCACGGCGCTTCGGGACGCGCAATCTCCTCGCCGAGATAAAGAACACCCAGCTCGACAGAGGTCGCTACGGCCGAGGCACCGCAGTCCTCGACCACGCACTCGCGATGCTGGCGCTCAGGGCTGCCCGCCCCGCGGACGACGCCGCGACTGCCCGCAGAGCGGCCCGGTGGCTCAGGGATGCGCAGTGCCGCGATGGTGGCTGGCAGTACGACAAGCCCTCGGGCGCCAAGGACGACCGCCGGTGCTCGACCGGCGCCGAGGACGACTTCTTCACCACCGACACGAACACGAGCTCCTATGCGTTTCAGGCGCTGCGCCATAGGCGGAAGAGGCTGAACCACAACCCCCTGCGCTTCTTCACGAGGGCGCGCGATCGCGCCCGGCGCGGATGGGGCTACAGCCCGGATTCACTGACCGACGCAAACTCGACCGCGCTCGTGCTCCAGGCCTACGCGTCGAGCAACCAGGCGGCCCCGAGCAGCTCTCTCAAGGCGCTCCGGCGGCTGCAGTACCGGCTCTGTGGAAAGAGGGGCGGCGCGTTCGCCTTCACCTGGGAGCCCAAGTCCGGCGGGGGCTACCGGCGCAGCGGGCGCAACCTCGGAGCCACGATCGGGGCGGTCCCCGGTCTGCTGGGCCGCCCCCTGCCCCTGCGGCCGGTTCCTGTGACCAAGGGGGTGCCGCAACGCAAGGCCTGTTGAGCGTCACGGTCGCGTGAGGCCGCGTTCATGGCTCCTCGCCGTCTGCCTGCTTGGTGCGGGCATGTTCCCTGTGGTCGGCGCGCCCGCCCCGGCATGCGCGGCGGAGACCCCGCACGCCGCCCTGGTGGTCGACAAGGGCTCAGAGGTGCTGCGTTACTGCGTGAACTTTCCCGCCGGCCGGACCAGCGTTACCGGGATCGAGCTCATCGAGCTCGCGGGCCTGCAGCACGGTCTGAGCTATCGCTTCAATTCCTTCGCCGGGGTCGGTCTGGCAGTGTGCATGCTGGACGGTCTCGAACCGGCCGACGGCGGCTGTCTCGGCACCCCCTACTGGGCCTACTGGCACGGGGACGGTTCGGGCGGCTGGACCTTCGCCACCCAGGGCGCGCAGGCGAGCACCGTGCCAGACGGAGGCGTCGACGGCTGGGCGTGGGGCGGCTCCTCGACCCAGCCGGAGCCGACCGCACCCGAGTCGGTGTGCCCAGTAGCGAAGCCTTCGCCTGGCCCGAGCCCCACACCCACTCCTTCTCCTACCGCTTCTCCCTCCCCTTCACCGAAACCGTCCCCGGAACCGTCGCCGTCCCCCTCTCCGACACCGGCCCCGGCTGAGTCCGCCGATAACGATCCCGCGCCGGAGACCCGCACACGCGGCTCGAGAGCAGCGCCCGGAGTCCAACCGACCCCTTCTCCCGCCGAGGCTGAGCCGAGCCCCGAACCCTCGCCGACCACGGCCGAGGAGGAGCGCGCCGCCAGGTCCGCCACCGAGGCGCGCCGGATCGAGCCCGACAGGCCCGAGTCCTCGCCCCGCCCTGAGAGCGGTGGTTCCGTGGCGCGGGGACGCAGGCTCGAAGCGGTGGCGGCATCCCGGGAGCGGGCCGGGGGAGGGCCGCCTCCGGCCGGAATGGCGGGGATCGGCGGGGCCCTCCTCCTTGGGGCCGCGGCCACGGCCCTGATCCGGCGCCGACGCCGGGACGCCGAGCGGTGAGCGAGCGGACCAACCGAGCGGTGAGCGAGCGGACCAACCGACCCGTGAATCGGCGCGCTGCGGCCCAAGCGGCGCGCTGGCGGAGCCGCTGACATCGTGCACCAGGGGGCGTGGCTGGTGTGGGCAACCTGCGGGGGCCTGGTGGCAATGGCGACGACCAACCCCTTCTACCTGCTGCCCCTGTTCGCGGCTGCCTGGTTCGTGCACTCGGCGCGCCGGATCGATGGCCCCGGCTCACGCTCCTTCAGGTGCTTCGTCCTCTTCGGCGCTCTCACGATCTGCACCCGCACCGCCCTCGTCCTCCTTGGGCCTGTGAACCGGGGGAGCGTGGTCGCCGCGATGCTCGAGGGCCTGCGGGTGGCGGTGATGCTGGCGGTATTCGGGACCTTCAGCTCGGTCACGGACCCGTGGCGAATCCTCAGGTCGGCGCCCCGGCGCTTCCACGAGCCGGCGCTGGCGGCAGCTCTCGCACTATCGATTGCGCCCCGGACGATCGAGGCGGCCGCCCGGGTCCGTGAGGCCCAACGAATGCGCGGCATCGAGCTCAAGCGCTGGCGTGCCCTGCCGGCTCTCGCCGTTCCGGTGCTGGCCACGGGCATGGACGAAGCCGTGACGCTGGCCGAGAGCATGGACGCCCGGGGGCACGGCCGGGGGCGGCGCTCGAGCTACCGGACCGAGCGCTGGAGCCCGGCGGCCTGGGCCACGGCCGCCACCGCTGGCGGTGTAGCCGCGATCTTCGTGGCCCTCGGCGACCGATTGAACGGGGACCTCACCCCATCGACCTTCCCGCTCGTCTGGCCGGAGGCGTCGCCGCTGCTCGTGGTGGCGGCGCTTTCGTTCGTCCTCCCCGGCGCACTCCCATCGGCCGCGCAGCGGTGAGCCACACCCGCCCTTCGAGGGCACCCGGATCCCCGTCCCATGAACCACGTCCTCGCCACTCCCGGGGCACCAGGACGCCCGCTCCCATGAACCACGCCCTCGCTCTTCCCCGCGCATCCGGATCCCCGCTCCTATGAACCACGCCGTGGTGTTCGACGACGTCTCGTTCACCTATCCGGGCGCGCCGGCTCCCGCCCTGGCCGAGGTGAGCTTCGCCCTCGAGGAAGGCTCCTTCGTGCTGGCGACGGGGCCCACGGGCGCCGGCAAGTCGACTCTCATCCGCGCGATGAACGGGCTCGTCCCGCACTTCAGCGGGGGCAGCTTCACCGGGAGCGTCACCATCTCCGGGCGCCGGACGCTCGACCTCCCGCCCCGCAAGCTCGCCGACGTCGTCGGCCTCGTGCCCCAGGACCCGGGCGCCGCCTTCGTGGTCGACCGGGTCGAGGACGAGCTTGCCTACGGGATGGAGAACCTCGGGATTGCCGCACCGACGATGCGGCGGCGCACCGAAGAGGTCCTCGACCTGCTCGGGATCGAGGCCCTTCGGGACCGCAGCGTCCGGGCCCTGTCGGGGGGCGAGCGCCAGCGGGTGGCCATTGCCGCGGCCCTCACGGTTGCGCCGCGTCTGCTGCTCTTGGACGAACCGACCAGCCAACTCGATCCGCAGGGGGCCGAGGACGTGCTGGCGGCGCTCCAGCGGCTGGTGCACGACCTCGGGCTGACCGTGGTGATGGCCGAGCACCGGCTCGAGCGCGTCGCCGGCTTCGTCGACCTCGCCCTGGGGTGCTCGTCCGGCGGGGAGGTGACCCTCGGCGCGCCGGCCGAAACGCTTGGGCGGGTCGGCACCGGGCCCCCGGTGGCTCGCCTCGGGCGACTGCTCGGGTGGCGCCCGGCGCCCCTGACCGTCCGGGAGGCGCGCCGCCTGGCCGCAGGCACCTCCCTGGGCCCCCCGGTCCGGGAGGCGCGCGGTCCGGACCCGGTCACCCGTCCGCCACCTCCAGCGCCCTGGCGGGGGCGCCGCCGGGTCCCCGGGGCACCCCCGGCAACCTCGGGGTCCCGGGACGGGCGCCGCATCGATGGAGACAAGCCGCTCGTGAGCGCCCGGGGAATCACGGCGGGCTACGGCGGCCGGTGCGTGCTTATGGGTCTCGATATCGCCCTCGCCCCGGGCGAGATCGTCGCTCTGGTGGGCCGCAACGGCTCGGGCAAGACGACGCTCTTGCGTTGCCTTTCGGGACTTCACCGGCCTGCGGGAGGAACCGTCGAGGCGGCCCGAGGGGGCTTCCCGAGCCCCGGACTCGATGTTGCGCTGTGTCCGCAGGACCCCGACATGATGTTGTTCTGCGAGACGGTGAGGGAGGAGATCGAGGCCACCCTCTCGGCAAAGGGCCTTGGGGGAGGCGCACACCGCATTGCCGGCCAGCTCGGTTTGGCCGACCTCCTCGAGGCGCACCCCCGTGACCTCTCAGCCGGCCAGCGCCTCCTGGTGGCCGCTGCGGCTGTGGTCGCCTCCGGCGCGCCGGTCCTCCTCCTCGACGAACCGACCCGGGGCCTGGATGCCGAATCGAAGGCGCGCCTCGCCGGCTTCTTCAGGTCCCTTGCGGCGACGGGTCACGGGGTGATGTTCGCCTCCCACGATGTCGAGCTCGTCGCCGAGGTGGCCACCCGGGTCATAATGCTCGCCGGCGGCGAGGTGTTGGCGGACGGCGACCCGGCCGGAGTCATGGCCGACTCGCCGGTGTTCTCGCCCCAGATGGCCCGGGTATTCGGCGCGCCGTGGATGACCCCGGAGCAGGTCGCATCGGCGGTGCTGCGCCCTTGAGGTCCTCGCCTCTGCGCAGTCTGGCACTGGTGGGCGCGAACCTCCTCGGGCTGCTCGCGTTTCTGTGGCCGTTTGTGGTCCCGGCGGCGGCGGGTTCCTCGGGGACCGGTCACGAGGGGGACTGGCCGTGGATCGTCGCCGCGCTGCTCGGAATTCTCGCCCTGCTGCTGTTCGTCGAGCTCGGGCGCGGGGGGATGGGACCCAAGGCGGTGGCGCTGGTCGGGGTCCTGGGGGCTGCGATGGTGGCGCTCCGGCTCCCGGGGTTCGTCGCCGGCTTCTCCCCGATGTTCGTCATCGTGCTGGTGGCGGGGAGCGCTTTCGGGCCGGGGTTCGGCTTCGTCCAGGGCGCCGTCGGCACGTTCGCCTCGGGGTTGTTCGTCGGCGGTCTGGGGCCGTGGCTCCCCTTTCAGATGGTGGCGATCGGCTGGGTGGGCATGGGGGCGGGGCTGCTGACGCACACCCGCAGCCGCCGGGGGCGGATTTGGATCCTCGCCGCGTACGGAGCGATGGTGGCGTTCGCTTTCGGCGCCGTGATCAATCTGTGGTTCTGGCCCTTCAGGGCAGGTTCGTCCGCGCTCGGGTGGGCGCCGGAGCTCGGCGCCCCGGCCAACCTGGCCCGCTACGGCACCTTCTACCTTGCGACCTCGGCGTGGTGGGACGCCTACGGCGCGGTCGGCAACGCGGTCCTGGTTACGGTCCTCGGACGCCCGCTGCTGGCGGCCCTGGACCGGGCGGCGCGCCGAATGAGCTTCACAACGAGCTCGGGGCGCGCCGGAGAGGGGACCGAGTGGGTGAGAGATGTGAACTATTCACGTCCAGCTCCCACTCGACGCCCCAGGTGGCTCAGCCGCCGAGAGGGTCCGTGAACCGGAGCTCGGGGAACCGGGCGAAGTCGCGATCGGTAGTGTAAAGAGTCGCTCCATACTCGAGAGCGAGCGCCGCGAGGTGGGCGTCCATGACCATCGCACCGCGAGCCTGCCCGGAGCGAACGAGCTGGTCCAGCAGCGTCCAGTGCTGCTCCGTCGGGTGGGCCAAGCCTGTCTGAGGTAGCTCGAGCCAGAGTTGAACAATGGCGATGGCCTCCGGCGTTGGCATTGGGTGCGCGAACACGGTGGGGTTGGTGACGATACGCACAAAGGCCAACAGGGACATGAGCGCGAATCGAATGGCTTCTGTCCCGTTCAGGGTCTCTTCGAGCCAGCCCGCCGCTGCATTGTGCTGGGAACTGGAGGCGTTGTAGGCGTACAGAAGGAGGTTCGCATCGATGAGGATCACCGATGCTGAGGCCCTTCCAGATTCTCGATCAGGCCTGCGATGTCATCGAGATTCACGCCCTCCCGCAGCCCTAGACCCTTCGGAGTCACCGTGAAGGGCCTGGGCGGTTGCGCCGTGCCAGGATTCAGACCTGCCCTGAGAGCATCGTTGACCACGCTCTTGAACGACTTCCCGGTACGGCGTGTTTCGCCTTTCAGAAGCCCCATAACGTCATCTTCAAGAGTCAAAGTTGTTCGCTTGGACACACCATGAAGTCTAACTCGTGAGCATCATGATGTCAGCCCAGCCCAGCCCTTGGGGCAATCGTTTCCCCCCAGAGTTACCATAGAGGGGAGAGTCGGCCGGGTGGCCGCGGCTGGGCGGAGACGCCGGGTCGAGGAAAGTCCGGACTCCATAGGGCAGGACGCTGGAGAAATTCCAGGCGGGGCGACCCGCGGCAAGTGCAACAGAGAGGAGACCGCCCGGCGCTTAGGCGCCGGGTAAGGGTGAAAGGGTGAGGTAAGAGCTCACCGGCGCGCCGGGCAACCGGTGCGGCCAGGTAAACCCCGTCCGGAGCAAGGCCAAGCAGGAGGCACGGGTCGCCCGCCCGCCGGGGCCGAGAGGCCACAGGCAGCCTCCGGGTAGGCCGCACGAGGCGGACGGAGACGTCCGTCCGAGATGGATGGCCACCGCCGCCGGGACACCGGCGGTACAGAATCCGGCTTACAGGTCGGCTCTCGCACAAGGCGGGCCCTCACCGTGGGATTCGGTGAGGGCCGCTTGGCCTCGGTCCCGCGCGTCATGGGTGAGGATCACCAAGATTCCCTCTGTCCTGAGGGGTGGTGCTATCGTGCGACGGCTGAGGGAACTGCTGCTTTTAGTAGCCGCTTGAGTGCCCGTGGGAGACGACCGAGGAGGGGTACCGTTCATGAAAGCAACCAGGCGTCACCTGATCCGCCTATTCGCCTTGATCCTGTCCCTGCTGCTCGCCGGCGCTGCCGCGGTGCCGTTTGCATGGGGGTCGGATGGTCGGAGCGAGCGCCCGGCAGCCACTTCAGAGGCGGCATGGGCGAAGGGGGGCCGAGGCCCCCTTGTGATCGGACACCGCGGCGCCAGCGGGTACCGTCCTGAGCACACCCTGGCCTCCTACAAACTCGCCATCGAGCTCGGAGCGGACTTCATCGAGCCGGACCTCGTCTCGACCAAGGACCATGTGCTCGTTGCCCGCCACGAAAACGAGATCTCAACCACCACTGATGTTGAGGACCATCCGGAGTTCGCCGACCGCAGGACGACCAAGGACATAGACGGCATCGAAGTCACCGGCTGGTTCACCGAAGACTTCACGCTCGCCGAGCTGAAGACCCTGCGCGCCACCGAGCGCCTACCGGACTCCCGTCCGGCCAACACCGCCTTCGACGGCCTCTACACGATCCCCACGCTGCAACAGGTTATCGATCTCGCCAAGCGCAGGAATGTGGGCATCTACCCGGAGACCAAGCACCCCACCTACTTCGACGGCATCGGGCTTTCGCTCGAGGAGCCGTTGGTGAGAACGTTGCGAGCGAACGGCTATCGGGGGGGACGAGCGCCCGTGTATATCCAGAGTTTCGAGGTCGCCAACCTCAAGGAGCTGGACACTATGACGCGGCTGCCTCTGGTCCAGCTGATCAATGACACCGGCCAGCCTTACGACTTCGTCGTCTCCGGCGACCCACGCACTTATGCCGACCTCATCACGCGCCGGGGCCTGGCCGACATCGGTGACTACGCCGAGGGCATCGGGACCAACAAGACCCTCATCGTCCCGTGGGACGAACAGGGTCGCCTGGAGGCGCCCACGGGGCTCGTGCAGCGCGCCCATAGGGCGCACCTCCTTGTTCATGCGTGGACCTTCCGCAACGAGAACGAGTTCTTGCCGGTGGATTTCCAGAGCGGCGACCCCTCCAGTCCGGTCTTCCTCCAGGCCTACGGTGACGCGCCGGCCGAGTACAGATTGTTCTATC
>JALZIQ010000067.1 GCA_030860205.1 Actinomycetota bacterium | reverse complement strand
CTTCGAGAACCTCGAGCCCCGCAGGACTGAAGATCAGCTTTGCCATGTTGCCGCCTCCCTTTGTTGAGAACAACTCTCGATGTCAGTACTTGAGCTTCCCAATGGTCCTCTTGAGGTCCTCCTTTCTCACTCGGGCATAGCGCATGGTCATACGAATGTCGGAGTGCCCGAGGGCGGCTTGCACGTAGGTGATATCGACGCCGGCGCTCAGGTATCCGGTGGCGAAGGTGTGGCGCAACTTATGCAAGGAGACACGGTTGGGGTCGATCCCGGCCGCGATGGCCCACCTCTTGACCGCCTGCTGCGCGCAGGACTTTGTGATGGGCAAGTTCTCCTGCCCCGGACGTAGGGCATTGGCCTTACGAGAGAACACCCACACGTCATGCTTGCGGTATTTGTAGAGGCGCTTGAGGGCTTCACGGACCTTGGGGTGCATGGGAAGGTCTCGCTCCTTCGACCCCTTGCCCAGTACCCTTATCCAACCCTCGTCAAGGCTCACGACGCCCGTGCAGAGATCGTCAGGATCTTCGGCCTTAGTTGGTTGCCGCCATGCCAGTCGGCACGCCTCAGTCGCTCTCAGGCCCCCGTAGAGGTAGACACGGCAAAGCGCGTGCGTCTGGATACCCTCCCAATAAGACGCCTCGTCCAGGCCGGCGGCCTCATCGGGGGAGAGGTACTTGGGCAGCATTTGGGGGACCTTTGGCTGCCGAACCTTGCGTGACGGGTCGTCGGTTCGGTAGCCCTCCGAGGCTAGGAAACCGAAGAACGAGCGGAAGGCCCGAAGCGCCGCCCCCTTGGTATTGGCCGCGGGACAGACCTCTAGGAGATGCTTTCTCAGATCGGAAGTCTGGATCTCGAGGGGGTCGGTACCCGAGAGGCGGAGCAGGTGACCTATGCGCCAGCCGTACATCTTGGCCGTCTCTTTCGACAGATTCCGCTCCGCTAGGAGCCACGTCTGCCACTCCTCGAGGAGGTGGTTGGGGGACGGCTGGGCAGGCGATTGCATGACAGCTAGAAATATAGCGCATGGATGTACGTTCATCTTGCATTTGGCGGCTAAATATCAGGAAGTTCATACTTCGCGCCCACCATCTCAGTGAGTTGCTTCGGCTTGGCTCGATAGATGAGCGTCCGGCGGCCTTTCTCGAGGCTGCTGTGATCGCCGGGCTGAACATCGTCGTCTGCGGTGGCACTCAAACCGGCAAGACCACCATGCTGAATTGCCTCGCGACAGCCGTCCCTGCGCGCCAACGGGTCGTTACATGCGAGGAGGTCTTCGAGCTTCAGGTTCGTCTGCCCGACGTGGTGGCACTTCAGACGCGGCAGGCGAATCTCGAGGGACGCGGCGGCATCGATCTCCGGCGCCTGATCAGCGAGGCTCTTCGAATGAGGCCGGATCGCATAATCGTCGGAGAGGTACGGGGCCAAGAGGCGCTCGACCTCTTGGTCGCCCTGAACTCAGGGTTGCCCGGCATGACCTCCATCCACGCCAACAGCGCCTATGAAGCACTGACCAAGTTGACGACGCTCCCTCTCCTCGCGGGTGAAAACGTGAGTCACGGATTCGTTGTCCCGACGGTGGCCTCATCTGTCGACCTGATAGTGCATTTGACCAACGACGGCAAGGGGCGAATGACAAACCATGTTCTCGGGGTCACCGGGCGTGTCGAGGGCGATCGCATCGAGACGGTCTCGTTGTTTGCGCGCAGTGGCGGCGCGCTGCGGTGGACCGGCCACCAACCTCCCTCGGCGGAGCGCTTCCGTGAAGCAGGCATCGACTTGCAGGAACTGCTCGAGTGAGAGTGCTGATGACTGTGGTGGGCGCCCTGGGGTTACTGCTTCTGTTCGACGGCTTGACGGCGCCCGAACGCCGGCGTGAGCCCCTGGTGCTGCGCCGGTTGGACCGCCTTGCCTGTGAGTCGGGGATGCAGTCGATGACGGGAATACGCCTGATCGGAGCTTCCGTTGTCCTGGCAGTTGCCGCTTACATCGTTGTTGCCGCTCTCACGTCTTCTTCCATAGAGAGCGTGGTTATCTCCGCCGGCGCGGCATCGATTCCCATAGCCACCGCAAGGGCCCGCCGCAGACGCCGGCTGAGCCGATTCCGGGAGGCATGGCCGGATGCCATCGCCATCCTCATTTCAGGCATCCGCGCAGGCGTGTCGCTTCCAGAGAGTTGCCTAACGCTTGTGACCAGAGGCCCCCGGGAGTTGCAGCCGGGATTCGCTGCTTTCACATCGACCTACCGTTCCTCTGGAAGTTTCCGAGCCGGGCTTACCCGTCTGGCTGCGGATATGGCCGATCCAGTCGCCGACCGTGTCGTTACGGCCCTGATGCTCGCTCACGAGGTGGGAGGGACGGACCTCGTGCGCGTGCTGCGGACCCTTGGAGACTTCGTGAGAGAGGACCTGAAGGTGCGCCAGGAGATCGAGGCGCGGTGGTCGTGGACGGTCACCGCAGCGAGGGTAGCCGTAGCTGCGCCATGGCTGGTGCTCGTGATGATGTCGACGCGGCCGGAAACGGCGATGGCCTACAACTCGCCCTCCGGCGTCGTGGTGATTCTA
>JALZIQ010000048.1 GCA_030860205.1 Actinomycetota bacterium | reverse complement strand
TCGAGGGTCAGATCGCATCGCAGGCGGAGGCCCATGACATGCCCCAGGATCGCGTGCTGGAGGAGGTCATCTTGGCGCCGCATGCGATCAAGCGCCTGGTCGAGCCCGACGAAGTTGCCGACGTCGTCTCTATGGTGGCAGGGCGCAAAGGAGAGCTGTTCACCGGGGCGACGCTAACGATGGACATGGGCTGGACCGCCCGCTGAAGCAACTGGGCTGCGAAACACAAGGCCCTTACAGGTACCAACCAATGCCGCGAGCGGGGCGGGCCGCCCCGAGTAGCACTCCTGACGTGGGCGACCGTCTGGTGTGGGTAGCGCCCGCTGTGTAAGCTGCTGAAGAGAGGCCACTCGAGCCGACTGGGGGCCGAAAGGTCCGGGGGGCTCGTCGGAAGGGGGACGACGGATGCGGCAAGCAAGCGTTCGAGCGACGGGGATGGTGCTCGTCGCCGTGGTCATGGCGGCGGTGGGGTTCACCAGTGGATTGTGGCTGACCTCTGCGGGTGGCACGGGGGCGCTCGGGGCGGGCAAGGCCGTGACGGCGGCCGGGATTGGGGACGTGAGCTCCTATCCCAAGATCCGAGGCGGGGTGTGGTCGCGAGGGCCCAACCTCACCGACGCGCAGGGTAACTTCCAGGCACGGCAGGAGCACGGGGCCGTAGCCTTAAACGGCTTCATCTACCTGATCGGTGGGTTCGTCCCCCAGCAGCCGCCGCCCCAGCCGACCGAGAACGATCCGGAGCCGTTCCCCTTCGAGGGTACGGGTGAGGTACTCGTCTACACGCCCGTGGACCACCCCACGGCGCCGGCCGGCGAGGAAGGGGAATGGCAGAGCCTCCCGCAGACCTCGTCCTTCCCGGTCTCGGACATGCACCACATCATCGCGGTGCGTCACAAGGGAAAGATCTGGGCCTTCGGAGGACACGCGGGTCCGTTCGAGCCGACCCGCAAGGTGTTCGTCTTCACGCCCAGCTCTCCGGAGGCACCCGAGGGAACCTGGCGCAGGGTGCGGGTGAGCGACGGCAGGCGCTGCGCTCCGAGCACCGACGCCTGTTTGCGACTCCCCAAGCCCCGGGCCGCGGGGGCCGCAGTGAGCATGGGGAACAGAGTCTTCCTGATGGGAGGCGTGGTGCCTTTTGAGAAGAGCCCCGATCCCGTGAACGCATCGATACGGACGACGCGCTCCGTCATCTCGCTCAACACCGAGAGGTTCCCGATGGAGTGGGAGGAGCAGCCGAGCTTCCGCCGGCCGCGCGAGCATTTCAACGCCGCGGTGACGAAACGGCGCATCTGGGTGTTCCATGGCCGCAACGAGATCTCGACCCACATCCGGAAGGCGGAGTCCTGGGCCCCGGGGTCGGATTCCTGGCGATCCGAGCAACCGGCGCCGGTCGGCACGAGCGCCAATATTCTCGCCCGGTTGGGGAAGTGCGTTTACTCGTTCGGGGGCGAGTTCATCGCATCCAACGTCACGGGCACGCTGATCGCCTCGCAGGTGTTCCATCTGCCGAGCCGGTCATGGCGTGTCCTCGAGTCGACCGTCGAGACTGAGCCACTCGACGCTAGCGGCGCCACCAGCAAGCACGGGACCCACGGTGTCAGGTTCAGGGAGAGCGGAACCACGAAGATCATGGCACCCGGCGGAGCGGCGACCGCGTGGTTCGACCCGATGAGCAAGGTCCACGTGTTCGATCCGCCCGTCGGCTGCAAAGGCTGAGAGGCACAGGCAGGTCCGCCTTTTAGTCAGGCGACGTCATGTTCACGGTCGAGTTGCGCCGGTCTCTGCTGCGGCTCTGGCCACAGCTTCCGATATCGCCGGCACGACACTTTCGTCGAAGATGCTCGGAATTATGTGGTCTTCACTCAGCTCCCCTTGCGGGACCACGTCCGCCAGCGCATCCGCCGCCGCCGGCTTCATCTCCTGGTTGACCTCTACGGCGCGCGCCTCGAGGAGCCCCTTGAAGAAGCCGGGGAAACAGAGCGCATTGTTGATCTGGTTGGGATAGTCGCTCCTTCCCGTTGCGATGATCCTTGCGTGTCCCTTTGCGTCCTCGGGGCGGATTTCTGGGTCCGGGTTGGCCAACGCGAAGACGATGGGATCATCCGCCATGTCGGCGAGGTCGCCCGGGTCGAGTATCCCGGGGGAAGAGACCCCGATGAAGACGTCGGAGTCCCGCAACGCCTCGCTGAGGCCGC
>JALZIQ010000109.1 GCA_030860205.1 Actinomycetota bacterium | reverse complement strand
CGGGGCAGCGCTCCGGCGCGCCCTGACGCTAGGCGCGCGTATATCTTTCGCCGGCAACGTTTCATTTCGCGGCGCCGGCGATCTGCGCGCCGCCGTTGCCCTGGTGCCGAGGGATCGTCTCTTGATCGAGACCGACTCCCCGTACCTTTCTCCGGAGCCACGGAGGGGACGCCCAAACGAACCCGCCAACGTCGTGCATGTCGGTCGCGCAGTGGGCGATGCCCTCGGCGTGAAGCCAGAGGACATCGCTCGCGCTACGGCGGACAACGCAGCCACTTTGTTCGGACTCCCGGGCACGGGGTGAACCAACCCCAGCTGCTCGGTGCGCGCCGGTTGCGAAAGATACTCGCTCGTCACGACGTCCGTCCCACGAAGAAACTGGGCCAGAATTTCGTGGTCGACCCCAACACGATTCGGAAGGTGCTCTCCGTTGCGGACCTCCAGCCCGAAGATTCCGTCCTCGAGGTTGGTGCCGGGGCCGGCTCGCTCACGTTGGGGCTTGCGGGCGTGGCCCGCAACGTCGTCGCCCTCGAGTGCGACCCCCGGCTGGTCGGAGTGCTGGGCGAGATACTGGAGGGCGCCGGCAACGTCGATGTGGTGGAGGCGGATGCCATGCGGCTCGACCTCGGGTCCGTTGCCGTCGGGAAACTGGTATCGAACCTGCCGTATAACGTCGCCACGCCGTTGGTGCTGCAGGCCCTCGAGCAGGCGCCCCAGATATCCCATCTGACGGTGATGGTCCAAAAGGAGGTAGGACAACGGTGGGCGGCGGGGCCGGGCTCCAAGGTCTACGGTCAGGTGAGCGTGATGGTCGCCTACTGGACCGAGGCGGAGGTGGTCGGGGAGGTATCGCGTCGAGCCTTCTGGCCGGTCCCCTCCGTCGACTCGGTGATCGTACGCTTGGTCCGCAGGGAGGCCCCCTCGGGGGTGGATCGGAGCCTCCTGTTTGCGGTCGTCAGATCGGCCTTCTCTCAGAGGAGGAAGACCCTGCGCGCCGCCCTGGCCCCGCTTGTCGGTTCGCCGCAGCTGGCCGAGGACCTCTGCAGGGGCGCAGGTGTCGCTTCGACGGCGCGCGCCGAGGACACCACCCTGGGGGAGTTCGTCTCAATCGCTTCGAGCCTGGAAGCCTCCGGTGTCAGGCCGGGCGGCCCGTTTGCGTAGGGACGTGGGTTGGAGTATGGATTCGGATGGTATTCACACATGTGAGGATCCGGGCGGAAGGGTTCAAGCTGTGGTCAGGGGCATCCGGGTCAGAACGCATGCCAAGATCAACCTCTTCCTTCGGGTTCTGGCGCGCCGGCCGGACGGCTATCACGAGATCGAGACCGTTTTTCACGGTGTCAGGCTCGGGGACGACCTCGAAGTCAGGGCGCAGGGCTCCTCCGGGTGCGACGTCCACATGGAGCTTGCCGACGGACTACCCGGATCCCCTCCCCGGGAAGAGGAGAACGTCATCACCCACGCGGCGGGGTGCCTCAGCGGCCGGGTCCGGAATCCCACGGGGGTGTCCGTCCGGGTCGTGAAGCGGGTTCCGTTGGCCGCGGGGCTGGGCGGCGGGAGCGGAAATGCGGCCGGGGTCCTGCTGACCCTCAATGAGATTTGGGCCGGCGGGCTCGGGCGTCCCGAGCTCCTCGAAGTGGCGCTGCAGGTGGGCAGCGATGTCCCCTACTGCCTTTCGGGTGGGACCGCCCTGGCCACGGCCCGGGGCGAGAAGCTCACTCCCCTTCCCTCCCTCTGCAACATGTGGTTCGTGCTGGGCATCTCCGACGAGCCCCTGCTCACGAGGGATGTCTATGCGGCCTGGGACGATCTCCAGCCGCTGGACGAGGTCCGGAGCGCCCCCATGGCCATGGCGCTGGGAGCAGGAGATGTCGCCGAGGTGGCGTCTCTGCTGCACAACGACCTCGAGCGCGCCGCTTTCCTGCTTGCCCCGGGCCTGGCCGAGAAGAAGGGGCGGTTGCTGGATGAAGGCGCCCTGGGGGCGTGCGTCAGCGGGTCGGGACCGACGGTCTTCGGCATCGCCCGGGATGAGCTCCACGCCCGCGCCATCGCCGAAAAGGTCGACAAGGATTTCGCAGGCGTAGGCGTCGTGCCCTCGCAGCAGGTGTGCGTGGAGCGCCTCAGCTAATGCTTCGCGCTCAAATCGCCGGGACGCTCTCGGTGCGGCGTCGCCTACGGAAACGAAGCACTCGTGGGGGCAGAACCCCCGCATTACTATGACCAGGGCAGATGCCCCGTAGGGTAAGTGGCAGCCCGAGGGATTTTGGTTCCCTAAGTTCAGGTTCGAGTCCTGACGGGGCAGCGTCAGCCGGCCCTTTGGATCAGTGACTGGAGTGGAAAGTGGCCGAAGCGATGGGCGGCATTGCCGGAATCGTTCTTGCCGCGGGTGCCGGCAAACGGATGTACTCGGACCTACCCAAGGTTCTGCACGAGGTTGCCGGGCGCCCATTGGTAGCCCATGTGCTCGCCGCTTTCGAGCCCCTCCCCCTGGACGACCGAATCGTCGTCTGTTCAGAACGAAGGGACGACATCGCGGCGAGGTGCGCGACGGCCGGATTCGCAGAAGGCATCTCCTTTGTCGTGCAAGAGGGTGCAAAAGGGACCGCCGATGCCCTGAAGGTGGGGCTCACCCGCCTGGGCAGAGCCCCCGAGACCGTGCTGGTTATGAACGGCGCCACACCTCTGGTCAAGAGCGAAACTCTCTCGGCTCTGTTGTCGGCGCACCATGAACGAGGCGCGGCGGCCACGCTGCTCACCGCCGAGCTCGGCAATCCGACCCCCTACGGCCGCATCGTGAGGGGGTTCGGCGACGAAGTCGAAAAGATCGTGGAGGAGCGGGACGCCACGGAGCTCGAGCGCTCCATCACAGAGGTCAATGCCGGTGTTTACGTCTTCAACTACGCCGCGGTGAAGGGTTTCGTGGGTGAGGTGGACCGGGCCAACGCTCAAAGCGAGTACTACATCACCGACATCATCGGAATGCTGCGGTCCGCAGGCGAACAGGTGGTGGCATTGCGCACGGATCCGGACGAGATAAAGGGGGTCAAGAGCCGGGTGCACCTCGCGGAGGTCGGTGAGCTGATGCGGGCTCAGATCGCCGCCCGATGGATGGGTTCAGGCGTGACCATAGTGGACCCCCGGACGACCTACATCGATGCCACCGTGACCATCGCACCCGACGCCCTCATTCAGCCGTTCTCCTTTCTCGAGGGCTCGACGTCGGTCGGGCGGCGCGCCGAGGTGGGCCCGCAGGCGCGGGTGATGAACTCGGTCCTGGGGGAGGACTCGGTGGTTTCCTTTGCCGTCGTTCGTGATTCCGAGCTGGGGCCACAGACGTCGGTGGGCCCTTTCGCCTCCCTGCGCCCGGGAACAAAGCTCGGACGCGGGGCTCACGCGGGCAGCTTTGTCGAGACCAAGAACACGACGGTGGGGGAGAACAGCAAGGTCCCGCATCTCAGCTACCTCGGTGACGCAGATGTGGGGCGGGGAGTGAACGTGGGCGCCGGTTCGATCACCGGGAACTGGGACGGCCGGGGAAAGCATAGGACCGTGATCGAAGACGACGTCTACATAAGCTCGAACACCACGATGGTGGCGCCGGTTCGCATCGGCAAGGGCGCCGCAACCGGAGCCGGGGCGGTGGTCAGGCAGGATGTGCCCCCGGAAGCTCTGGCGGTGGGCGTGCCGGCTCGGATGATCGAAGGCAAGGGCAACAAGATGACCAAGGAGGCCTGAGGCAAATGCGCCTTCCAACGCATAAGAGGCTGATGATCTTCTCCGGCTCCGCTAACCGCGGTCTGGCCGAAGAGGTGGCGGCGGCATTGGGCATGAAGCTGGGCGAAGTCGAGGTGTCGAGCTTTGCCAGCTCTGAGACCTACATTCGGTTCTCCGAATCCGTGCGCGGGTCGGATGCCCTGGTTATCCAGAGCCACGTTGACCCGGTCGATCACCATGTGATGGAGCAGTTGCTCATGATCGACGCCCTGAAGCGGGCTTCGGCCAAACGGATAACCGCGGTGGCTCCCTTCTATCCCTACTCCCGCCAGGATCGCAAGGCTCGGGGGCGCGAACCGATCGCGGCGAAGATGCTCGCCGACTTCTACGAGGCTGCCGGCGCGGACAGGCTGCTTTCAGTCGACCTGCACACGGGGCAGATCCAGGGTTTCTTCGACGCCCCGTTCGACCACCTGACGGCCCTACCTCTCCTGGCCGACCATCTGGCCGAATCATTGAAAGACGATCTTGTGATCGTGTCCCCCGATGCCGGCGGCGTTCGGCTCGCCGACAAATGGGCCGAGTATCTGGGTGAGTTTCACGGCTTGAACGTCCAGGTCGCCTTCCTGCACAAGCGCCGCCGCCACGAGGCACGCAATGTCAGTGAGACGCTGAGGGTTGTAGGTGAGGTGAAAGACCGGGTTTGCTTGATGGTCGACGACATGATCGACACCGCGGGAACGATAGCGAACGGCGCCGAGTCCCTGAAGGCCGCAGGCGCAGCGGAGGTGCATGCCGCTGCAACCCATCCGGTGTTGTCCGGGCCCGGAGTCGACCGTCTGAAGAACGCCCCGATAGAGCAGGTCGTCGTCACCAACACCCTTCCGGTGCCCCCCGAGAAGCAACTCGACAAGCTGGTGGTGTTGTCGATTGCCCCCACCATCGCCCAGACGATCAAGGCGGTGTTCGAGGAGGAGTCGGTCTCGGAGCTCTTCCACGGAGAAAACCAGCGATAAGACCGGCTCCTCGCAGAACCGGGTGTGGCTGGCTGCGCAAGGAAGGGAACTCCGGCGTCCAACCACACGGGGGTGTGGTTCCTCGCACGAGAACGCTTCTGTGAGCATCCAGTCACACTCGAGCGGGGGGCAAAGTCCGGGTCCGTCCGCCTCTGCCGTCGCTCTCGGTAACATGGCCTTTTGGTGACGAGAGGAAAGATGGGACATGGCTGAGGTCAGGTTGCAGGCAGAGCGGCGAGGAGGGACGGGCAAGGGGCCGTCGCGCCAGGCGCGCATCTCCGGTAAGGTGCCGGCGATCGTCTACGGGCGCGGGATGGAGCCGCTTCCGATCACGGTTGACCGCCGCGAGTTCGTCACCGCCCTCTTGACCGACGCAGGCATCAACGTCCTCCTGGACATCGAGGTCGAGGGCGACACGACCCTTGCTCTCACCAGGGAACTTCAGCGTGACCCTGTGCGCGGCACTCTCCTCCACGCCGACTTTGTCAAGGTCGATCGCACCACCGAGGTCGAGGTCGAGGTCCCGATTCACCTCGTCGGGGAAGCGCCGGGCGCCAAGGAGGGGGGCATCCTCGAGCAGCCCACGTTCACGGCGCAGGTTCGATGCCTTCCCACGGAGGTGCCGGAATCCATCGATGCCGACGTATCGGGTCTCGGGGTGGGAGACTCGCTGCGCGTTTCAGACCTCGCCGAGGGGCGCAGCTTCCACATACTCACCGACGCCGAGGAAGTCGTCGCCCATGTCGCAGCCCCGATGTCCGAGGAAGAGCTCGAGGCCCTCGAGGCTGGAGCCGGAATCGAGCAGGAGCCGAGCGATGTCGAGCAGGCCGAGCGGGCAGCCGAGGCGGCGGCCGACGAGGCCGGCGAAACTCCGGCGGAGGGCGACGAGTAGCGGGTCCAAAAGTCCGGCCTTCGGCGGCTTTCGATGTACGGAGGCTGCTCCCAGGAGTTCGCTCGAGGCCGGGGCGATCCAGAGCCGAAGGGATGACGGACGGTGACGAACGCTGGATCGTCGTCGGCCTCGGCAATCCCGGCGAACGTTATTCAGGCAACCGGCACAATGCGGGGACAATGGCGCTCGAGGTGCTGCTCCGGCGCGCCGGAGCCTCTCTCAGGAAGCACAAGAGCGGCGCGCTTGTGGGGGAGGGGACCCTGGCGGGTGAACGCGTGGTCATGGCGCGGCCCGCAGCGCTCATGAACGACTCGGGGCGCTCGGTTAAGGGGCTGCTCCGGTGGTACAAGTCCCCGCCCGAACGGCTCATCGTGATCCACGACGAACTCGACATCCCTTTCGGTGGCGTACGGGTGAAGCAGGGCGGGGGCACTGCGGGGCACAACGGCCTTCGGTCACTTGTGTCCCATCTGTCCGAAGCCGATTTCACGCGGGTCCGGATCGGGATCTCGCGCCCGCGCGCGGGACGTGACGCAGTGGGCTACGTCCTCGGAGACTTCTCGGCGGCCGAGCGCAAGGAGCTCCCCGATTTGCTGGAGCGCGCCGCAGACGCCACCGAGCGAATCATAGAAGCCGGCCCCGAAGCCGCAATGAACACCTACAACACTCACTAGTCCCTAACCCCTAGCATCGCCCTCCCAAGATCGCCCTTGGTCTTCTTTCCGCATGCGAGGAGCACCCTCCTGGAACGGCACCTAAAGCCTGCGTGCCTGGAAGGAGGTGCTCCCGAGACGTGCCTGGAAGGAGGGGTGCTCCCGAGACGTGTCTGGAAGGAGGGGTGCTCCCGAGCACCCGTAGAATGGACGGTTAGTGGCATCTTTGGCTCCCCTTCTCGATCTCCTTCCCGAAGAGCGCATCACAGCTCTTCTGAACGCGCGCGGCAACGTCACGGTGGCGGAGCCCGCGCGCCCATTCCTGCTTGCCGCTCTGATGCGTTCGTCCGACCGGCCGCTGCTCGTGATTACAGCGCGTTCGGAGGAGGCCGAAGGGCTGGCGCGTGACATCCGGGCGTTCCTGGGGCAGAGGGGCGCCGAGGTCTTTCCGGGGTGGGAGGTGCTTCCCGGGGAGCCGCTGTCGCCGTCGGTCGAAACCATGGGTCGCCGTCTCCACGTCCTTGCCCGTCTCGAGCGAAGCGACCGCTTCGTCATCGTGACGAGCGCCCAGGGCGCAACTCAGCTCGTGGCGCCGCCCCGCAGCTTCGAACTCGTAACGCTTGCAACAGGCGCCCTTGCGCCGCTGGAGAAGGTCACCGAGCGTCTCGTGGCGGGCGGCTACGAGCGCAACTACATGGTCGAGCGACGTGGCGAGTTCGCCGTGCGCGGCGGGATACTCGACGTTTTTCCTCCTTCGGAGGAACGGCCTGTTCGCGCAGAGCTGTGGGGTGATGAGATCACCTCCGTGCGGCAGTTCGCCCTTGCGTCTCAGCGCTCGCTCGGCGAGGTCGACCGGGTTGCGGTCGCCCCCTGTCGCGAGCTGCTCGGCGATGACCTCACCAGAGGCCGCGCCGCCGAGCTCATGGCCGCCGACGACGACCCTGCGCTCGCCCAGCTCGCGGAAGGCATCGTGATCCCGGGCGCCGAGCGCCTCCTGCCGCTCATCACCGACGGTCTCGTTCCGCTTGCGTCGTTGTTCCCCGCCGGGTCGTTTGCGGTGATCCTCGAGCCGAAGAGGGTGCGCGACCGGGCCGACGAGATCATGGATCAGGTGGCCGAATGGTCCGGTATCTCCGGGACTCTCGAACGGCACTACGGAAGCCTGGACGAAACCCTCGCTCCCGCGGCGCACCTCATGCTCATCTCGAGCTTTGCCGAGGCTGACTCGGCCGTGTTGCCGGCTGATACCTGGACGGGCGCCGCAGGCCATCCGGAGCAGGTCGTCGAACGCCTCAAGTATCTGGTCAAGGATGGCTACCGCGCCGTGGTTGCGGCTTCGATGGAGACCACCGCCGAACGGCTCAGCGCCAATCTCGGCGCCGCCGGACTCGGCGCCCCGCTCACCTCGACCGCGCCCAGCGCGGATTCGGAGCAGGGCGCGTCGGTGGTCGTCGCCGAGCTGGGGTGGGGGTTCGTGCTTCCGTGGGCGCGCCTTGCGTTGGTCGCCGAGTCCGACCTCACGGGCCGACGCTCGGGGGCCGCGCGGGCGCGCATCAAGGCGCGCCGCAGGCAGACGACGGGCCAGCTCGATCTGGCGGAGGGGGACCTCGTCGTCCACGAGATGCACGGGATCGGGCGCTACGCGGGCATGGTCGAGCGCGAGCTGCTCGGCGTCCACCGCGAGTACCTGATCGTCGAGTACGCCAAAGAGGACCGCCTCTACGTTCCCAGCGACCAGGTCGACATGGTCTCGAAGTACATCGGGGGGGACGCGCCGAGGATGAGCAGGCTGGGATCTTCGGAGTGGTCCAAGGCAAAGTCGCGTGTGCGTCGCAAGACGCGTCAGGTAGCGGACGAGCTGGTGCAGCTCTACTCGAAGCGCCTCCACGCGCAGGGCTACACCTTTCCCCCCGACACACCCTGGCAACGTGAGCTCGAAGATGCGTTTCCCTACGAAGAGACACCCGATCAGTTGCGAGCCGTGGACGAGGTCAAAGATGACATGGAGCGCCCCCTTCCGATGGACCGTCTGGTGTGTGGCGATGTCGGTTACGGCAAAACCGAGATTGCGGTGCGGGCGGCGTTCAAGTCGGTGCAGGCAGGCAAACAGGTGGCGGTGCTGGTTCCCACGACGATCCTGGCGCAGCAGCACCATGCGACATTCGTCGATCGGTTCCGCAACTTTCCCGTCCGGGTCGAGATGTTGTCGCGGTTTCTGTCCCAGGGTGAAGCCAAGAAGGTCACCACAGGCCTGGCGGATGGCAGGATCGACATCGTCATCGGCACGCACAAACTGCTGCAGCCCGAGGTCAAGTTCAGCGACCTCGGTTTGATCATCGTCGACGAGGAGCAGCGCTTCGGCGTCGAGCAGAAGGAAAAGCTGAAGCGGCTCCGAGCGTCGGTCGATGTTCTGACACTTACGGCGACGCCGATACCCCGCACGCTCGAAATGGCGATGTCGGGCATCCGGGATATGTCGATCATCGACACTCCTCCCGAAGATCGCCACCCGATCATGACTTACGTGGGCGAGCGGGACGAGCTCACCATGGCGTCTGCGATCCGGCGTGAGCTGTTGCGGGACGGGCAGGTCTTCTACGTTCACCATCGCGTCGAAACGATCGACCACGCTGCACGCGAGCTCCAGGATCTCGTGCCCGACGCTCGCATTGGCGTTGCGCACGGGCGGATGAACGAGCACCTGTTGGAACAGGCAATGCTCGACTTCGGCGACGCAAAGACCAATGTGTTGGTGTGCACGACGATCATCGAGTCCGGACTGGATATTCCCACCGTCAACACGCTTGTCGTGGGACGGGCCGACCTACTCGGCCTGTCGCAGATGTACCAACTTCGCGGCCGGGTCGGGCGCGCCCATGAACGCGCCTATGCGTACTTGTTCTATCCACCAGAGCGCGCCTTGCGGGAGGGTGCGCACGAGCGGCTCAAAACGATTGCCGAACACACCGGCCTCGGGTCGGGTTGGCGCATTGCCCTGCGCGACCTAGAGATAAGGGGTGCGGGCAACCTCCTCGGCGCCGAGCAGCACGGCCACATCGCAGAGGTGGGCTTCGACCTCTATGTGAAGCTCATGGCGTCCGCGGTCGAAGAGGCAAAGGGCCGGCCGTGGCATGAGGACGGCGAGATCCGCATCGATCTCCCTCTTAATGCCTTCATCCCCAAGAAGTATGTGTCCGAAGAGAACCTCAGACTCGAGGCGTATCGCCGGATCGCCTCGGCGCGCACGGATGAGGATCTCGCCGAGGTGAAGTCGGAGCTGGCCGATCGCTACGGCGCGCCGTTGCCGGGGCCGGTCGAGGCGCTACTGGAGGTAGCAGAGCTGCGCGCTTTGATGATATCGGCGGGCATCTCGGAGGCCGCCACGGTGGCGGGCAATCTGCGCATCCGCCCGGTTGAGCTCGAAGAGTCGCGTCAGGTCCGGCTGCAACGAATACTTCC
>JALZIQ010000106.1 GCA_030860205.1 Actinomycetota bacterium | reverse complement strand
CTTCTTGCATGTCGTCACCGAGTCAATCTTTGGAACTGGTCGGTGGATCCGGGCTAAGTGAAGACAGGCGGCGGCCCAGCGCGCCGCCGCCTGTACATCTTTGTGCGCCCAGCAGCATCCGAAGGGGCGCTCGATCCGAGTAACGCGTAGGAGCTCATCCGAGGCTTCATGAACCGGATCCAGCCGACGCCAGAGAAGCTTCCCCCTGTCTGCGGGCATGCTTCCACCGAGGCCCGAGAGTGACGGCTGGGTCTACCTGGAGCGGCCTCAGCGCTGGGAGCGGGCCGAGTGGCTAGGGCCTGACGACCTGAGCGGGCTTCTGCTGGGAGCACTCGAGACCGAGCCGGTGCGTGCGTCCGCTGACGTATCACGCCGCGAGTGTGTGGCCGCGGTCCTGCGTTCTGACGGCGCGTTTGTCGCGCTCGTCAACGGCGACCGACGATTCAAGGCACTCGCTGATCGCAGCGCGATGCTTGAGCGGCTGGCTGCGGAGGCGGCCGAGGGGTGATCATCTGGGACCCGTCCTGTGTCCCTTGCCGTAACGTAGCAATGTGCACCCTAATGGCTCCAGCCGACTGACCGTGGGAGCCTCGAGCAACCACTGAAAGGGGTCACCAAATGAAAATCGTAGTTATCGGCGGAAGCGGGCTAATCGGTTCCAAGCTCGTGGACAAGCTTCGCGAGCACGGCCACCAAGCGGTGCCGGCGTCACCAGACTCGGGTGTCAACACACTGACCGGCGAGGGGTTGGCCGAAACCATCGAGGGAGCCGCAGTGGTCGTCGACGTGTCGAACTCCCCGTCGTTCGAGGACGCGGCAGTGCTGAACTTCTTCAAAACATCCACCCGCGATGTCCTTGACGCAGAGGCGGCAGCTGGCGTGGGCCATCACGTCGCGTTGTCGGTCGTGGGAACAGAACGCCTCTCCGAAAGCGGTTACTTCCGTGCGAAGATGGCCCAGGAGAAGTTGATCAAAGAATCGTCGATCCCCTACTCAATCGTCCACGCGACGCAGTTTTTCGAGTTCATCAGGAGCATCGCTACCGCTGCAACCGATCGCAACACGGTGCGCCTGGCTCCTGTTCTGATTCAACCAATGGCGGCTGAGGATGTCGCGAGTGCGGTTGGCAGGATCTCTGTGGGATCGCCGGTGAACGGCATCGTTGAAGTGGCGGGGCCACAGCAGTTCCGTCTCGACGAACTCATCCGCCGCGCTCAGCGCTCGCCACGATCCACGTGAAGTGATCACCGATCCGAACGAGCGCTACTTTGGCGCAAGACTGGACGAGCGCACACTCGTGCCCGGCGACGACGCCAGCATTGCTGAGACCCGCTTCGAAGACTGGCTCAGCCACTCTCTGGTCTCGAAGCTGTAGCCGTCTGTCCGGAAATCTTCGGCTTCGGGCCTCAGCCCGCCAGCATCGGCAGCGACTGAGCTAGCGAACGCGGTACGCGATAGGCGCGCGAAACTGTTGGATTTCGCGGTAGATGCGCGCGCCTGGTTTTCTGCTTCCACTCCCGACACAAATCCGCATTTCTGACGTACATCTTCTTTGGGCTTCTTGGTGGATGTCTTCGGTGGG
Source organism: Actinomycetota bacterium (assembly GCA_030860205.1). Lineage (GTDB taxonomy): Bacteria > Actinomycetota > CADDZG01 > CADDZG01 > WHSQ01 > JACDDL01. The sequence goes on along the minus strand of JALZIQ010000106.1, from coordinate 26,814 downwards.
GATCGCCTGACCGATGAAGCCCTGGAGATAGCCGCTGTTGGCGTTCGACATGATGCCGCTGTCAGGATCGGTGGTTTTGGCCTCCTTGGAGCGTCCTTTGTCTCTCATTGATGGATCGAGGGCCTGCGGGGCGAGGCGACGTGAACGACGCGGCCCGTGATGCGTGCTTCTTCCGCCGCCAAGGCCATGAAGTGGCTCTCTAGCGACTCTTCCAGCGAGGTGCGGGAGGCTTCCAGAGGTTCCCCGGCACGCCGGCGGGAAACTCGATCTATGAAAGCCCGCATGAGCCCGTCGTCTCCGCCGGCGTGGCCGAGACCGCCCGAAACCTCGATGACTTCCCGCCCGTACAGCGGCGGCCGTCCTTGTCCGGCCCGTTCGTCGCCGGAGGTCTCGTCGCCTTCAGGGGCGGCGAAGCTGCGGACCTCTATCTCGCCCTGGTCCAGGTGGGCGCGCAGCTCCCCCAAACTTCCCATGAGCTTGAGCGTCCGTGTGTTCTCCGAGGTCGTACCGCACACATTGAGCGTTGCAGTCACACCGTTCTCGAATCGCAGTATCGACACCTGGTGGTCGACGACATCGTTGTCACAGCGATACACGCAGCGCCCGTATGGACCTTCACGGAGCGCGCTGAGACGGCCCTCCGGGCTGAGATCGTCGCTTATCACCGAAACAGGCCACCCGTCGTAGCCCTCCAGCGCGTCGACGTAGAAGGTAACCGAGTTGTAGGGACAGCTCTCGTAGACGGGGCAGCCGTCGATGCAACGGTCGGGAGCCCCGTCCGGCGCCTGCTCCGGCCGGAAGTGCGACAGCTCACCGAACGAGCCCACGGTCGAGCACGGCGCGCCGGCGAGCCATCGAAGCATATCCATGTCATGGCAGGACTTGGCCAAGATCATCGGGCTGGAGCGCGTGGAGTTGGCCCAGTTACCCCGTACGTAGCTGTGTGCGAAGTGCCAGTAGCCGATGTTCTCCGACCACTGCATCGACATCAGACGTCCGACCCTGCCCTGTTCTACGAGCCGCTTGATCGTCGAGAAGAAGGACGTGTAACGCAGCACATGGCAGATTGTGACGCTTGCCTTAAGGCGGCGCGACGCCTCTGTCAACCGCATCAGGCCGTTACGGTCGGGCGCGATGGGCTTCTCCAGAAGGAGGTCATAGCCCTGCTCGATGACCGCCAGCGCGGGCTCGACGTGGAGACGGTCGGGCGTGGTGACCAGCACGCCGTCGTATGTCTGCGGTCCCGACAGAAGCTTCTCCCAGCTCTGGAAGACGCCCTCGGGCGGCATGTCGTGAAGGCGCGCCACCCTGTCGCGGCGGGCGGGTCTCGGGTCCGCGACTGCCACGACCCTGGCCTCCTGTGGGTGCCTGAGACAGTAGTCGGCGTAGGCATCCCCTCCCCGGCTCCCGACACCGATGACGGCCAGCCTCAGGGGGCGGCCGCGTGCCCTTTCCGCTTCTTCGATCGCATCGGTCGCCATTGTGGTCTCGCTTACGGCAACCATTAGTTGCCGTCGTACTCGTCGAGACGCGCTTCCAGGGCGCTCGCGCTGTCCTGTAATCCCCCGGGCCGATTGCGCGCCGTCCAAAGCGAACGGTAGTTGCCAAGGATGGTGTGCATGTCGGATACGAGCTCGGCTCGCCTCTGTGTTGAGCTCAGCTCGCTCCCGATGATCGCTCGGCCGCGCCGGCAAGCGTGCAGCAGCGCGTTCGACGCTTTTTCCAGCTCCGCGTGCACCCGCTCTCCTTCCTCGCCTGCCACAGTGGCTTCGACGGCCGCTTCGATGTGCCCGGCGCTGCTAGGAGGCTTTCCTCGGTGACTCCTGGCGGCAGACTACGCTCGGCGGGCGACGCCAGAATAAGCCATAAAGAGCTGCGATTTGGCGGACTGTGTCCCCGCAGGTAGGCGTTGCCGAGATCGGAGGCGACCCTGCCGGCAACACGGCTTCGTTTTCGAAAAGCGTGCAAGTCGATGGCCGCAGCGATGTCGATGGCGCGATTCACCTCTCGCACCAGGACAGCGCCGCACCTGCTGCGAAAATGTCCGGGCGTCTGCCGAGTGTGCAAAGCACCTCGCTATGCGAGATCTCCCTGCCCAACCATCAGCACATGATCAGCAGGCGGGACAGGTGTGCTCCTTTCGGCGATGGAAAGACGATCCCGTCGGACGCTGTGTGGCAAGTGCGCTAGGCGCTTCGAGTCGCCCTGATGACGGCGGAGAACATGCCCTCGGTGACCCCGTGAGTAGGAGTTATCTCGATGTCGCCGAAACCGGCCTGCTCGAGTCCCTGCTCATACTCGTCGAACGACAATGCCCCGGCGATGCAGCCAACGTAGCTTCCGCGTTCCGCCCGTTGCTCTGGAGAAAGATCGGACGAGGCCACGACGTCGGTGATGCCTAGGCGCCCTCCCGGACGGAGCACCCTGTGCATCTCCTCGAACACCGCCTGCTTGTCGGTGGACAGGTTGATGACGCAGTTCGAGATGATGACATCGACAGTCCCTGAAGGCAGCGGTACCGACTCGATGTACCCTCTCAGGAATTCGACGTTGTCCACGCCGGCCTTTCGCTTGTTCTCGAGCGCCAAGGACAGCATCTCGTCGGTCATATCCAGCCCGTAAGCCTTTCCCGAACGACCTACTCGCGTGGCCGAGAGGAGGACGTCTATGCCTCCGCCAGAGCCGAGGTCGAGAACGGTCTCACCCTCGTGCAGTTCGGCCACGGCCGTTGGATTCCCGCAGCCCAGGCTCGCCAGAACCGCCTCCTGGGGAAGCGATTCACGCTCGGTCACGTCGTACAGGCCGTTCCCGAAGCCGGCGTCCGGGTCCCCGCAGCACGATCCGGAAATAGCCCCACAACATCCGGCGTGAGGATCGGTCGTCTCTTGACCGCCAGGTCCGACAGCCTTTGCCGCCTCGGCATACCTGCTTCTCACTTCTTCGCGAACATCAGTCACGGTTGTCTCCCTTCACCCTTACGATTTCCGCCAGTCGCCGCAACGAGTCGTCGTTTACCCCGTAGTAGGCCCACGTGCCTCGCTGTTCTCGCGTCAGCAGACCGGCGCCCACCAGCTTCTTCAGGTGATGGCTCAGGGTGGGCTGCGTCAGGTCGAACTGGGCGTTCATCTCGCACACGCATACGGGTTCTGCGCTGTTCGCCAGCAGGTTTACGATCCGTACCCGGGTGGGATCCGCCAGCGCCTTGAACAACCCTGCCGTTGCCCCCGCTTCCTGGAGAGAGATCCCGGGTCCCCCGAGAGGGGAGCAACATTCCCTGACGGCGTCATCCGGCTCGACGACCGTGTTGAGAGAGCTCATCGATCCGCCCAGCCGGTCGCCCTGGCGGCGCCGTCGAAGACGGGCTCTCGCACTGCGCCGGCGAAGCACCCGTCATCGAACATCCGAGCGGGCCGAACCGCTGCAAAAGTCCCGTCAGGGGTCTGGGTCGTCAACCGAAACAATCCCGGCTCCCTTCATCGATGATTGTCTATTTAGCAGACTGGCACTTACATCGACATTTGTCAATGAATGCCCCCCATGATCACCGCAGCTGCATCCCCCCGACGTTCTTCTTACTTGACTGGAGCATGATGGTTCAATTATTATTGAGTCAATGATTGCTGAGGAACTCAGGCGTCGGGCGCGGCGGCACGCCTCTCTATCGGATCCTTACAGGCTGGGCATTGTCGACGAGCTCGCCATCTCGGATCGTTCCCCGTCTGAGCTCGCCGAGACACTGGGGCTTCGCTCCAATCTCCTGGCTCATCACCTCCACGTACTCGAGGAGGTTGGCCTGGTGACCCGAATTCCCTCACACGGGGATCGTCGGCGCCGCTACCTCCGGCTCCGACGGGTGGCTCCCGGTGAGCTGAGTAAGCCGTTTGGCCTGAATGCGAGAAGCGTCCTATTCGTCTGCACGGCGAACTCGGCTCGGTCACAGCTCGCAGCTGGAGCCTGGAACCAGCGCCATCACGTCCGGGCAGAGTCCGCCGGTACACATCCCGCCGATCGCGTTCACCCCAAGGCCGTTGCTGTTGCCAAGCGGCATGGCATCGACCTAGAGAATGCGAGTCCACATCCGCTGACTCCGATTGACCCGGAGGCGCCTGTGCTGGTTGTCACAGTTTGCGATCGGGTTCACGAGGACCTTGCGACTGATCGAGTAAAGCTTCTTCATTGGTCGATCCCGGACCCTGCTGCCATTGGAACGGATGAGGCATTCGATCATGCCGCGACTGAGATCTTCGGTCGAGTTGATGAACTGGTTCCGCGTGTGTCTTCCAACCCTGACTGAAGGAGGAGTTATGAACCCAACTAGGGCGTACCTCGATGACGTGCCGCTCGAGGTACGTCATCTGATAGGGCGAGCCGCAGAGCGACTCCACCGCGAGTTCACGGGCATCTTTGCAACCGAGACGATAGAGCGGTTCATCGCCGACTCCTGGGAGCGAGTAGGCCACGGAAAAGTGCAGACCTTCGCTCCCCTGTTGGTGGAGCGCTTTGCGCGTGAGCGCCTGCGAGCTCTCGGTAAAGTCGAGGGTAGGGTGACTTCAGAGGTTCCGAGTGTCGTCTTTCTCTGCACCCACAACGCCGGACGTTCCCAGATGGCGGCGGGCTGGTTACAGCGGCTTGCAGGCGACGGTATCGAGGTGTTCTCTGGAGGATCGGATCCTGTCAGCGAGGTCAATCCGTCCGCCATCCAAGCGATGGCCGAAGTCGGGATCGACATCGCCAGCGAGTATCCCAAGCCTTGGACCGACGAAGTCATGCGGGCAGCGGACGTGATCGTGACGATGGGCTGCGGGGATGCCTGTCCCGTATACCCAGGCAAGCACTATGAAGACTGGGAGCTCACAGATCCCGAAGGCAAGTCGCTCGAGGAAGTGCGCGCGATTCGAGACGAGATCAAGCGGCGGGTGGAAACCCTCCTACCCGAAGTGGTCAGCAGGCCAGCTGTAGGATCCTTCAATCCCCCGGTCTAGCGCCAAACAAATGCTGGACGTAGCTTCCAGGGTCCCTCTCAGTGGCGCAGCCACATCGAAACGTGAGCAGGCTTCATAGTGTCCCGGACCACGGACAACAGATCGCTTCGGAGCGCCTCGATGTCGATCTCGTCCCTGAGCCTCGTGGAGAATTCCTCGACCGTCTTTTCAGCGTCGTACTTGCTCCGGTAGAAGCGGAGGTCAATGATTTTCTGTATGCGTACGCGAGCCGGCTGGAACAGCGCTGCCACGGCCAGCGTCGAAGCGGCAACGACGAGATCGTTCCTCGTTTGACCCGTTAGCCCCCGTACGACGGCTCCTGTCCCGAACACACCCGCAAGGTAAACGAGCACCGAGACCCCGGTGAGCGCACCGTAGACAAGCGCTCGGTTGATGATTACGTCGATGTCGTACAGTCGGTAGCGGAGAATCGCGATCGCAATGGCCGCAGGGACTGCGAGAATCGCAGCGAAGGCGGCGATGAGGCCCGGCAGAGTGTCGCCGGGGCTTCCCCCCACCGTCACCTCGAGCGCGGTGGTAACCACGAAATAGGTGGTCATGAGACCCATCGCAAACGCAAACCACTTGATCTGCTGGCGTTGAGCTCCGGTCTGCCGGCGATACCTCTGTATTAGTGAAGCCGCAGAGATGATGGCGAAGAGGAGGTAGAGGATGTTCCCCGGGCCGTCCACCCAGCGCGCCACGCCTTCCATTGCCTCTACTGCCAGCGGATTGCGTATGCCGGGGATATCTGCGTCAAAGCCGAGCTTCGGCTCAACCGCTAGGACGATGATGACGAAACCGAGATAAGCACTCGCCGCCCACGCAAAGGGCCGCCATCTGGGGGAGGGCAGCTTTCCGTCGGGGTACAGGAGCGGAAGGAACGTCACGAAGGAGAAGATCGTCACTGCCCACAACCATTCTGATACCCATGCGAACCATATCCCCCCGGGCAGGGACCCGGGTGACGTGGAGAGTGTGTAGGCGGCGTAGGAGTCCGAAAAGAAAACGACCCCCATGGTCAGCATGATGCCGATCAGCAGCCAGCCGATGGCGTTGCTGGGTCTCCGGGCGGCGATGAGGCTGCCGATCCCGCCGACCAGGAGGAAGTCGAAGCTCAAGAGGAACTGTGCATCGAGGTCGGCGACGGAACTATTGGCGACTGCGAGCGCGTTCGACGACGCCAGGAGGGCTGCAAGCGCAGCCCACGAGGCCCAGGCAAGACGGGCGGCTGAACGGGTGGTCACGACAGAGTTATGCCCGCCGAGGGTTTTAGAGAGCGTGCGCCTCTAGTGGTTTCTGAGGGCATCGGCCAACTCGCCCTTGCTCATACGAGATCGTCCATCTATGCCAACTTCCCGAGCCTTTTCCTGCAGTTCTTGTTTCGACCAGTCTTCGTACTTGCCGCCCTTGCCGCCCTTCTTCCCGGCCTTCTTTCGGCCGGTGTTCGCTATACGGGCTGCTTTCTCTTTGCTTGCTCCCTTCTTGCGCAAGGCTTCGTACTGCTCGTCGTCCTTGACCGACGCTCCGTGATCCTTAGCCATACCTCATCCCCTCGTTGACGAACCTGCCAATCGCCAAACCTCTCGGCGCCTGCGCCGCGCCGCCCTCAGTTTAGCTGTTGCGCTTCCTCGTCTTCGTGGCAGGGGCAGGGGCAGGTCTCGGCGACGGCGAGGTGGTCCTCGTAAACATCCGCAAGGGCCTCCCGGTAGGAGGGGGCGTTGGTTCCTGGGAACTCCCCACAAGCGCATCCGGCCATCCAGCCGCCTTCATCCCGGCGCCATATCTCTCCGAAGAGAGGATGTACACCTCGAAGTAGGCCGCAGGTGCACCGGCGTGAGTGGGTGATGAGATCGTTTCTGCGCTTCTGTTCGGCTTGGCGCAGAGCGCGAAGGTAGGATCCCACCTCACGTATCTCATCTGGACCCAGATCCATCCCCAGACTGAGTTCACCAGCGAATTGCCTGACGCTTTCCTCGGACCTAATACCGGCCTCAACCAGCGTTTCGATGGGAGAGGGTGTGCCGATCACGGGCCAGAGCTTGATGGCGCAAGCGTAAAGCGATGCCTGAGCTTCGTCCGAAAGTTGATCGATCGTGCGGACGCCCCGTTCTCGGAGCGCGGCGAGCGCTTGTCTGATCCAGTCGTCTTCAAGTGTCATGGCTTCCTCTAGCGCTCGGGACATGGGCTTAGACTCTTATCTTCGGAAGCCCTTCAAGCCGCTTTAGCGGTTCTTTCTGCTCAAAGCTCCATGCCGCTCCGACTACTTACTAGCGACGGATCGCTTGGGAGCCGGTCATGCTCTCCGGGGCTCTCTTTTCTCTGCCGTGTCTACGATGCCCTCGGCGATGACCCTCAGCTTCATATTCAAGGTCTGGGAGGTGTTGCGCAGGATGCCGAATGCATCGCGGCGATTCACTCCCTCTTGGGCCATCAAGATGCCTACCGCGTTGGAGATGACCCCTCGTGTGGCCAGTGCCTCCTCTAGCTGCTGCGTCTTCTGCTGATCCGTTTCGTGCGTCTGAGCGTTGGCGAGGGTATACGCGGCGTGGGAAGCAAAGACTGCACCGATCCGGACGTCTTCCTTGCTAAATGCATTTGGTTTCCGCGCAAAGAGGTTGAGTGCGGCGAGCGACTGGTCTGATATCTGCATGACAAAGGCCAACAGGCTGTTGACGCCTTTGTCGACGGCGGCTGCCGAGAATTGAGGCCATTGCCGGTCACTGCTTATGTCATCGATCTTGAAAGTCGCTTGATCCGCAATTGAGCTGAGGCAAGGACCCTCTCCAACCTCATACTGCACCCGATCCACTTCGGCCGCAATTTCGTCGGTCGCACCAACCGTCTTGATCTCCTTGCCCTTCATGACGAGAGACACTCCACAGAAGTCGGCTCCATCTATGCAGGCGACCGCCAGGCGGGTGATGCGGCTGATGGTGCTGTCGATATCCTCCTCCGAGACAAGGATGCCGGCGAGCTCTTGCAGGGCGTCGCTGAGTTCGGCTCGGGGTTCGAAATCGGTCAAGGCTCTCCTCCCTCCCGGTCGGGGCGCGGACAGGTCTTACTCAGCCATGAGAATACCTTGCCTTGCTTCCGGCCGGCGATGGTCAGAATGGTTCCACCGGTCTCGAGGCAACTCGACCTCGAGCCGGGCCACCCCCGCTGCGGGTTTGCTGTGGTCAGGCGGGTCCCCTCGGCCGGAACATCTTCGATTGCGTCGAAATAACGAGCAGCCGCATCGGCACGGGTTTGGTCACGCGTAATCTTGTGGACCGGCCGAAGCCGAGGGTGACGTCACGGAGACGTCCCGCTAGATTCACGCCGACTGTGAAGGCTCTCCCAGGTGGGAGGGGCCCTTGCCCGGGCACAGGCAGAATCGGGGGGATCGTTGCCATTAAGCGAAGGCGTCAAGAACCGGCGGTACACCACCCGTCCTTGGAATCGTGGTCGTGTAAGCGGACAGGCGCCGCACCCTCCATGCTCCGTCCGGGAAACTTGAGATGGGGTGCCGAATGCCTCTTGAACCGATGCTGGATCAGCGCCTTTCCTCCATAAGCTTCAGCACCTTCGTGACGGTGTTCCAATTCCGGGCCGTGGCAGAGGTTCCGAGCTTTCTCTCGAAGTAGTCGATTGTCAGCTTGGACCTCCCTGAGCCGTTCGGAAACCGCAGATAGATCTCCCGGCCACGGATCTCGAACTCGTCGGGCTGCGATCGATCGGGGTCCAGGGTTTCGATCGCTTTACGTGCCGGTGCATCGGCGAGAAACATGACGTGCAAGGAAGCAAAATCAACACCTGGACTGAGGAAGGGATTTCCGGAGACGGCGCGCTTCAGCTCGCTGCGGGTCCGCAGGATGACGGAGACAGTGAGGCCGAAGGTCTCCGAGATGGCGCGCTCGATGCCGGGGGCGATGTTCTTGGGGGTGGATGATTGGCTTTGGAATACGACGTTGCCACTCTGCACGTATGTGACGACCTCCTGGTGACCCTGATCCTCGAACAGCGACCGGAGCTCCGGCATCGCAATCTTGTTCTTGGCACCGAGATTGATGCCGCGTAGCAGGGCGAGGTGGGTCGTCACATGCTCATCCTTCGATCAAATTCTTGCGCCGCCCGATTCTCGCCGGGTGGGCCTATCTGGCGCAAGCGATGGCCCTAACGTTCGCCCCCAGTTGCAAAGGGCACATCCCTCGACCTTTCCAAGAGGCGGGGCCGGCGGCCTGCAATCGGCCCCTGGCCTCTCGGAAGAAGCAGAGGTCGTTAACCGCCCGGTTGCAGCACTCCGTTCACCTTGAGCCTGTAGGGCGCGTACTGAGTTGGCGTGATCGCTTCAGTCGGCTCGTCGTACGTGACGATCGCTGCGACCGTCTCGGCCGATCCCCCGATGGCCCCGGTCACTCCGGCCCCGCTGAGACTCCCGTCAAAGGAAGGGCCCAGTGGTATCTCGGCAATCCATGCCGCATCACCTGCATCGGTGTAGGCCACAAGCTGCACGGTGAAGCCGCCGACAGGGATGCGGCGGACCTCGGTCATGGAGCGCCACTCGGCCATCGACTTGCCTTGCGAAACGAATTTCCGCCCGACCTTGACCTTGTCGATCCACCAACCCGGAAGGTCCACTACTCCATCCGTCACGTAGCGGAACGAGAGGAGCACCCTCTTGCCGGCGTAGTCGGCGAGGTTGAAACGTTCCGTCCTCCATCCCTTCGAATTGCCTGTGAAACCCGGTAGGTTCTGCTTGACCGTGGAGATCGGGCCGGGATCTGCCGTGTTGGTGGTGTCCTTGTTGCGAAGGCTCTTGTATGTCTTTCCTTTGTTGGTCGAGACTTGGACGAAGCCGAAGTCCCAAAGCTCCTCGGTCTTCCACTTGGTTCGGAAGGTGAGCATTGGCTTTCCCTTAGGTACTCTCACTCGCTGGACTATGGCGCGATCGAAGTTGGGACCGGAGCCCGAGTAAAGGGCGGGGTTGCCCTCGTGGTGCGGAGGTTTGCGATCGACTCTCCATTCAACCGGCAGGGAGGGCAGCTTCGAGGCGCCGTTGAACTTGACTTGCGAGATGGCATCCGCAGCAACGTAGCCTCCGGAGCCGTCTCGAAGCCGGACGTAATCCGATCCGTTGGGCGGTGCGCCGGCCTTGGAGTAGCTGTGTTTGGTGCTGAAGTTGATGCGGGCGGCAAGCGTGTCCGTTTGGTAATCGGCCGCCTCGCCGCCGGTGAGAGCGGCACCGCCGCCGAGCACCTCGTCGAGCGCCACCATGGCCGCCCAGCGGTGAACGGTGTCGGCGGCGGTGACCCCGGCGCTGCGGTTCTCCAGGAGATTTTCGAGGGACTTGAGCCCGTTGGCGTTGCCACGATGAAGCTTGCGCATGAAACCCGGCCCGTAATGATCTGCCAGGTACTCCATAATCGTGTACGCGGCCCCGTAGTCACAGAGGATTTCTCCTTGGCCCTGATCCCCCCACGCGGTCAACGAATTCTCGGGGCCTCCCTTGCGCGGATTGGGGTTGGCAGCGGTTTGTCTTCCCAGATAGCCGAGAAAGCATTGGACATGAGAATCGAAGTCCTGGTTGGTGATGGGCAGGCCCGGGTCGACGTAGTTGGTGATGGTTTGAGCCCAGTCTGACAACCCCTCGTTGACCCAGGTCAACTCGTCCGGATCCTCGTAGTACTCGAGGAGGTGCTGGTATTCGTGAGCAAAGACTCCTTCGTAAAGGAAGGCACGCGCCGGCGCGCTTGCGCACGGGTCCCCCGGAGCGGGGTTGTTCGGCGGGTTCGCCCCGGTGCGGTGGAGCCAGTCGAATGCGTCGATCGTCATGACGTTGCGGTCGAACAGCTCGTTGAACAGCGAGTAGAAGAACCCGGCGATATAGGTGAGTTCGTTGGCATTGTCCAAGTCGTAGAAGTTGTCGTCCCGAACGTTGTCGATGAGGACAACGATGTTGTCGCCCTGTCCTCTGTAGTAGTTGGCCGGCAGGTCAACTACTCCCGGGAGGATGGCATTCGTGCCATCGCGGGCGGGAGGGACGCTGAAGGCCGCGGATTCCACGGGATACATGTTGGAGTCGAACTCGTTGATCAGATAGTTGATCTGTGCGTCCGTGATCCTGGTCCGCTCCCCGTTACGACAGTCGTTCGGCTGAAAGTTGAGATTGGTGGAGACCCCGTCGCTGTCCCGAGCCACCCATACCTCGACCTTGTCCCCCATGCCGCGGAGGCGGTAGTCCTTCAGGTAGAGGGAACCCTCGGCGTCATCCAGCGCCAACCATGACCGGATGTCACCTACGACTGGCGCGGCGCCGGCCCTGGCTGCATTCCGGCCGACCGCCCGGCGTGCGACTCTCCGCACATCGCCCCTGAATGGCAGAGACCGGCCCTTGTTGTAATCGGGGCCTACATGCCGGGTGTCCGCCCTCGATGGGCCGCGGCCGGCCGGGGCAACTCCGGCGCCCACGGACGGAATCATCATTGCGAGGAGGCCCAGGACCAGTGACGCGGTCGCAAGTCGCTTTCCGAGCATAGGGTTTTTCATCTTGGAAGCCCCCAAAGGACAGTTGATCGATCGACCGAGGGAATATAGCCCGAATTGTGCACATTGCGCTGGTGCCCGAGCGCGCTGCGTAACGCCCGCACCCCAGCTTGCTGACGGCAGGGCGTTCGAATGAGCTCTTCAGGTGGCTAGGCCGGGTCGACTAGGGTGGCCGTACACCGGAGTGAATCTGGGGCACGGGCTTCATCACAAGAGGGGGTTGTGGATGAACGGCGACCTTATGGCGGCCGAGATGGCGCAGCAGCCCGAGGTGCTGACCGGGTTGATCGAGCGGCGCGCCGAAGTGATCGAAGAGCTCCGGGCGGCGATCACCCCGGCCCCGGTCGGCATCGTGCTCGTTGCCCGGGGGTCCTCCGATCATGCGGCGATATACGGCCGGTACGTGCTCGAGGCTGCCACCGGCCTTCCGGTTGCCCTCGCTGCGCCGAGCCTCCACACGCTCTACGACATCAAGCCCAAGTGCCAAGGCTTTCTTGCCGTCGGTGTCAGCCAGTCGGGCCGCACACCCGAGATCGTCACGGTGCTCGAGCGCCTGGTGGCCGGCGGCGCCCGGGCAGTAGCGGTGACCAACGAGCCCGACAGCCCCCTCGGGCAGGTCGCCGGTGCTCTGGTACCGCTTGGTGCAGGAGAAGAGCGCGCCGTGCCCGCAACCAAGACCTTCACCGCGCAGTTGGCCGCCTTTGCTTTCCTTGCCGAAGCTCTCGGCAGCGCGGTCTGTAGCCCTGAGGACTGGAGTCGCCTTCCCGACGCGGTTGTACAGGTTCTCGATGATCCGGAGCCACCCGTAGCGGTGGCAGAGGCGATCGGCCACGCCGAGGGACTTCTGACCGTGGGGCGAGGCTACATGTACTGCATTGCCCTCGAAGCCGCGTTGAAGCTCAAGGAGACCACCTCTTTGTTGTCCGAAGGTTATTCGGCAGCGGATCTGCGGCATGGGCCATTCGCGGTTGTCGAACGCGACTTTCCCGTGCTGTCTTTCTCAACCGCGGGACCTGCAGCACGGGACATGCTCGAGCTCACCGGGTGGTTGCGTCAGTCGCGCGGCGCTCATGTATTGCGGGTTTCGGAAGACCCCGGCGCGGATCTGCCTCTGCCACGCATCGAGGCCGAGCCACTGGTGCCGCTAATCGCAGTAGTTCGCGCGCAGCAGGTTGCGTATCGACTCGCGCTGCTCAGGGGAATGGACCCCGACGCTCCGGTAGGTCTCACCAAAGTCACGCCCACGAAATGATCGAACCTTTGGAGGTGCCGTGCCGGAGCAAGAAGTAACCCTCACCAACGACGTCGGGCTGCATGCTCGTCCCGCCGCCCTCTTCAGCAAGAAGGCCGCCGGCTTCTCCTCCGAGATCACCGTGTCGAAAGGTGATCGATCTGCCAACGCCAAGTCGATCATGTCGGTGCTGAAGCTCGACGTGAAGAAGGGAGACGGCATCTCGATATCCACCGAGGGAGATGACGCCGACGAGGCTCTGGCCGAGCTTGTGAAGTTCATAGAGTCTCAGTGAAGACTCTTTCGGGTGTTGCGGCCTCCTCGGGAGCGTCGGTCGCTCCGGCGTGGCTTCACGCTGCGGCCGATTTCGACATCCCCCAGGGTGAGGTCGACGATCGCGACGCAGAGGTCGAGAAGCTGCGGGAAGCCGTTGAAGCAGTGGGCCGGGCATTGGAGGAAAAAGCTGCGCAGGCGTCGGGAGACCTTGCAGAAGTGCTCGACGCTCAGGCGATGATGGCACGCGATCCGGAGCTCGCAGACTCCGCCGAGCGCGCCGTCCAGGATCATGGAGCATCCGCTGCCAAAGCGATCATCGACGCAGGAGAAAACTATGCCGAAATACTCGTCGCTAGTGAGAGCGAGTACATGGCGGCGCGCGCCGAGGACATACGCGACGTGTGCAAGCGAATCGCCCGGAGCGCCGTCGGCGCACCGGAAACAAGCGTTTCCGATCTGTCCGAGCCGTCTGTCATCGTTGCGAGAGAGCTGCCCCCTGCTGACGTCGCTTCTCTCAATCCACAACTCGTGCAGGGGATAGCGACAGAAGAAGGCAGCCGAACGAGCCACACCGCGATCGTCGCCAGGGCACTGGGCATTCCGGCCGTGGTTGCGGTCAAAGGACTTACGGCGGCCGCGTCCAAGGACCCGTTCATCGCCGTCGACGGCGATGAGGGCGAGGTCCACATCGAGCCGGACGATGCCACCAAGACGCGCCTCGAAGGGAAGGCCGCGGCCAGGGCAGAGCGCCGGGAGGAGCTCAAGGCGAGGGCTCCCGATGGCCCTGCCGCGACCAGGGACGGCCACCGCGTGGAGGTCGCTGGAAACGTCGGCGCCGTTGCCGAGCTGGAGGCCGCTCTCGACGAAGGGGCTGAGGGAGTCGGCTTGCTGCGCACCGAGCTTCTCTACATAGGGCACGCAAAGGCGCCGGATGAGGACGAGCAGATGGGCGTCTACGGGACCATGGCCGGGCTCCTGGGGGACCGGCGGCTCGTGGTGCGAACCTTCGATTTCGGGGCGGACAAGCCGGTTCCGTTCCTCGATGTCGACGCCGAGGAGAACCCCGCACTGGGCGTGAGAGGCATCCGGCTGGCTCGGCTGCACCCCGACCTCATAACCACCCAGCTGCGGGCGATTGTGCGCACCGCCGAAGGCGGGAGGCGCATCGGCGTCATGGCGCCGATGGTGGCCACTGCAGAGGAGGCGGACTGGTTCGTGGAGCAGGTGCGCGCAGCGGGGGGGCAGGAGGTCGGCGTGGAAGTGGGTGCGATGGTGGAGGTTCCCGCCGCAGTGCTGGTTGCAGGCGATCTCGCCGAGCGGCTCGACTTCCTCTCGATCGGCACCAACGACCTCACCCAGTACCTCCATGCGGCAGACCGCCAACAGGGTGCCCTCTCCTACCTCCAGGATCCCTTCTCGCCCGCTCTGCTCCGGGCGGTTCAAGGGATCTGCCTCGGGGCCCGCGACAAAGCCTGGGTCGGAGTGTGCGGCGAGGCCGCGGGAGACCCGGCGTGGGCGTTGATTGCGGTTGGGCTCGGGGTGACGGAGCTTTCCGTGGGCTCAGACTCCGTGCTCGAGGTGCGCGTCGCCCTGGCGGAGACCACGCTCGATGACTGCCGTTCGGCGGCAGAGGAGGCAGTGGGCGCGCCGACCCCTGACGCGGCCCGCAGGATTGCGACCGGGCTGCTGGTGTGACCAGGCTTCTCGATCGCTCGGGACCGGCGTTGTCGACGCTCCGCGGCCCGGAGCTGAGCGACGCAATCAGGGCTTCCGAGGGCCGGACCGTCCTGGCCGAGGTCGTAGCCGGTGCTCCTGCGCTGTTGAATGGCACCTCCAACGCCGAGCTCGTCGCCGCCTTCGGAGCCGATCTCATCTGCTTGAACCTGGCCGAGCCGGGGGCCGACCGGGTGCTCGTGGAAGGTTTGGAGGATGTCGACCCGCCTCCCAGGGGCTTATCGGGTCTGGCCGGGCTTCTGGGGCGTCCGGTGGGGCTCAATCTCGAGCCCAACGTCGATTCGGTTCCCGTCGCCTTCCGGGCCGGCGCGGCCAACGTCCGTGCGGCCCAAGCTGCCGGCGCCTCCTTCGTAATGGTCACCGCCAACCCCGGACGCGGCGTGACGATCGAGGATCTGGAATCTGCGGTCCACAACGTGAGAGAAGCGGCTGAGGACCTGTTGTGCTGGGCCGGAAAGATGCATCATGCAGGAGCCGAGGAGCCGTTGGGCCGCAAGAGCGTGTCCAGGCTGGTAACCGCCGGGGCTCAGGGCGCTCTCGTGCCGGTGCCCGGGACGGTCCCGGGGATATCCGAGGCGCTGGCGGCCGACATGGTCGAGGAGGCTCGCTCCGCCGGGGGGCTGGCAATAGGCACCATTGGAACCTCGCAGGAGGGCGCCGACGGCCACACACTCAGGCAACTCGCTCTGTGCGCCAAGCGAATCGGGGTCGACGTACACCATATCGGCGACGCCGGTTTCTCGGGACTCGCTTCACCCGAGAGCCTGTATGCCTATTCAGTTGCGGCGAGGGGAGTCCGTCACACATGGAATCGAATGGCTCGAGGCGCTCGCGCCTCATGGACAGGAAGGGAGTAGATCGTGGGCTTCGAAGAGGTTGCCGGACAGGTCATCGCCGGACTCGGAGGCAAGGAGAACATCAAGAACATGGAGCCGTGCATCACGCGCATCCGGGTACAGGTAGCCGACATGGCCAAGATCGATGAGCCGGCGCTGAAGGCGGCCGGGGCGCATGGGGTGATGAAGATGGGCTCCGCCATTCAGGTGGTCATGGGCACCCAGAGCGACAACATCGAGGCGGAGATGCGCCGGATCATGGAGGCTGGATGACCGCACTGGCCAGTCCCTTCACCGGGAAGGTCGTACCGCTGGAAGAGGTCGCGGACGATGTTTTCTCCCAGCGGATCATGGGCGACGGTGTCGCGGTCCTGCCGCGCGAGGGACGTGTCGTGGCACCGATCGCTGGGACGGTGGGGAAGCTCTTCGAGGGCGGACACGGGTTCGCAATCGAGACGCCGGACGGGCTGCAGGTTCTGGTTCACGTCGGGCTCGAGACCGTGCACCTCAAGGGCGAGGGCTTCACCGTGACCGTGGCTGAGGGCGACGAGGTGGCCGTGGGCGACGAGATTGTGACGGTCGACCTCGACCGCATGAGGGAGCTCGGGATCGACATGGTGTCGCCGGTGGTGGTGATCTCAGGCCAGGACGTGACCGTCGGAGCGTCGGAGAACGTGAGTGCCGGCGACCCATTGCTCGAGGCGCACTAAGTGGGCGGAGCACCCCCTTCCAGGCACGCAGGCCTCTAAGTGCTGTTCCAGGAGGGATGCTCCTCCCAAATCAAGACCGCGTTCCCAGGGCACGCTGGGTCTGGGGCTGTGACGGGGCCAGTCGCTAGGGGAGTAGCAGCAGGGCGTCGCCTATTGGTCGTTCGCCTTCCTCGTCTGACGGGCGGTTCACCAGGTCGTCCCCGATGGGTCACTGTGGTCGACCCGCCCCCATCGAGGTTGACGGAGTTCACCGCGCCGAGCGAGTGCATCACACGGGCCTCTTCGAGGAAGCTTGCCCCAGACGACCACCACCGTCACACACCGCCGAACCATCGTCATCATGACCCCCTATCTGTCGCCGGGCGCGGATCCTACTCCGATGGATCTACGCACAACTCCAGGTCGGGGAGCCGATCGCCGGTTCCTTCGTCCACCCGGGCCAAGCGCACCACCTCCAGCGAGCGCACGAGAGCGTCGACCGGGGTGAGGCTCTCGGCGGAGAAGGTCGTGGTGACGCCGATCGTCTTCATGTTGGCGGCGCGCGCCGCCTCCAGGCCGGCAGGGGAATCCTCGATCACGATGCATCTGGCCGCCGGCGCTCCCAGCCGGCTCGCCGCAGTCAGGTAACCCTCCGGGTCCGGCTTGCCCTTGATGATGTCGCCGGCCGTGATGAGGACGGGAGGCTCCGGGATCCCCACCGCCGCCAGCCGAGGTTGGGCCACCGTGGTGGTTCCCGAGGTAACCACCGCCCAGCTGGTCCGGGGTAGAGAACGCACCAGCTCGGCAGCGCCCATGATGCCGACCAGACCCGAGAGGTCCTCAGCTTCCCTGCATTCGAGGAGCTCCACCTCCGACTCGACCGGAAGGTCGGGGGCAAAGTCCCGGATTATCTCGGCCGAGGGACGTCCGTGCGCGACATCCATGATGGCGTCCCCGTCGAGCCCCCGTTCGTCCGCCCAGACTCGCCATACCCTGTCGACGACTGCTGTGGAGTCCGCGAGGACGCCGTCGAGATCGAACAGGATGGCCTTGCAGTTGAATCGGGTCACAGTCACTCGTGACCTCTCCGGATGACGGGGCCCGGCCATCCGAAGCTCATGCAGCCCACACTTCGGAGCCGTCCACCAGCGTGCGACGGACCGTCATGGAATCGTCGAGGACGACGATGTCGGCAGGCGCGCCGGGCTGGAGGTTGCCCAGGTCCGAGCGGCCCAGAAGCCTGGCGGGCACCCCGCTTGCTGCGTCAAGGGCATCGGACAGGCCCGCGCCGAGCTCCACCAGGTTGCGTACCCCTGCGTCCATCGTGGCTACGCTGCCGGCGAGCGTCCCGTCGTCGAGGCGCGCCGCTCCTTGCGCAACCATGACGCTCCGGTCGCCCAGGCGATAGGCACCGTCCTCCAGACCCGCCGCCATGATGGCGTCGGTCACGAGCGCGAAGCGTCCCCGGGATGCGAGGAAAGCGGCGTAGGCGGACTCCGGCGCGAGGTGTACGTAGTCGACGATTGCCTGCACGGTGACATCCGGGCGCACAAGGGCCACCCCCGCAACCCCCGGGTCGCGCGGCTGCCAGCGGCGTTGGGCGTTGTAGATATGGGTAACGGCTCGTGCCCCTCGATCGAAGGCAGCGTGGGCCATACGGGCGTCGGCGTCACAGTGGCCGCAGGCGACAACGATGCCCCTTTCGGTCAGCCACCCGATCAGGTCGAGTCCGCCGGGCAGTTCGGGCGCGAGTGTCACGTAGCTCACCGGGCCGGCTGCACACAGGCGTTCGGCGGCCTCGAGGTCGGGCTCGACGAGATTGGCGGGGTTGTGCGCCCCCTTCCACAGGGGATTGAGCCACGGTCCTTCGAGGTGGATGCCGAGGATCCGAGGTCCCCCGGGGGCAGCCTCGAGGTCCCGAGCGACCTCGAAGGCGCGTCTGTAAGTGTCCATGGGCGACGTGATGAAGGTGGGCTGGTACGCCGTGACCCCGGTGCCTGCCAGCGCCCGGCCGGCGCTCCGGTAGCCGTCTGCGTCGGCGGCGAGAAAGTCCACGCCGCCGAAGCCGTTGACCTGAAGGTCGACGAACCCCGGCGCAGCCAGGCCGCTCTTCCCGGGAGGGGATACTCCCACCTCGGCCACCCTCCCATCTTCGATCACCACGTCTCCAGCGACGATGGCGTCGCCGACTTTCGCTGCCTTGACTCCCACCCGCATAGAAGCCTCCAACTCCCTTCCGGACACCGTGCACCGTAAAGGAGTAGATTGAAGTCCGCCAACACATCGTGCTCCAGGGGGAGAGACCATGCTTGCGGTAGCCCAGCGCATCGGCCGTTCGTTGATGATGCCAATCGCCGTGCTTCCCGCGGCGGCGCTGCTGCTGCGCCTAGGTGCTTACTTCCAAGAGGTGTCGTGGCTCGCCTGGGGCAACACCGTGTGGCAGGTCATGGAGGCGGGCGGAAACGGCGTATTCCAGAATCTCCCCTTGATATTCGCCATCGGCGTGGCCATCGGCTTCACGGAGGGTGCCGGCGCTGCAGGGCTGGCAGCCGGCGTCGGCTATGTCGTTCTAAAGGCGATCAACGACATCTCCGAAGTGAGCCCCGGCGTGCCGGTCGACATGGGTGTGTTGGGAGGCATCCTCATCGGCCTCGTTGCGGCGGCTCTCTATTCCCGTTACAGCGGCATCCGGCTGCCGGATTACCTCGCCTTCTTCGGCGGGCGTCGTTTCGTTCCGATAATCACCGCCTTTGCGGCGCTGGGCATCGGGCTTATCGCGTATTTCTTGTGGCCGCCCATCGGCCGGGCCATCGACGGCTTCGGCAACTGGATCGTCGCGGCCGGAGCCATTGGGGTATTTATCTACGGAGTTGCCAACCGCGCGCTGCTCCCGATCGGCCTGCACCACATCCTCAACACGCTCGTGTGGTTCGAGTTCGGCACCTTCAAGCCGCCCGGGGGCGGAAAGGCCGTGCACGGGGATCTCACCCGCTTCTTTGCCGGTGATCCCGAAGCCGGGATCTTTATGGCGGGGTGGTACTTCGTCATGATGTTCGGCCTTCCGGCGGCATGCTATGCGATGTATCGCGCCGCCGACGCCGACAACAAGCAGTCGACGAAGGCGATCATGGGATCCAGTGGGTTCACCTCGTTCCTCACCGGCATCACGGAACCGATTGAGTTCAGCTTCCTGTTCCTCGCACCCATGCTCTATGCGGTCCATGCGTTGCTTTGCGGAACCGCCTTGGTGGTGGCCGAGGTTCTCGGCATCAAGCACGGCTTCGGCTTCTCGGCGGGCTTGATCGACTATCTCGTTGCGTATGGCGCAGCGACCAAGCCGTTGCTGATCATCCCCATTGGACTGGTCTTCGCGGCGGTGTACTTCGCGTTGTTCAGCGTGGCCATCCGGGCCTTCGACCTCAGCACGCCCGGACGCGAAGGGCCCGGTGAGAAGGCCCCCCAAGGCGCGGGGGCGGGTGCCGAGCCGGCTCCCGCCTAGAGGACTGGCGGCTTACGTGATCGAGGGGCTCACCGTCGTCCTTATGGCGGTGCTGTGGTGGGCGCCCACCTTCATCGGACTGACCGATCTCCAGGGCCGACGCGCCGTCCCCCGCGTCCTGTTGTGGAAATGGACCGCCATCCTGTGCGTGCCGGTGGCGGGCGCCCTCCTCTATCGCACCAAAGGACGGCGCGAATTGGACGCACTGGTCCGCTGACCCGGTCCGGCGCCGAGTGGGTGTGAATGTGGGTTATTCACCTCTCTCACCTCACGGCGCCCTGAGGGGCATCGGGTTAGTCATTAGGCTCGGGGGCCGATGAAGCCTGTCGGCCGGAAGGGGATGCGGCCCCACCCAAGTCCTCAGCCGAGCAGGGCGCCTCCATCGACGGGCAGCGACAGCCCAGTTAGAAATGACGCGTGGGGGCCTGCCAGGAAGGCCACGACCTGGCCGACCTCCATGATGTTGGCCATCCTTCCCAAGGCCTGCTCCTGTTCGCAGGCACTTCGCATGGTCTCGGAATCATCGAGCTGGGACAGCCATTTCTCCATGAGTGGAGTATCAACGTTGGAGGGACAGATCGCGTTGACACGCACCCCGCGCGGGGCCTCATCCTTGGCGAGCCCTTTGGTCAGTCCCAAAATTCCGGATTTGCTGGCGCAGTAGGCTATTGCCCGGGACTGGCCGATCAACCCCCGGATGCTGCTCACGTTGATGACGGACCCTCGCTGCTTGCGAATGTGCGGCAGCGCGACCTTACAGAACAGGAACATGGATTTCAGGTTGATATCCATCAGACGATCCCATGCTTCGGGGTCAAGGTCGTCGATGGTATGTGGGAAGTGGATGCCCGCGTTGTTCACGAGGATGTCCAGCCGTCCGTAACCTTCGATTGCCGTCTCGACGCACGAGCCGATGTCTTCATCGACCGTGACGTTTGTGTGGACGAATAGCCCATCGCCCCCTGCGTCCTTGAGTGCCGACGCGAGGTCCCGCCCCTTAACGTCATCGACGTCGGCGATCACGACTGAAGCGCCCTGCCCGGAGAGCGCCCGTACGCAGCCCTCACCGATGCCCATGGCCCCTCCGGTGACGATCGCGACCCGATCCCGCAGAAGTGAACCCATTTTTCCTCCCTCCTGTTGCTTTCGGTAAGGCTTAATCGAGGAACTGCTTTCTGGCAACCAGATCCCGAATGCAGCCAAGAACCGAGATAGAGAGAGTGATAGGCTCCTGCCAACTGTCCTACGAAAACGGGGGGGAAGATTCGATGCGCCGCCGCGTTGGGGATGACTCCGGGGTCGGTCGTCGGGAGAGCAATGCCCTGCTTGTGCTACTCATAATGGCTCTGGTTGCCGCGGCCTGCACTGGAGATGGCGGAGGAGGAGCGGAAGGAGGCAAGGGCGAGGGCACCGTCGGTCAGTTCGGGAGCATCTCGCGTCAGGAGATGCTCGATGAGCGCAAGAATGTACCCGTCAACAAGGACGTCCCCGACTTTGGTGGCGTTGAGATCACCGTCATGGGGGATGCCGGCCACAACATGAACCCGTTCGGGATGTGGTCGCCGGAGTTCAAGAACGCTGGTCTGACGATCAAGTTGGTCGAGGTTCCTTTCGAAGAGGTATACAGCCGAGAGACCGCGGAGTTCGTCGGCGGCACGGGAGCTGTTGATCTCGCCGTCTTTTATCCCGCCTTCATCGGTGACTTCGCCGGCAATGACTTCATTCAACCACTTGATGAGTACGCCGAAAAATACGACCCTGCTCTCGACGATGTGATTACCGCCTTCCGGGAGCTCTATCTCAGGTGGGACGGTAAGTTGTACGCCCTCCCTTATGACGGCGACGTACACATGCTGTTGTACCGCGAGGACCTCCTCAATCACCCCGACGAGCAACAGGCATTCCAAGAGCAGTACGGGCGAAAACTCGCGGCTCCCCAAACCTGGGAGGAGTATCTCGAGGTTGGCGAGTTCTTCACGCGAGAGCCGGGCGAGACCCTTGCGGGCAAGGAGCTGACTCGCCCCTTCTACGGATGTGCTGAGTATGGGGCGCGAGGTTTCTCTTGGGCATGGTTCATGAACCGCTTTGCGGGTGCCGGCGGCATCTACTTTGACGAGCAGATGAACCCGCAAATAAACACTCCCGAAGCGGTGGCGGCGTTGGAGAACATGAAGGAGGCTGTCGACGTCTGTTCGCCTCCCGACGTCTTGAACTTCGGCTATGACCAGCTGCGCGACATCTTCATCAAAGGCGATGCCTTCATGGTCGTGCAGTGGACCGACGTTCCCAAGAAAGCCGCCGATCCCGCCGAGAGTGACGTCGTGGGCAATGTCGGTTACGGGATGGTGCCGGGCGTCGAGATGTCGGACGGCACCATCAATCATCGGGCAATGATGCCGGTAGGCAGGGTTCTGGCGGTCGCCGCCGACAGCGAGAACCCGGAGGAGGCCTATTGGGTAGCGCATTACCTCAGCAAGCAGACGAGCCTGTCGGACGTCAGCACCCCTCTGACGGGACTGGACCCTTATCGGAAAAGCCACGTCGCCCCCGGCGAGTACGAGATGTTCGAGCAGAGCGCGGACGCTCGTCAGTATCTGGAGGCGGTCGAGGGCGCGCTGGAGATCGGGTTTCCAGAGATCTACATACCGGGTGCGGCGAAGTACAACGACGCTCTCGACCGGGCCGTCAATGCCGTGATCGCCGGCGAATCGGATGCTCAGAGCGCTCTTGATGAGGCGGCCTCCGATTGGAACCAGATCACCGACGAGCTTGAGAAGGACCGCCAGGTGGAACTGTGGAACACGGCTCTCGACACGTACCGCCAGCTCGGCCTTTTGAAACAGTGACCCGCTAGAATTGGATCGTTGCCTCTTTGCGCTCGCAGTGAGATAGATGGGCGAACGCGCCGGCCGTGGGGCCGTCGGATCCGAGTCGCAGACCGCACCAAAACGTGCGGTAAGCGGCCCAGCCGGAAGGAAAAGCGCACTCAAAGGACGCCGTCCGCGGGCCGCCTGGTTGCTCGTGGCGCCCACTGCGTTGCTTCTGCTGGCCGTGAGTATCTATCCGCTCATCTATTCGCTGCGTATCAGCTTCTTCAGTTGGGAGCTCACCGCAGCCGTTCCTCCGGCCTTCGTCGGACTCGAGAACTACGTCCGCATCCTGACGGACGACACTCGGTTTTGGTCGTCCTTGAGCAAGACCGTCTATCTCGTTGTAGGGGGCGTGCTGATCGAGCTGCTGCTGGGGGTGGCTTTGGCAGCCCTTGTCGTGAGGTCTGGGAAAGGCCGTACACTCATCACGGCCCTGCTGCTGATTCCGGTGATGATTGCCCCGGTGGTCGTCGCCACTCAGGGCATTGTCATCTACAACGTCCAGTGGGGACCTCTTAATTACCTGCTTTCGCTGATCGGCATCGACGGGCCCGTATGGCTCGGCGACAGGCAAATCGCCTTGAGGACGATCATGCTTACCGACGTGTGGCAGTGGACTCCTTTTGTGATCGTCATCATGGCGGCCGGGATGCAGTCGCTGCCGGTGGACATCTACGAAGCCGCCGAGATGGATGGGGGCTCGGCTTGGCGAGTCTTCCGCCACATCACGTTGCCACTGATCCAGCCGCTCATCGTGGTCACAGCTCTCATCCGATCGATGGATATCTTCAAGACCTTTGATTACGTTTATGTGCTGACCGGCGGCGGGCCGGGAAGCTCTACCGAAACCGTGTCGCTTTACAACTTCTTGCAAGGCCTTGAGTTCTTCAGTTTCGGTTACGCAGCTGCCATGAGCTATATCCAGCTGATCATCATCAGCGTCTTCGCCTCGGTGTTGATCCGTCGCATGAGAAAGGGACTGGCATGAAAAGACGCGGCCCCAAAATTCTCACGTATGCGGTGCTCTTTGGGGCGATTCTGTTCTTCGTGCTTCCCGTCGTCTGGATAGCTCTAACTTCCTTCAAATCGCAGGTGGAGGTGTTCAGCTACCCCCCCGTGTTCATCCCGGAACAGATAGATCTGCGCCATTACGCAGGGGTGCTGAGCGGAGCAGGTGGCCAGGCCCTGAGAGATAGCTTCATCGTGGCCGGCTCCAACGCCCTGCTCTCGCTTGTCGCTGGGGTGCCAGCCGCCTATTCCATCAGTCGGTGGGGAATAGGGGGGCGCCATTTCGCTATGTGGATACTCAGCATCAGGATGTTCCCCCCGGTCGTCTCGGCGATCCCGCTTTTCTTGTTGTTCAGAAACCTGCAACTCTTGGACACTTATCTTGGGCTGATCATCGCCTACGTGACCCTCAATGTGCCATTCGTGGTGTGGTTCATGAAGAGCTTCTTCGACGATCTGCCTCGGGACCTTGAGGACGCAGCTCTGGTGGACGGAGCGAATCGGTGGCAGGCGTTTGTGAGAGTGGTCGTGCCCTTGGCCATTCCGGCGATCGTTTCCTCCGGATTGCTCGCGTTCGTGTTCGCCTGGAACGAGTTCTTGCTGGCGCTGTTCTTGACTCGTTCAGCCGTCAAGACTTTGCCCATAGCGTTGTCGAGCCTGGTGGGAGGCCACGAGATCCTGTGGGGGCAGATCGGCGCCCTCGCGGTGATGGCCATATTGCCCGTGGTACTCCTCGTATTGCTTCTGCAGCGGTACGTGGTGAAGGGGCTGTCGTTGGGCGCCGTGGAGGGTTAGAGCCGAAGGACGTGGTATGTGGTGTCGGATGAGAGGAGGGCGAAGGGCATGGATGAAGCGGTGAAGCTCATCGCATTGCTGAAGGCGGAACCGGGGATGTCTCGTCAGGAGTTCGCCGAGCGATGGGTAAAGGGGCATTCTCCCCTGACCCTGCAGTTCAAGAATCTCAAGGGCTACCGTATGAACGTCGCCATCGACGAGTACCAAGAGATCGAAGGGGACTTGCCCTTCGATGGCACCGCGGAGCTGTGGTGGGATTCCCTCCAGGATATGCAGGAGGATTTCGATTCCGAGGAGGCTCAGCGGGCGGTCGCCGATGCAGACACCTTCACTATGCAGCGTGTGCACATCTATACGCGTGAGCACGTCTTGAGGTAGGGGTGGGAACAATGGGCCGCCAAAAGCCGGCGATTTGTGTAGTCGGGGCAGCGAACATGGACCTTATCAGCTACGTGCCCCGGCTGCCGCGCATGGGTGAAACCTTGCACGGGCACCGTTTCCAAATGGGATTTGGGGGCAAGGGTGCAAACCAGGCTGTGATGGCTGCCAGGCTTGGCGCGAGTGTGTCTATGGTCACCAAGCTGGGAAATGACGTATTCGGCGAGAGGACGCTCGACAACTTCAAAGAGCAAGGGGTGGACACCGCCTTCGTGTTCTTTACGCAGAAGGCCTTCTCCGGAGTTGCCCCCATCGCGGTCGATGATCAAGGCAACAACTCGATCATCATCGTCACTGGAGCCAATGATCTTCTCGGCGCCGAAGAGGTCGAGAAGGCAGACTCCGCGATCCGGACGGCGCAGGTGATCGTGTGCCAGCTCGAGCTCGAGGTCGACACTACGCTCGCTGCCATGAGACTAGCGCGGCGGCACGGGGCCATCACGATCTTCAACCCGGCGCCGGCCAGACCCTCGCTCGAGCCGGAGCTCTACAAGTTGAGCGACGTCTTTTGTCCCAACGAGTCCGAAGCAGAGTTGCTCTGCGGACAAACGGTGGCCTCGATCGCAGACGCAGAGAAAGCTGCTAGGACGATGCTCAAAAAGGGAGCCGGCTCAGTGATCTTGACCCTCGGGGAAAGAGGGTGCCTAGTCGTCACTACGGGGGGAGCCGAGCATGTTCCCGTGGAGCGCGTTACCGCCGTCGATACGACCGGTGCGGGAGACGCATTCGTCGGAAGCCTTGCCTTCTGCCTGGCGCGAGGTGAAGGATTGGTGGAATCGGCAAAGCTTGCCAATCAAGTCGCCGCAATAAGTGTCCAGGGTCGGGGCACGCAGACGAGCTTTCCGTCCGCCGGAGACCTCCCGAAGGGAGCGCTCGACTGAATGCATGCGGCGCCTAGGATAGATGCACACATTCATTTCTGGGGCCCCTCGGAGCTGAATGCCTATGAGTGGATGACCAAGGACATGTCCGCAATTCGCCGCCCTTTCGGTCCAGAGGATCTCCGTCCACATCTGGAAGCCCACGCCGTCGGCCACATCATCCTGGTGCAGACCTACTCGAGCACGAAGGAGACTGAAAAGCTTCTCGAGCTTGCCGGGAGGCTCGACTTGGTCTCAGGGGTGGTTGGTTGGGCGGACCTCACCGATCCCGGCTTCCCCGACGTTATCGAGGCTCTAAGGGCCCGATCCGACGGCCATTATCTCGTCGGACTCCGTCACCAGGTGCACGACGAGGCCGATCCCGAATGGCTCCTTCGAGGAGACGTTCGCCGCGGGCTTGCGGCCCTCCAGCATGCTGGCCTTCCCTACGACTTGCTCGTGCGCACCCGGGAGCTTCCCTCGGCGCTGGACACTTGCAGGGCCTTACCCGAGATGCCCTTTGTAATCGATCACATCGGCAAGCCTCCGATTGCGGCCGCTGAGCTGGAGCCGTGGGCGGAGCGTATGGGGCGGTTCGCGAGCCTCGAGCATGTGTCGTGCAAACTCTCCGGCGTTGTTACGGAAGCGGACTGGCAACGGTGGGAGACGCAGGACCTTATGCCCTACCTCGAACGGGTGGTCGATTGGTTCGGGGAGGATCGGCTGATCTACGGGTCGGACTGGCCTGTGTGTACGCTTGCGGGCTCATACGATGACGTGATCGAGGTAGCCGAGTGGGCCGTCAGGGGCCTCGATCAGGACGGCGTGGAACGGATCTTCAGACGCAACGCCGCCGCTTTCTACGGGCTTCCTGACCCTGCGTGAGCTGGCTACCCGGCACCGGCTCGTGCTCCCAAACATCGCCGAGCTTCGGAGAAACTCCATCCCAGCTTCCACGGCGCTCTGTATTCGGGCATGAGAGGCGCGGACGCTGGACGGCTTTACTGCGTGGTAGGGGGGTGGGAAGAGCGCAGAATCCATTGGATGAGCCGGGCCTTTTCTCGAAAACGA
>JALZIQ010000082.1 GCA_030860205.1 Actinomycetota bacterium | reverse complement strand
GCACCGCCCGCTTCATGGCGGCACGCGTGGTGGCGCTGATCGAGTTCCCCGCCGACGACCCTGGCGCCCGAGGGCCGGAGCGCCCCCGCAACCAGCCTTCACTGCTGTAGCACGCGGCGCCGACGGGGGGGCCCGGCACAGTCAGCGAGCTTCCCCGCCCAACGTTGGCCCGGGTGGTCCGGGGCGCTCAGTTCGCTTCTCGGGCCTGAGGCCCCACGGGGGTGTGGTTGTAGCCCCGAGAAGGCTTTCGAGCGCCGTGAACCACAGTCGCGGACCAGCTAACGGGCCACCGGCGCACCGCAGTGTTTGCATACCGGAGCGTTGGGTGAGATAAGGCCCCCGCAGGCCTCGCAGCGGCCGGGCCCGACGGTCCCCATACCGGCCCGCCGGGCCACGGCGATCGCCAGGGTCCCAAGGGCCACGATGCCCACAAGGATCGTCAGGGACACCGCGTCGAAGCCCCGGACCACGCCGACCAGCAGTGCAAGGCCCACGCCCGCCACCACTACGCCCGTCACCCAGACCGTCATGAAGCCGGGGCCGAGTGAAGATCGAGGACGCGCTCGAGCCAGCGAGCGACATGGTCCATAACTGCCGGGTCGTGGCGGAGGTTGTGCTCGGCGCCCTCGAGGATGGCGAGCTCGGCGCGCGGAGCATGCGCCGCGATGCGGTGAGCGTGATCGACGGGGACGACTGTGTCTGCGGTCCCGTGCATCACGAGCGTCGGGATGCCGACCCCTTCGATCGAGCGCTCCGTCGTCACCCCTTCGAACTCCGCAGCCCACGTCGTCGGGTCCTCGAGCACGCCCGGGCCGAGCGCGAGCCCGCTTCCGAACAGAACACGGCGCGCCCCAGCGTGCGCGTCGCCTGCGAACTCCTCCCACCCGGCCGGCGCGGCGAGCAGCACGAGGGCATCCGCGGGAGCGCCCCGCCGAATCGCCTCTGCAGCGACCGGCCCCCCGGCCGAGGTTGCGATGACGGCCAACGGCTTCCCCGCACTCAGCCCCTGCGCCGCTCCCAGCCATGCGAGGGCATCGCGAACCCAGCCCTCGATCGAAAAGAAGCCCTGCGAACCGCGCACGCTTCTCATATCGGCCCACATCGCGACCCAGCCCCGCTCGGCCCATGTGCGCGCGAGCCCCGGATAATCGATCGAGCCCGGAGCCGGAGGTATCTGGGACGGCATCCCGTGCAACAGAACCACGGTCGCCCTGGCTTGGGGAGGGATCCATGCACCTCCGGCAAGCTGCAGCCCGTCGCACTCGACCGTGAGGGCCTGTTCGACAAGCTTGCTCATACCGTCCCACTTCGTTTGACGGCCAGCCTGTGAGCCGAGGCATCGTCCCCGAACGTCACCGTCAACGTGTCGGTGCCCGGATCCCATGCATGGGCGACGGCCTGTTCATCGAGCTCAACCGCCTCGGGCGGCGCGCCGAGTCCTCTCAACTCGAGGCGCATCTCTGATCGCGCCGGCACGAAACCACCCTCACGCTCTCCGATGCTCACGGTGACCTCATCGGCCGAGCCCTCACAGACGAAGCGGGTGCGGGCGTACTCCCCGTCCGCATGGGCATAGCCGTCGCCGGCGTCTTCGTAGAGGACGGCTTCGCCGCGTCCCTCGTCCACGAATGCCATCACTGTGAGGGGATCGGAGGCTCGTTCACCGACGTACTTCATCTCGGGCCACATCGCAACCGCCTTGTTCCCCGCAACGAAGAGCGCTGGTTCACCAAGAGGAGCGTGCACCAGAATGTGAGCGGGGCCAAGGAAGCGTTCTCCGCTCCACAGATGCCACCAAGCTCCCTGCGGAAGGTAAACGTGTCTGTGTTCGATCCCCGGTTTGGTGATGGGAGCAACGAGCAGCGCATCACCGAGGAGAAACTCGTCGTCCATCGTATAGGTGGTCTCGTCGCTGGGATACTCAAACAAAAGCGGCCGGAGAATCGGCGCGCCGGCGCGATGACACTCCTCGAAGGCGCTGTAGAGATACGGCAGGAGTCGCTGCCGAAGCTTGATCATCTTGCGGCATACGGACTCGAACGGTTCGCCGAAAGACCAGGGCTCCTGTGGACGAAAACCCTTTGCGTTGTGATTGCGGCAGAACGGCTGGAAGACGCCCAACTCGGTCCAGCGCGCCAAAAGCTCCCCATTCGAGTCCCCGTGGAAGCCGCCGATGTCTGAACCCGCCCAGGCAACGCCGCTGAGCCCGAGGTTCTGCAGCTGCGGCATGCTCATGGACAGGTGCTCCCACCATGCCGAGTTGTCCCCGGTCCACTGCAGCGCATGCCGCTGCAA
>JALZIQ010000062.1 GCA_030860205.1 Actinomycetota bacterium | reverse complement strand
CGGCTTCTACAGCTCCGGGGATGGTGGCGAGAGCTGGAGCAAGGACAATGCGAATCTTCCCGGCACCGACGTGCATGGGCTGGGGATGGATCCGCAGAACCCGGAGACGCTATACGCCTTCATCGTCAAGCGAGGCCTTTACCGGAGCTTGGATGCTGGCGGGAGTTGGGAGCTCGTGAACGCCCAGAAAGGTGCCATGGGGCCCATCCTGGTGGATCCTCGGCAGCCGGATACCCTTTACTTGGCCGGGCGAGATGACTTCGAAAGCAGCGACGACGGTGGCGAGAGCTGGCGGCGACTCGGCGCCATTCCGGGCGGCATGACAATGTCGATCTCCCAGGATCGCCAGACGCCGGACACCTTCTACGCGGCCAACGGCCAGCTGCTCAAGAGCGACGACGGCGGCGAGAGCTGGCGACCAGTCGGCGAGGGGCTTCCCGAAGGTGTCTCGGTGGTTGCGGTCTCTCCGAGCAACCCGCGGATCCTGTACGCTGGCATGCTCCAGGGCGAATCGGCGCGCGTGTTCCGCAGCGATGACGGCGGCGAGAGCTGGCAGGCCCAGAACTAATGACGCAGGCAGCGGATGGTCTTTCAAGGCACATCGGGAAGTAGTTCGATTTGAGGTGTGGATCAAAGAGGGTAAGCCTCAGGTCGCGCGGGTTCAGAGCAAGAGAACGCGCGAAGTTGTGATACCGGCGTCGCCGGTGGATATCTCTCGGCCTACGGGCTCCCCTTGCTTGCACGGGCTATATTACTCGGGTGAGCCGACAAACAAAAGGCTCAGATATTCTCCTCTAGAGCCCGCGAATCAGGAGTAGGGCAACCACCGCTTGGTCGCCGGGCTTCCCGGCTTGTTTTCGTCACCTTTCATGATCCTCCGACGCGTCGGAGCCGGCTTCACCAAATTCCGCAGCGAAAAACAGGCTAGCGAGCACACCCAGCTTGTCCGTTCCAAAAACCGCATGGGATTTTCATGTCTTCTTCACAGTTTCTTCACAGCGGGTAGCTATCTTTCTTTGTGAGAGACCCTGGCCTACAGGACCGATTCAAAGACCTCCGGGCTCATGCAAGCTACGCGAAAAGAGTGAGTAAGATGAAGACCCGCTTACAGCAGCGATGGGGGGAGTCGCGGCCGGCCCGGCGTTACCCGCACCATCTTTCAACCTGTTGTTCGTAGAGACTGCGACCGACAAGCTCGTGTTCGCGCTGTGTCGCGGTTGCCCGGGGGGAAGTGCATCGAGCCCCATCGCGGGCGGCCTACTCATGCTCGGGCTGGCGGCGTACGTGCTGCTTGCTGCTCGCGCTGCTTCTCGTCGTGGCCTTCTCGTGCGGCGGGATGGGCGGGATGGGCTCGATGATGGTTGGCGGCACGATGGGCAGCGGCACAGTCGGCATTCTGTTCATGCTCCTCTTCTTGGGGCTCGTCATAGCACTGCTGGTCGCCTTGATCGTCAACCGGGGGCGACGCTAGGGTGCGAGACGTGAGCGGTTCCGGCCTCTTCAGCCTCCTCTACGACCCGCTCATGGAGCTTCCGGAGAACCTCGGACTCCATCGGCTTCGCCGGGGAGCCCTTCGGGGCATGCAGGGGCAGATCCTCGAACTGGGCATGGGGACCGGCAGGAATATTCCCTTATACCCGCCGGCTGTGGAGCACCTCTCCGGCATAGATCCGGACGAGGCCATGCTGCGACAGGCGCGACGGCGGGCCGATAAGGCCTCCTTCCCGATAGAGCTGCTTCTCGCCTTTGCCGAGGACTTGCCCTTCGAGGAGGATAGCTTCGACGCGGTGGTGGGCACGCTAGTCTTTTGCACCGTATCCGACCCGCCGCAGGCTCTTCGAGAGGTGCGGCGGGTGCTTAAGCCCCGCGGAGGATTTCATCTCCTCGAACACGTGAGGATGGAGCGAAAGCCCATCGCAAGGATGCAGGAGAAGGCCACGCCCCTTTGGAAGCACGTTGCCGGTGGTTGCCACCTGGACCGGGACACGTTGGGCATGGTCCGGGACGCGGGGTTCGAGGTAGGGCGAGTGGAGTCCCATCTGGGAGGTCTTTTTCTGAACATTTTTGCCCGATCCCCAGGTCTTGAGCGGTCGCGCCTGGCACCAGGCTGCACCGGACATTTATAGAAAGGAGAACCGAGATGATCAAGGATATGTACGGACGGTCTAGCCGCCGGTCGTCTGGACGACTCGATGGGTAGCCGTCGCACTTCGGTTATCGTCGCCGTCGTCGCGGTGGCCCTGCTAGGCGTCTTCGTCGCGGTCGTGATAGCGGATCGCGGACAGCGGGCGGGCCGTATGCCTCCAGAGGGCGTCGAGACCTTCGAGGACCTGAGCCGCGACCACACGCCGGAGAATGTCTCCTATCCGCAGACTCCCCCCGTCGGCGGGGACCATAATCCGGTGTGGCAGAACGCCGGCTTCTACTCCGAGCCGATCCGTAACGAGAACGCTGTCCACACCTTGGAGCACGGGGGCGCCTGGATCGCTTACAGCCCCGACTTGTCCGAGGAACAGGTCGACCAGATACGGGAGCTGGAAGACGGGCAGACCTGCGTGCTCGCGAGTCCCTACCCTGACCTGCCTACCCCGGTGGCGGGCTCGGCGTGGGGCAGACAAGCGAGCTTCGAAGGGGCTGACGACCCCAACCTTGAGCGGTTCGTGAGCGCTTTCCGGCAGGGACCTCAGACACCCGAGCCCGGCGCGACCTGCACCGGTGGGGTAGGAGATCCAGAGTAGTGGGACCGGCACACCTCAGTCCCAAGACCAAGCAAACGGGTGAGCACCTCTCGCCGTCCCGGCGCTGGGACGAGCCTCCGGTGCTGCTGGCCCTGGCTGCTATCGTCTTGGGCGCCGTATCGCTGGCGCTGCTCGCCATCCCTCGGCCACCCGAAGACGCCTCAGCGGAGGCGGGGTTTGCACGAGACATGTCGGTACACCACGCCCAGGCCGTCGAAATGGCCGAGAGCGTGCGGGATCGCACCGAGAGCGAGGAGATCCGAACCTTGGCCACCGACATCGCCCTGACCCAGCAGGGCCAGATCGGGCAGATGCAGGGCTGGCTCGCCGTCTGGGGCCTACCGGCCACGGGCCTGGAGCCGCCGATGTCGTGGATGGGACACCCGATTGACGGAGTGATGCTGGGCATGGCCACCTCTGAGGAGATCGATCGTTTGCGCGAGGCACCCTCGGAGGAGGCGGACGCGGAGTTCCTCCGGCTCCTGGTCCCTCACCATCAGGCCGTTACACAGATGGGCGAGGCCGTCCTCGAGCGCACCGACCGCCCGGAGGTGGAGCAACTCGCCACGGCCGTCTTTACCGCCCAGCAAGCCGAGATCAAGGCGATACAGGATATGCTCCGGAGTAGGGGACTTTCCCGATGGAAGGTGAGGTAGCCATGCCTCGGGACGGCGAGGAAGGCCACGGCGAGGAGGAGGACCTGGCCGGCTTGGCCCCGGCGGTCCTCTGGGACACGGCGCCTGGTGTCGCTGCCTCTGGGGGTCTTCGCGGCCGCCTGGCTCATCATCGACGCTGTTCGCCGGCGGCGGGCGTGGGTCCACTCGGCGACGCCGCGAGCAAGCCGGTGACCGCGCCAGCCGACGGAGAAGGTGACATGCGCGGTCAAGGCCAACTTGCGGAGGCGGGTGTGTCACGCTGGTGCTGCTGTTCTGTTGCGGAGAGAGTGTAGTGGAAAGCATCACGCCTTCGATCCGTGCCCTGTCCGCGTAAGGGCCTGCACAAGCTCGCGCGCGAACTCGGCGGGTTGGGTCAACAAACCGACGTGGCCGCCGGGCAGCTCGATCAAGTCCAGACCGAACCCCTTAGCCAGTTCGACGCTTACCTTGTAGCATGGAGAGCCGCGCGATTCCCGCCCGGCCGTCAGCACGATGCGATAAGCATGCGCTTTGAGCGCGTCAAGATCGAGGTCGACTGCCGGATACTGACGCAGCTCGTGCTCGAACCAGTAGGTGGCATTGGCAAGCGTGTACTCGTTCTTGGGGGCACGGGCCATTGCTTGCCGGTCTAACTCCGCGAACGCTTGGTCGCGGAACTTATTTAGCGCCAACTCCACCCCAGATTGGCTGTAGAGGTCGTAGACTTCCTGGAAAAAGTCGATCCACTTCTGTCCATCGGCCAATAGCCTTACGGCCGGCGGCTCGTGTGAGACGAGCGTGCGAACCACGGAAGGGTGGCGAGCTAGGACTTCCAAGGCAATGATTGCTCCGGAGCTGCCGCCGAAGACGATCGCGGGCTCGTCGCTCACGTGCTCGATCAAGCGCCGGACATCATCGGCGTCAGTCTCAAGCCGACGATCGTAGTCTTGCGGCCCATCGAGCTGGCTCCGCGAAAAGCCACGTCGGTCGTAGATGACAACGGTGTAGTGCGCTGCCAGATGTTCCGTCACCATTCTGAAAGCGTCGGCTACGCCAGTAGCCCCAGGGACCATGACCATGAGCGGGCCGCTGCCGTGGGTCTCATAGTAGAGCCGAGCGCCGGGAACTTCGAGGATGCTCATTTGCGTCCCTTGTTGTTGAAGATCCTGGCCACCTTCGCCGACCACCAGCCAAGGACAAATCTGTGCCCGCGGGGCG
>JALZIQ010000050.1 GCA_030860205.1 Actinomycetota bacterium | reverse complement strand
GCCGGGGCCGCCGCCGATCATCCCCGCCAACGAGATGTTGTGATGAGGTGTCCTGAACGCTCGCGACCGGAGCAAGCAGGCGCGCTCGCCCAGCAGGCCGGCGACCGAATGCACGCGGATGACGTCGAGCGACTCGTCGGTCCCCATCGGCGGGAGGATGCCCGGAAGCCGGCGCGCCAACATCGTCTTGCCGGACCCGGGCGGACCGACCAGAAGGAGGTTGTGGCCGCCGGCGGCGGCAACCTCGAGCGCCCGCTTGGCGGCCTGGTGCCCGCGTACCTCCGCAAGGTTCTCGATGTCCTCCTGCGGCGGCGAATCGTGGGTCGCAAGCGGAGCAGGAGTCCACCGGTCCTGGGCCCAGGCGATGCAGTCGCGCAGGGTCTGGACCGGAACCATCTCGATCCCTTCAACCAACGCCGCCTCGGCCGCGTTCGCAGCGGGGCACATCAGGCCGCGCAGCCCCGCCGTACGGCAGGCGATGGCTGCGGCCAGAACGCCGCGCACCGGGCGGACGGCGCCGTCGAGGGCAAGCTCGCCGAGCGCGACCCAGCCCGCCAGGCGAGCCGGATCGATGCGGTCCCGGGCGCTCAGGATACCGAGGGCGAGCGGAAGATCGAAGTGAGTACCCTCTTTTCGCAATCCGCCGGGGGCCAGGTTGGCAACGAGCCGGGACGCCTTCCATTCCTCGTCGCTGGAGACGAGAGCGGCGCGCGTGCGCTGCTCGGCCTCGCGAACCGACTTGGCGGGCAGACCGACGATGGTGAAGCTGGGCACCCCGGCACCAATGTGGATCTCGACCTCCACCAGATGGGCCTCGGTCCCAACCAGAGCAACGGATTGTGTCTTTGCGAGCATGGATCGCATCCGATCCCGGCTCGGGAAAACGCGGCTCCATCAAAGTAGCCGCCGGGTGTGACATCGTGCCGTGCAGGTGGGCGCAAGCCCTGGTGAACGCTTAGAAGGCGTCCGTTAGCTGGACCACCCTCGGGGGTGCCCCCGGCAGGGCGGAGATCGAAACGACGTCGAAACGGATCTCCGAGTGCCGCGCCCGATGCGTAGCCAGCCAGTGGCCTGCAAGCCGCCTGAGGCGCCCCTGTTTGACGGCGCCGACCGCCTCGGAAGGGTCGCCCCAGCGATCGCTCGAGCGAGTCTTCACCTCACAGAAGACCAATAGGGAGCCCTTGCGCGCGACGATGTCCAGCTCGCCGATCCGGCAGCGATAGTTGCGATCGACGATCGCAAAGCCCTGCCGCCGGTACAGGGCGGCGGCGAGATCCTCCCCCGATTCGCCCAGTACCCGGCGGGTCTCCACGAGAGCGCATGGTAGCGGCGGGGTGTGACGGAGCGCGAGGTACGGCTCGAGGCTGCGCGGCGCCCCTAACGCTCGATCCCGGGAGGGCTCGGGAGCAGGTCACGTTCGGAAACCTGGGCAAGCTCCTCGACGTTGAGGTCCCTGAAGGTGACCACCTTCACGTCCGAGACGAACCGGGCAGGCCGGTGCATGTCCCATACCCAGGCATCGTGGAGCTCGACCTCGAACCAGACCTTCGCGCCGAGGTGCCGGGTGTCCACCTTCACCTCGTTCGCCAGGTAGAAACGCCGCTCGGTCTCCACGACGAACTTGAACATCGGCAAGACGTCTCGGTACTCCTTGTAGAGCTGGAGCTCCATTTCGGCCTCGTATTTCTCGAGGTCCTCGACGCTCATGGCACCCCCTCTGGCACTGGGTAGGTCTCCTCCTCAAAGTGTCGCGCCTTGGACGGACGGATCGAGCCACCCTCGTCCGGAAACCCCGTGACCCCGTAGAAGGAAAGGCGATGGATGGGCGAGGGTCCGAAGCGCTTCAGGGCGGCCCAGTGCTCCGAGGTCCCGTAGCCCACATTGGTCGAGAAACCGTATTCGGGATGCCGGCGATGGTAGCGGCGCATGGATCTGTCCCTGTTGACCTTGGCGACGATCGAGGCCGCGGCAACGTTCTTCGAGACCGCGTCCGCCTTCTTGACGGCCAGGCCCGGCCATTGCAGACGCTTGATCCTGAAACAGTCTATGAGCACATAGTCCGGGGTGAGCGAGAGGCCCGTGAGAGCCCTTCGGAGCGCCTGGAGATTGCATCTCTGCAAGCCGGCGCGGTCGATCCTGGAGGGCTGCACCCGCACGATGGAGTACGCGAGAGCCAAGTCGACGATCTGCCCGGCGAGGCGCTCCCTCTGAAGACGAGTGCAGAGCTTCGAGTCCCTGAGGCCCGCTATCTCCGCATCGGAAGGCAGGATGACGGCGGCCGCCACCAGTGGCCCCGCGAGGGCCCCCCGCCCCACCTCATCCACCCCGGCAACCCGCATGAAGCCGGCCTCGCTGAGCCGTCTCTCCATGAGTCCCACCGCCTCAGAGGCCATCTCGGTACGGACTCTAAACGCGCCGTCCTCGGCTACGCGGTACCGCTGGTTAACTGGATCGCGTGAACCGGGATCCCTCGGCAATGCCTGCCTAGAGGCCGGAAAAATCGACTGGCGGCCAGATCACCACGAAGGCGTGGCCGACGATCTTTTCCTCATCGATGGGGCCGATAAGCCGTGAGTCCTCCGAGTTGTTCCGGTTGTCTCCCATGACGAAGATCTTCTCCTCGGGCACGCGGCAGCCGCCCTCTGCGACGATCATGTCGAGCTGCCCGCAATGCTTTGTGGTGACCTCGGGACTGGTTCCATCCCGGCGTTGTATGTAGGGCTCAGACACCCTCTTGCCGTTGATCCACAACCTCCGGGGGCTTCCCTCGTAGCGGATCGTGTCACCGCCGACGGCCACTATCCGCTTGATGTAATCCTCCTCCGAGGCGCTCGGGAGGCCGAGCAGCTCGCGACCGAAGTTGCGTACGTCCTCGTACCAGGGCAGATCCGGCAGCTTGCCGCCAAAGACCGATTCCTTGGCAAAGACCACAACCTGTTGGCGCTGCGGGTCGCCCAACGTATAGCTCACCTTCTCCACCAGGACCCTGTCGCCGATCTGAAGCGTCGGCACCATCGAGGCAGACGGGATGAAGAAGGCCTGCACCAAGAAGGTCTTGATGACGATCGCTATCCCGAAGGCCAAGAGCACCAGAATCGGGAGCTCTGTCAGGTAACCCATGACCGAGGAGCTCTTGTCCCTGTGCCCGCCATCGCGCTCGGGCGCCGTGTCCTCTACCCCGGTCACCCCAACCTTTGCCATAGAAAAGAGAGCGTAAGGCAAAGTGCGCCCTTAAAGGAGGGCGCCCCTGGGTCGCTCAAGCGCGGCTTCCTATGCCGGGGCTCTCGAGGAGGCGTTCGTCAGTTGCGCCGCTCTTTCACCTTCGCCTTCTTGCCGACTCGGGAACGCAGGTAGTAGAGCTTGGCGCGCCTCACGTGGCCGCGAGTCCGGACCTCTATCTTGGCGATCATCGGCGAATGGAGCGGGAAGGTGCGTTCGACGCCCACGCCGAAAGAGATCTTGCGGACCGTGAATGTTTGCGAGAGCTGACTCCCTCTGCGCCGGATCACCACGCCTTCGAACACCTGGACACGTTCGCGCTCGCCCTCGACCACGCGCACGTGCACCCGCACCGTGTCCCCGGGCCGAAACTCGGGTAAATCGGTCTTCAGATACGGCCCCTCGACGATGTCGGTCGGGTTCATTGCGCGCTCCTTTTCTAGACTCGAAAAGCCAGTCCACACGGACGGACTCGACGAAGGTCGAGCCCGGACGGGATTCACATCTTGAGAGGGCGGGGCGATGTAGGCCCCCGACCTGAAGAAACGAACTCTTTTGGCTGGTCGGGGGGAGTTTAGCCTAATCGGGGACCGACCATGATCTACCGCTGCGCCCCCTAGAGTGGTTGGCCCCCGGCACCCGGCCGGCCTGAGCAGCAACCCTCATGCTTGCCGGATCGATGATGCTCGCTCCGCCGGGCCCGCCGGATCGCGGCAGCTCGGGCGAGTGGGGACGTTGTGATTTAATCGCCCAGCGCCGCTCCAGTGCCGCGAGAGGAGCCGGCGGAGGGAAGCTAAAGGCGAGGCAAACGCGGAGACTTGGGGGTCAACGTGGGACAGAACGGCGGCAGGAAGAGCGTCTCCAGGACCCTGGTTCACTGGGTCCTGCTCGTCGGTTTCTTGGTCTCGAGCCTCACAGACGTTGTCTCCGCCGCCGCCGCGCCGGCGGAGAATGCGTCGCCGAACGGGCAGGTCGTCGTAATCACGGTGAACGCCCGGCAGATTCTTGTCCATAGCGCCGCCAGAATGGAGCAGTTGGCAGTCGCAATGCGAAACCGCCCCACGGCCTCAGGCGGTAACTACTACGCGCCGGACGTCATCCTCGTGAACGAAGTCTCCGCGGCGGATCTGGCGACGGTCAGAAACCACATGAACAGTCTCTTTTCGAGCAACTACAAGATATTCGGGGCGACCTCGGATGCGGTCAAGACCAAGTTCCTGGTCAATTCCACGGCGATCAACACAACGTCGTCCCGGACCTGGGCCGACGACTGCATCTCCGAGGTCAGATATCAGCTCATCAACGTCAAAGAAACATCGAGCGGCACTTCGTTCACCGTTGGAGGCGTTCACTTCCGAGCGGATTACGGCGGTTCGGGCGGCAGCGTTTGCAAGAATCGGAACGCGAAGAAGGCTCGCAAGCAACTGGGTAGGCAAGGCACCAAGGGCTCCGTCATCGGCGACTTCAACAAGCGGGCGATGGCTACCGAAAGGGAATGCGACCCCGACGAGACCTCCGCTCCGGAGAGCTGGTACACGGACATGACCTCTTTTTCCACCGTGGACAATCGCTCCTACATCGACGCAGTGAGAAGCTACAACCGGGCTCGTGGTCTCACCATGTTCAATGAATGGACCCATGAGCAGAAAGACCTGTCCACCCTTTGCGACGGGACGACCGGGTATCGCCGCAACCGCATCGACTACATCTTCGTCAGCGACACACTGCAGCCGATCGAGGCCCACGCCGATCACCCGGGGTGGGCGAACGAGGCACAACCGGGAACCATAGGGTGCACGCCCGCACCGCAATGCAAGTACTCGGATCATCGCTTTGTCTGGGGCCTGATCGGGCTGAAGTAAGGCTGCGGCTCCCAGCTTTGTCCGGGTTGCATGCGGCCAACCGCGAGGGGGAAGGGCGCTGGATCGAGCGCTGCTCTCAGTAGCCCGGACGGGATTCGAACCCGTGATCTCCGCCTTGAGAGGGCGGCGTCCTCGGCCAACTAGACTACCGGGCCATGCCTCGTGCGCTGGGGCGCCTGGATTCGAACCAGGACTAACGGAACCAGAATCCGCCGGGCTGCCGGGTTACCCCACGCCCCAAAAACTCAAGAGGTGCCTTGATTGTAGTGCCCGGCGGACGCGGTCACCTCCCCGACCCTCGAATATACCCGCCGTATTGATGAGTCCCCGAAAAGTCTTCTCGGGAACCCCGGGCGTACAAGCGTGGGGCAGACACACAATCCTCAGAGGGAGGTGAGCCGCGCCAGCGTCTCGGCGCGCCCCAGAATCTCGACCGACTCGAACAAGGGCGGCGACACGAGCGTCCCGGTGACCGCTGCCCTGATCGGTTGAAAAGCCTGTTTTGGCTTCAGGTTTCGTTCCGTCGCAACGCGGCGCAGCGTCTCCTCGATGGTCGCGGCGGTCCACTCCTCGACGGCCCCCAGGGCGCCGGCCACCTCTTCGAGGTAGGCGCCCTGCCCGTCCAGCAGCTTGGCCGCCCTGGCGTCGGGCGGAACCCGACCGAACAAGAACCGCACCATCGGAGGTGCCTCCTCGAGCCGCTTGAGCCGCTCGCTCAACAACGGGGCGACCGCGACCAAGAGTCCCCTGCCCTCATCTGAGTCGG
Source organism: Actinomycetota bacterium (assembly GCA_030860205.1). GTDB lineage: Bacteria > Actinomycetota > CADDZG01 > CADDZG01 > WHSQ01 > JACDDL01. Next base: position 132,551 of record JALZIQ010000050.1, on the reverse strand, counting down.
CCGGAAGTCCCGCGTCGACGCAGACGGGTACGAGGCGCTCGGCCAAACCCTGCGGGGCGAGTAGACGAATGTAGTGGGCGTTCAGCCACTCGAGCTTGGGAATGTCGAAGGTTGCCGGATTCCTGGTCACGCGCTCGAGCGTGAACTTCGCAATCAGCTCATCCACCGAAAAGATGTTTGTCTTCTCGTCGAAGGACCATCCCAGCAGGGCCAGATAGTTGACCATAGCCTCGGGTAGGAATCCCATCTGTCGGTAGGCGCCGACGGCGACCTCTCCCCACCTCTTGGACAAGGGCTTGCCTTCGGGCGTGACCAGCAGCGGAAGATGGGCGAACACCGGCGCGTCGGTCGCGCCCATCGCCTCGCGTATCAAGAGCTGCCTCGGGGTTGCCGCCACCAAATCCTCGCCTCTGACGATATGCGTGATCTTCATCAGCACGTCGTCGACCGCCGCGGCGAGCATGTACGTGGGTGAGCCGTCGGAGCGCTGCACCACGAAATCGGGGATTTGATCGCTTCGGGTGGCGATAGGACCGCGCACCACATCGTCGAAGGCGATCGTGCGGTCCTCCGGGACCCGGAAACGGAGAGCGTAGCTTCGCCCCTCGGATTCGAACGCGGCATGCTCCGCATCGGTCAGGTTGCGACACCTGCCGTCGTACCCGGGGGTCCGGCGGGCGGCCTGGGCGCTCGCCCTGCGCTGCGCGAGCTCCTCGGCGCTGCAGTAACAGCGATAGACGTGGCCCTCCTCCTCCAGCGCTGCCGCCACGGCCCGGTAGCGATCGGAGCGCTCACTCTGGCGATAGGGCCCGTAGGCACCACCCGCCCCGGGCCCCTCATCCCAGCCAAGGCCAAGCCAGCGGAGGTCCTCGATGACGGCATCGAATGCGTCCTGGCTGACGCGGCTCTGGTCGGTGTCCTCCACCCGGAGAACGAAGACGCCCCCGTTCCGGCGGGCGAGAAGCCAGTTGTACAGCGCCGTGCGGGCGTTGCCGACGTGAATGGAGCCACTGGGCGCGGGCGCTATGCGGGTTCTTACGGTCCCTGAGGGCACCGGTCGAGGTTAGCCGAGGCGGACCGGCTCGGCCCAGACCTGAACCGTGTGGCCTCCCGCCCGTAGGACGGTTCTCGGGCGCTCAACCACACCCTGGTGTGGTCCACGCCCCAAGTTCTGTTGGCGGGTCGCCCAACCACAGGGGGAACTTTGCAGCGGCAGCGAGTTTTGCCGTTTAGGTCAGCGGAAGCGAGACTGGGTGCCTGTACGGTAATCCGGGACGTTCGAGAACGCCTCGTCCGCCGACACAAGAGCTTCCGCCTCATGCCGGATGGCGCTTGCCGCCAGCACCGCGTCGAAGGCACTAATGACGCCCCCCTCACCGAACACCCGGAGGCCGAGCTCGAGATCGTCTTCGTCCACAATCTGGAGGGGAGAAAAGAGATGGACGAAATCCGTCGCTATCGCCACTGCATCCGAGCGCGGCCGTCGGCGAGCACGCACGTGCACGAATTCCTGGATCACCTCCACGGTCGTGGAGGCAGCCATCCGCCCGTCGGCCACCGTCTGGACAATACGGCGACAGGGGCCCCTGAGCGGGTGATGATCGCCGACGGCGTAGACGAGCACGGAGGTGTCGAGGAGGATCAACCCCGCCGGCCCCGCAGCGCGTCCAGCTCCTCTTTGAGATGCTCGGGTTCGGGCACCCCCATGGGTTCGGCAGCGAGGATTCTTCGGCCCGCCTCCCCTCGGCGCTCATCACGAGGAGGAAACGAACGGTCGATCGCCTCGCGAATCACGGAGGCAACCGAAACGCCGCGCTTGCCTGCTCTCTCGGCAATCCGGACATAGCGGTCATCATCGATGAGAATCTGCAGGCGGCAAGTTAACATACACATATATTAGCGTGCACATCTGCCGGCCGCCCTAGAACCCTGGAGGGCCGACGTTCCATTGCACTTGCGAACCCGATCAGCGGGGTCCACAGTGCAACGAAGCTTGGGTGGGCTCTATCGAACGAAGTCGAGCCAGTCGTAGTACTTCTCGTCCTGGCCCTTGACGATGGCGAAGAACTTCTGCTGGATCGTGATGGTCACCGGACCCGGTTCCCCGATGATGCGCTGATCGATCTCGCGCACCGGCGTCACCTCGGCGGCCGTCCCCGAGCAAAACATCTCCTCGGCAAGGTAGAGGTCGGCTCGGGTCAGAAGCGTCTCCGAGAAGGGAATGCCGAGATCTGCAGCAATCGTCTTGATCGTTTCACGCGTTATCCCGGCAAGCGGTCCCGAGCACAGAGGGGGCGTCAAGATCACGCCGTCCTTGACCACGAACAGGTTCTCGCCGGTGGCCTCGGCCACGTATCCCTCCGGGTTGAGCATGACGGCCTCGTCATAGCCGGCGTGCAGGGCCTCGACCTTTGCCATCGCCGAGTTGACATAGGCGCCGGTGACCTTCGCCTGAGGGGGAATGATGTTGTGGTCGTGTCGCCGCCACGACGACACGGTCATGCGAACCCCATGCGCGAGCGCTTCATCCCCCAGATACGCGCCCCAGGGCCACACCGCTATCGAGACGTCGACCGGGTTGTTGGAAGGGTTGACTCCCATCTCGCCGTAGCCCCGGATTGCAATGGGCCGCACATAACAGGACCGGAGCCGATTGGAGCGAATGAGGTCGTGTGTGGCATCTACGAGATCATCGATCGAATAGGGAATGTCCATCAAAAAGATCCTCGCCGAACGCACCATGCGGTCCAGGTGATCGCGCAGCCGAAAAACCGCGGGGCCCCGCTCGGTCTCGTAGCACCTGATGCCCTCGAACACACCTGTTCCGTAGTGGAGCGCGTGGGACAGCACATGAACCGTCGCGTCCTTCCAGGGCACGAGCTTGCCGTTCATCCACACGACGTCAACCGGCTGGAGTGGCACTCTACGTCTCCCTTTCTACTCGTCCAGGACGATCAGCCGGGCGTCGCGTAGCTCGGCCCGGCTGATGATGCTGGTCAAGACATCAGAGGGTATGGGCGAGTCGACCGCCATGCCCATGATCGCCTCTCCTCCTTCGGCATGACGCCCCACCTGCATGTTGGCGACGTTAACCCCGGCCTCGCCGAGAAGCGTGCCGACGATGCCGATGATGCCCGGACGGTCTTCATACCGGAAGAAGGCCATGTATGGCGAAAACGCCATATCGAGGTCGTGACCGTAGATGCTGACCAGCCGCTCGGTATCTCGCTTGCCGACGAGCACTCCGGCGACCGACACCATGCTGGTGGGCGACCCGGCCTGCACCTGGACGTAATTGACATAATCGAGGCTCTGGCGAGATTTGAATTCCTCGACCGAGATACCCCGTTCGGAGGCCAAGAGCGGCGCATTGACGAACGTCACCGGCTCGTGCACGACCGAAGAGAACACTCCTTTGAGACCCGCCAACGTCAGGGCGCGCGTGTCGTGCTCGGCGATCTGGCCGAAATACTCGAACCGCAACGCTTCGATGCCGGGCCCCGCCAGGGAGGTGGCAACGCGGCCCAGCCGGTCGATCAAGCGAAGGTAGGGTCGCACGACTTCGGGGATGTCGGTTCCGACATCGAGGTTGACCGCAAATGGGACGAACTCGCCCCGGAGCGCCAGGCCCACCTGCTCCGCAATCGCGATACCCGCTTTGTCCTGTGCCTCAGCGGTAGACGCGCCCAGGTGCGGAGTAACGACGACGTTCGGCAGCCCGAACAGAGGATGGTCCGCAACCGGCTCGTCCACGAACACATCGATCGCCGCCCCCGCCACCCGCCCGTCCTTCAAGGCTCTCACAAGCGCGTCCTCGTCGACCAAACCGCCGCGGGCGGTGTTGATAATTCGCAACCCGGGGCGCGCTTCCGCAAGATCTGGCTCGGAGATCAAACCCATCGTCTCTGAGGTTCTGGGCAGGTGGATGGTCAGAAAGTCCGAGCGGCCGCAGACCTCCGCCACTCCGGCCACCAGGTCGACGCCCATCTGGGCGGCGCGTCCCGGCGCCACATAGGGGTCATAGGCAATCAGACGCATTCCGAAAGCGCTCGCGCGTTGGGCCACCAGCGTTCCCACGCGTCCGAGCCCGATGATGCCGAGGGTTTTCCCGTGAAGCTCCACGCCCTGCCACCGGTCACGCTCCCATGAGCCCGCCGTCAGCGTCGCATGCGCCTGGGGGATACTGCGCGCCAGCGCCAGCATCAGACCCATGGTGTGCTCGGCCGCGGACAGCACATTGGACTGCGGCGCGTTCACCACGAGGATGCCGTGGCGCGTTGCGGCGGCGACATCGACGTTGTCGAGTCCAATGCCGGCGCGCCCCACCACCTTGAGGCCCTCGGCCCGTTCGAGCAGCGCCGCATCGACCTGGGTAGCCGACCGAATCACAAGCGCGTCGTAGTCGCCGATGATCTCGCCCAGCCCTCCGACCGTCAGGCCCAGACGCACATCGACATCGAGGCTTCGCTGGAGCATCTCGATGCCCGCAGGCGAAAGACGCTCTGTCACCAATACCTTCATGGCCCGATGGTACTTCGCGCCGGCGGGGGCTCCCGGGCAGCCTCATCGCCCCAAGAGCCCGATCACATAATCGATCGAACGCGTGAGAAGGCCGACATCGCCGGGCTCGACCGCCGGATACATGCCTACTCGGAGTTGATTGCGCCCGAGCTTGCGGTAGGGCTCGGTGTCCACGATCCCGTTGGCGCGAAGAGCGGCGGACACGTCCGCCGCCACGATGGCCTCGGCGAGGTCAATCGTGCCGACCACGGGGCTGCGCGCCCGGGGATCGGCCACGAACGGGCGCGCCCAGGCGCCCTCGGTGGCCCATCCGTAGAGAATCTCGGCCGAGCGGGCGCAGCGCCCCACCGCCCATCCGAGCCCTCCGGATGCGAGCAGCCATTCGATCTGCTCGACCATCAGGAAGAGCGTTGCGAGCCCTGGGGTGTTGTAGGTCTGGTCCTTCCGGGAGTTGTCGAGCGCAACCTGCAGATCAAGCGACGGGGGGATGTACCTGTCGGAGGAGGCGATGCGCTCGATGCGGTCCAGAGCCGCAGGGGAGCACAACGCGACCCACAACCCCCCATCGGAGGCAAGGCACTTCTGGGGCGCGAAGTAGTAGACGTCGAATGTGTCCGCCGTCACGGGCAGGCCTCCGGCGGCCGAGGTGGCATCCACCACCGTGAGACCCTCGCCGGGCACCCGCTCGACGGCCATCGACACGCCGGTGGAGGTCTCGTTATGGGTCAGGGCGTAGAGGTCGACGGCCTCCGAGCGATGGGGCTCGGGGTGCAGACCGGGCTCGGCCGAGATAACCTCCGGATCCTCGAGGAAAGGGGCGAGCCGCGCGGCGCCCGCGCACTTGGCCGAGAACTCGCCGAACACGAGGTGCTGGCTGCGCTCCTCGATGAGGCCGAAGACCATCGCGTCCCAGAAGGCCGTCGAGCCGCCGTTGCCCAGCACCACCTCGTAGCCCCCCGGGAGATCGAAGAGCGCCCGCAGGCCGTCTCTGGCGCGCCCCACCATCGAGCGAACGGGGGACTGCCTGTGACTCGTTCCCAGGTAGCCGGGCGCGGCTTCGAGGAGGGCCGCGACCGCCTCGGGGCGCACTTTGGAGGGCCCGGAGCCGAAGCGGCCATCCGACGGGCGCAGCTCGGGAGGGATGACGATGTCCTGGGGCTTCACCGCCCTCAACCTACCGGGCGCGACGGGTCCCCCGGTGGGCCCCTGAGTGTCAGTTGCACCGGCGAGATCGGTCACCCGGCCCCAGAGTGCAACGGAACTTTTTTCACGACCGGGCGTCGACTCGGACGGGCGTGTCCTGCGGCCGCCCTATCATGCGGGGCGTCGGGTTCCAAGAAGATTTGAGAAAGGGGCGTCATGCACTCCGATGAGTTGTCTCAGCGGGCGTCGCAGATCTCGGAGTCCTCCACCCTTGCGATCGACTCGAAGGCCAAGGCGCTCAAGGCGTCGGGAGAGGACGTTATCGGATTCGGCGCCGGCGAACCCGACTTCCCCACCCCCGAGCACATCGTCGAGGCGGCGGTCAAGGCCGCAGGAAACGTCCGCTTCCATCACTACACACCGGCCGGCGGCCTCCCCGAGCTACGCGAGGCGATCGCGGACAAGACGGCGCGCGACTCGGATCTCGAGGTGGACGCGTCGCAGGTGCTCGTATCCAACGGCGGCAAGCACGCCCTGTTCAATGCGTTCCTCACGGTCGTCGACCCGGGCGACGAGGTACTCCTTCCCGCCCCCTACTGGGTGAGCTATCCGGAGCTGATACGCCTGGCCGGCGGGAGGGTCGTGGAGCTTCCCACGACAGAGGTCACCGGCTTCAAGCTGAGCGTGGAGGAGCTCGAGGCGGCGCGCACCGAGAACACCAAGGCGCTCGTGTTCGTGTCGCCGTCGAACCCCACCGGCGCGGTCTATCCGCCCGAGCAGGTCGAGGCGATCGGACGCTGGGCGGCGGAGCACGGCATCTGGGTCATAACCGACGAAATCTACGAACATCTCGTTTACGGCGACAACAGGTTCAGCTCTCTCCCGGTCCTTGCGCCGGAGGCCGGCGATCGCTGCATCGTAGTGAACGGCGTCGCGAAGACGTACGCGATGACGGGGTGGCGGGTGGGTTGGATGATCGGGCCGCCAGAGGTAATCAAAGGGGCGATGCGCCTCCAGTCACATGCAACCTCCAACGTTTCCAACATCGCCCAGGCCGCCACCCTGGCGGCCGTCTCGGGCGATCTCGACGCAGTCGCGATGATGCGGAGCTCCTTCGACAGACGCCGGCGGACGATGCACGAGATGCTCAACGAGATCGACGGTGTCGTGTGCCATGAGCCTGAGGGCGCGTTTTACGCGTTTCCCTCGTTCAAGGACGTCCTGGGCAGAAACATCGCCGGCACTCAGGTCGACGATGCATCGATCCTGGGCGAGGTGATTCTCGAGCAGGCGAAGGTGGCAATCGTTCCGGGGGAAGGGTTCGGCGCGCCCGGATATGCCCGTCTCAGCTACGCATTAGGGGACGATGACCTCGCTGAAGGAGTGCGCCGCATCGGGGAATTACTCGCTCGTTAACAATGTCTTCCCGACGCTCGGTTAGTTGGGCCTGAGCCCCGGCGGCGGAACGTTGACGTCAAGTGCGGCGCGGCGCGGTGCGGGCGCGCACCAGACCGGCAAGAACGCGCAGATCGCGCATGAAGATTCGATACATGATGGGCTTGAACAGCGTCATCCCCAGCGCGCCGACCACACCGAGCGGCGGCGTGAAGTGCTCAGACCAGATCAAACGCGTCGATCCGTTCGACGGCACGAGCTTCATATCGGCGTGCCCGGACACCCATCCCAGATGCTCGATCCCAAGCGCCTGCCCCGGCTGCCATTGGGCGATGCGCACGCGGTCCCGCGTCTTGATCCCACCGATGGAGATGGTGGCCTCGGCCTCGACCCCTACGCCCTCGCGGCGCGTGGAGACGACGGCGAAGTCGCTTGCCTCCAACATCCAGTCGTCCTGGTGCTCCCAATCCGTGATGAGCTCCCACACGACCTCCGGCGGGCCCGGGAGCAAGATCCTCATCTCGAGATCGATCGGCCAGCCCTTCAGTAGGGATCCAGGCACAGTCACGCCGAGAGCTTGTGGCGGAGCAGCTCGGACACGACCTTGGGGTTTGCGCTGCCACCAGTCTTCCGCATGACCCTTCCCACCAGGAAGCCGATCGTGTTGAGTTGTCCGGCGCGCACCTTGTCGGCGGCGTCGGAGTTTTCGGCAATCACCTCTTCAACGACAGCCTCCAGGACCGTCGCATCGGACTCCTGCTCCATCCCCTTGTCCTGGACGATCACCGCCGGGTCGTCGCCCGTAGCGAACATGTCCCCGAGAACCTCTTTTGCCTGCTTGCCGGAGATCGCTCCATCATCGACGAGCCCGACCAGACCGGCAAGCTGGGCGGGGGCGATCTTGCAGTCGGTCAGGCCGACGCCGGCCTCGTTCAACAGCCCAAAGAGGTCGGCGAGGATCCAGTTCACGATCTTCTTGGCATCGCCCCCGTAAGCCGAAGCCGAGGCCTCGAACCACGCCGCGGTCGCCTTCGAAGAGGCTAGGACCGCAACGTCCTGAGGCGGCAATCCGTACATCTGCTTCCACCGCACCCTGCGCTCGGCGGGCAACTCGGGCTGGCCGGCCTCCAGAGCCTCGACCCACTCCTGCGCGGGCTCGAAAGGGACCAGGTCGGGCTCGGGAAAATAGCGGTAATCGAACGCGTACTCCTTGGTCCGCAGCGAGGAAGTGGTCCCGGTCTTCTCGTCGAAGTGACGCGTCTCCTGCACCAGCGTCTCGCCCTTCTCCAGAGCATTTCGCTGCCGTTCCTCTTCGTACTCGAGCGCGCGGCCCACGGAGCGTATCGAGTTCATATTCTTGATCTCGACCTTCGCCCCGTGCTCCACCCCTCCGGCGCGCCGCACCGAGATGTTGGCGTCGACCCTCAAGGAGCCCTCTTCCATTCGCACGTCCGAAACTCCGAGCGCCTCGATGATGGCCCGCAGCTCGGCGACGAAAAGGCGGGCCTCCTCGGCCGTATGAAGGTCGGGCTCGGTCACGATCTCGACCAGCGGAGTCCCGGCGCGGTTGTAGTCCTCGAGTGAGTATTCAGAATCGGCGATGCGCCCCGAGCCGCCAACGTGCAGGGACCCTCCGGTGTCCTCCTCCAGGTGGACGCGGGTTACGCCCACGCTCGTCGCTCCCGACTCCCCTTCCAAGCTGAGATGGCCTTGCGTCGCCAACGGCAGCTCGTACTGCGAGATCTGATAGTTCTTCGGCATGTCGGGATAGAAGTAGTTCTTGCGCGCGAACAAAGATCGCTTTGCGATGGTGCAGTTGAACGCAAGCCCGATTCTTGTCGTGTACTCGATGGCGCGCTCGTTCACCACCGGCAGAGAACCCGGCAAACCGAGACACACCGGGCAGGTGCGCGTGTTGGGCTCACCGCCAAAGGCAACCTTGCAGCCGCAGAACATCTTCGAGGCGGTTGCAAGCTCGACGTGAATCTCAAGTCCAATGGTGGTCTCGAGTGTGTGCGGCGGAGCGACGCTCATAGGTTGGGCCGCCCCTCGTCGGAGCCCACCCATCCGAGGTCCTGCTCGAACGCGTAGGCCGCCCGGAACATCGACCGTTCGTCCAGCACGGGGGCGATGATCTGCAGGCCCACCGGCAGGCCGTCGTCCGGCGAGGTCCCGCACGGAACGCTCATGGCGGGAACTCCGGCGAGATTGACGGGAACGGTGTAGACGTCCGACAGGTACATGGACAACGGATCCGCGGTGCGCTCACCGAGCTTGAACGCGGTGGTTGGAGAGGTTGGGCACACGATCAGATCCACCTGTGTGTGGGCGCGCTCGAGGTCCTCGATTATGAGCGTCCGCACCTTTTGAGCCTTGCCGTAATAGGCCTCGTAGTAGCCGGCGGACAAGGCATAGGTCCCGATCATGATGCGGCGCTTGACCTCGGCGCCGAAGCAGTCGGCGCGCGTCTTCGAGTTCATGGCGACGATGTCGGCGGCCTCACGGCGCGGTCCGTAGCGCACGCCGTCATAACGCGCCAGATTGGAGGACGCCTCAGCCGGTGCGATCAGATAGTACGCGGGGATCGCGTGCTCGAAGGAGGGAAGCGATACCTCCTCGAGCGCGGCCCCGAGCCCCTCCAGGCGGGCGTAGGCTTCGTTAATTCTGGCGCGCACACCCGGCTGTGAGCCTTCGCCCCCGAACTCCTTGACAACGCCGATCCGTTTCCCGGCGATGCCGTCCTCGATGCCCTCGAGGAGGTTCGGCGCGCCGCCCGGTATCGAGGTCGAATCCCGAGGGTCATGGCCGGCGACTGTGCTCAGCAGCGCCGCCGCGTCCGCGACGGTGCGCGTGAGGGGCCCCGCCTGATCGAGCGACGAAGCAAAGGCCACCATCCCGTAGCGGGATACAACCCCGTAGGTGGGCTTGACCCCCACGATTCCGCACAACGAGGCGGGTTGGCGCACCGAGCCACCGGTGTCGGTGCCCCACGCCCACGGGACGCCGCCCGCGGCCACGAGCGCAGCAGAGCCGCCGCTGGATCCCCCGGGCACCCTCGCCGGATCCCAGGGGTTCCCCGAGGGATGGAACCCTGAGTGCTCGGTGGAGGAGCCCATGGCGAACTGGTCGAGGTTCGTCTTCCCGAGCAGCGGCATGCCGGCCGCAGTGCATCGCTCGACCACGGTTGCGTCGTAAGGGGGCACCCAGCCCTCGAGGATACGCGAGCCCGCCGTCGTCGGGACGTCTCTGGTCACGAAGATGTCCTTGTAGGCGACCGGGACGCCGTCCCACGGCGCCAGCGCCACGCCCGTGGAGCGGCGCGCGTCGGCGGCCTCCGCCTCCTGGAGGCTGCGCTCGTCGGTGCGCTGCAGGAACGCTCCGATATGCGGTTCGACTTCATCGCATCGCCGGATGATGGCTTCGGTCAGCTCGGCGGAGCTCAGCTCCCCCGCCTCCAGCCCCGCTGCCAGCTCAGTCGCCGATCGCCAGTAAAGCTCCGGCGTCGGCGTCGTCATGCATCCTCGATGATGCGCGGGACTCTGAAGCGTCCATCCTCGGCCACTGGTGCGTTGCGCAGCGCGTCTGCCTGCGACAGCGAGGGGGCGACGTTATCGGGCCGGGTGGCGTTCAGCAGGGGCAGCGGGTGAAGGGTCGGTTCGACGCCGTCGAGATCGAGGGCCTGGATGCGCCCGGCGTGATCGAGGATGTCGCTGAGCTCGGCACGCATCCGGTCACTCTCATCGTCATCAAGCGCCAGGCGCGCGAGTCTCGCCACGTAGTCGACGGCCGGCCTCTCGATGCCCATGGCGAAGCATCTTAGAGGCTCGATCTGTTCGTCCCGAACCTTTCGGAGCTCGACCTTGGCCACTCTGGTTGAGGCGCGCGGGTTCCCCGGCGAGCCTCATCGATCCATCACCTCATCCCTCAGCCTCAAGGCTCCTCGTGAGCTCGCGCGAGGCACCGCCCCTCCAAGCGCGGACTACCAGCGGGCGATCAGGCGACAGGGCCCGCCGGAGCCCTCCTCCCATGGGATGAGGCCAACGAAAACCCGGGCCCCCCTCGGTGGAATCCGCCTGAGGTTGGCGATGTTCTCGAGCCCGTACTTGTCGGCTCCCAGAATCGTCAGATGAGCGGCGAACGTGGTCGAGCGGCCGGGGTCGAGGCTGAGCGTGTCGACACCGATGCACGTGATGTCGCGGTTTGTAAGCAACCACTCCACGGCCCGGACGCCGAACCCCGGAAAGTGGAATTTTCCGTCCGGCCCCACGTTCTTGAAAGCATCGGGGTCCCCTACCCGGCGCTCCCAGCCCGAATACATGAAGACACCGGCTCCCTTCGGGATACGGCCGTACCGTCGCTCGTATCTCTTCACATCACCGGGCGTAACGACCGCATCGGGATTGTCGGCCACGCGCTCGGATATATCGATGACGGCCACGGGAACAAACAACTCCTCCGGCATGATCTCCGGCGAGTAACGGCCCCCTGCGATGAAGTGACCGGGCGCGTCCAGGTGGGTGCCGGAGTGCTCTCCGAATCTCCATTCCTGGCTGTAGAACCCGTCCTGCTCCACGGTCACGAGAGTCCGCCTGACGGGCGGATCGAAGGTGTAAACGGGAAAGCCCTCACGAAAGAGGTGGGTCAGGTCTTGCGATCTCGGCTCGGTGGGCGTCGTCGACGCAAGGGCCCTTCGGGGAAGGACGCCCGCGGCCGCCGTCCCGACCCCCCCAATAAGCGCACTCCGCCGGCTGATGTGGGCGGGGCCCTCTTTTCGGACCGTTCCGCGAACCGTTTCAATCGTGCCTGGAAGACACATTTCTTCGACCCCCCTCGCGCCCGACGTTCGGAGCTCCACATCCTGCTCCGTCACAGGACCAATGGCAAACGATCGATTGCACCTTCCCTGATGTCCACCGGTCAGCGACGGCTCGAGTCGTCACAGAAGCTGAGGGATGCGCCGACGAGCACCGTCCCCGTCGGCCCTGTGACGATTAGGGGGAAACCCCGTCTGCGCCGGTCCGGAGATCCTCCTGCGACAGGTCGGTAGCGGCGATGGCGGCCGCCCAACCCCCGACGGGATCCTCCACGGCCAGTCGCAGCGACCACCCCTCGTCGGGAACGCCCTCGTCGAAGCGGTACCAGCGCAGGGATCCCAAGGCATCCTCGAGCACCTCGGCGGACACCGGCCAGCCCGTTGAGGCGGTGACGCCGGCCGTGTACCAGGCGAGCGAGCGCCCCAGTGCGGCGCCCCGGCGCCGGCCGTGTGCCCCTCCGCTCGCGGCGGCCCAGCCCATCCTCTGGATGGCCTCGCTCACCTCCAGCGGCCCGATTCGCAAGGACCCCGGGCCGGGGAGCGCCGAGGCCGCACCCAAAGCGTCACCGTCGACCGCTACGGCGCGCGCCGCGCCGTTGGACTCGGTCAGCCAGGGGACAACGAGATCCAGCAGGGCGGAGATCAGCTCGGGGTCGTCGACCTCCTCGGCCGCCACCGGCTCGACCTCGGCGAGCCCCGCGTGCGGCTCCCATGGCTCCGCGACCTCGACGAAGGTCGAGCGGTAGGAGGCGAGCGGGTACACCGGCTCCCAGGGTTGGATTTTCAACGGCAGACCGAGGACCTCGGGATGGGCTCGAAAATCACCGGTCAGGTCTTCGCCGCGCAGGACACGCTCCTGCGCGACATAGGCCGCCACATGCGGGGAGCCGAGATGACCGGCAAGCTCCTCCCAGGTATGGCCGAACGCGGCCACCTCGGTCAGCGGACCGATCGAAAAGCGCGGGGTAACCGAGTCGAGGACGTCCGCCGCGTACTCCGCCGGCGCCTCGAGAGCGAGCCGGTAATCGATATGTCCGGCTATGGGCCACAACTGCTTTCCCCGCTCGATTGCCCCCTCGCAACGGTCCGCCAGTCCGACGAGATCATCCCAACGCCCCGAGGCACAGAGTCCATCGACGGCCTTCAGAAGGCCGTTCAGGTCCCCCGCTTCGATCAATGCGCCGAGGCTCTCCATCGGCTCAGCCCGGTCGGCGGCGGGTCCGCAGAGGGCGGGAACCGGCCATGCCTCTCACCCAACCTCAGCGGTGGGCAGAACCGTGCGGATCACGGGGAGGATGGTGTCGACCCACACGCCGTAGCCGGCGGCGCTGGGGTGAAGCTCATCGGCGCTGTTGTAGAGGCGCGGATTGGCGGCGAAGCGGGGCCCGGCCACGGCGCGCAGCGGCACCACCGGCACCCCCTGAGCGCGCGCCATCTCGGTAATCGCCTCCTCGACCATTCGTCCCCTCCACGCAGACAGGGAGCGGAGCGGTTCGAGGAACGCTTCGATATGCATGTCCGGCGCGCCGGCCACCACGACGTCCGCTCCTGTGGCTCGCAGGCGCCGCAGCACCTCGGCCATGTCTCTGCGGACCGATTCGATCGGGGTCACGTGGATCGCGTCGTTGGCGCCGATCCCAACGAACACGAGGTCTGCGCCCAACGACTCGGCGCGCGGCACCTGCTCCCGCAGGACGTCGGCCGTGCGGGCCCCGGACATCCCGATGGCGCTCAGGTTCACCCTGTAACCCTCGTCACCCAGTTGGGCGGCCAGTTGGGCGGGATAGGACAGCTCGGGCCTGCCCGCTCCCACGCCGGCCGCCGTCGAGTCGCCCAGCACTACCAGCCTCAGCGGTGTGCCGGTGGCCGGCCCCCAGCGTCCGCCGATCTCGAGTGCGGGCTCCGTCGGCAGATACTCCCGGCGCGCCGCGATCGCGATCTCCACGCCCACAATCGCGCCTAGACTCACGAGGACGAGCGCCAGGGAAGTAACGGCGCGCTTCAGCATCGCCTACAGCCCAAGGAGGCGGGTGTGGACGACATCCTCCAGTGCCCGGAATGCGAGCTCCGCTTCACGTCCCGCCCGGAGCTCCAGCAACATCTCATGCTCGATCATCGCCGCCGCGACGATGACGATCCGGGCAAAACCCGCGAGCATCCGCTGGCGACACCCCGGGAACCGCGTCCGAGGGGGTAGACCCCGGCACTCTCAGATTCGTCGGGGCGGCCTGCGCGAGCGGCGATGCTGGCGCACCTTCGGATTTCTGCGCCGTGGGCGTACCTCCGGCTCCTGAATGCGCCGGGGTCTCTGCTGTTGAGCCTTCTGTATGGCGGCCACGATCTCCTGCTGGAGCTTCTCGTCGGTGGCACCCGAGCTGAGGAGCAGTTGGAACAAGACCGTTCTCTCGAACTGCTCGACCGTTTCACTCACCTTGTCGCGCCGGCCCGTGGGCGAGTCCCACTCCGCGATGATGCGGCCGGCAAACGGCACGCCTACCCGCAGCGGGGTGGCGCCGATTTTTCCTTCCCAGATGACTTCCCCTGGCTCCATCTCTTCTCCTCGCAAATTCGGACAGCCCACAACCGGTCGGCCGCGCAATTAGCGGCAACACCCCGTCTGCAGCTTAAGGCCGGCCGAAAGGTTAGGAGGCGCGCACCTCGAGAACCTCGACCTTCAAGACTCCGCCGGGGGTCTCGGCCATAACCGTTTCCCCGGTGCGGTGCCCGATGAGACTTCGCCCTACCGGAGATTCGGGTGTGAGGACATCGTGCCCGGCGCCTCGTTCCTCCCGCAACCCGAGAAGGTAGGTTTGCGGATCTTCGCCCTCATAGGAGATGGTGACGAACTTGCCGGGGCCAATCACTCCATCGTCGGTCGTCACGATCAACTCAGCGTTCTCGATCATCTGCTGAAGCTGTCTGATCCGTGCTTCCTGCAAACCCTGCTGCTCGCGCGCGGCGTGATACTCCGCGTTCTCACTGAGGTCGCCGTGGGAGCGCGCCACCCCAATGGCATGGCTGATGTTCTTGCGTCCCTCACCTTCGAGGTGAGCGAGCTCGTCCTTGAGACGGTCGTATGCCGCCTGGGTCAACGGAACCTTCTTTGCGTCGTTCATGACGTCAATCCTATGCGACGCACCACGTAAGGGCGCATAGGATCAACCGATGCCGCCAGGGGGCAAAGAGAGCCTGCAGGGAAGAGTCTGCATCGTCACCGGCGCCGGCCACGGCATAGGCCGGGCCGTCGCTGAAGCCTTCGCACACCAGGGGGCCCGTGTCGTCGTCAACGATGTAGACCGAGCCGCGGCCGAGGAAGTCGTCGGAGGCCTGGGCTCAGACGCCGTAGCCGACGATCACGCGATCGGGACTGTGGCCGCCGCCGACGGTCTCCTCTTGGTGGCGCTGGAGATCTTCGGACGCGTCGATGTCCTCGTGAACAACGCGGGCGTGCTGCGCGACCGGATGCTTCACAACATGAGCGAAGAAGAGTTCGACGAGGTCATTCGAGTCCATTTGAAGGGGACGTGGGCCTGCGGTCGGGCCACCGTAAGACATTGGCGGCCGCTCGCCAAGGCGGAGGGTCCCGGGGCGCCCAATCGCAAGATCATCAACGTAACGTCGGCCTCTGGTCTCATCGGAGCGGCCGGGCAATCGAACTACGCCGCGGCCAAGATGGGCATTGTCGGGTTGACGAAGTCGTGGGCGAGAGAGCTGGGGCCGTTGTCGATCAACGTAAATGCGGTCGCGCCGGCGGCCCTCACCGGGATGACCGAACCACTCATGGCCAACCGCGAAGCAGCAGCCAAGAGATTGGCCCGCTTTCCGCTTGGCCGCTATGGAAGCCCCGAAGAGATCGCCCCTGCATTCGTCTACCTCGCCTCACCCGATTCGGATTACGTGACCGGGCAGATCTTGTGCGTAGACGGCGGGCTGGTCATCTAGCGCATCGACGGAAATTCGCCGCCCGCGCCGAGGCCTTGACGCTAGCCGAGGAGACCCGAGACGGCGATGACCGTGACGGGGACCAGGAACAACGCTGCGGTGAACGCGGCGAGGCGTGCCTTGCTCTGGATGACCTGTCTTTGAAAACGCCATACCAGCCTGTGGACCGGTGTGTAAAAGAACCCAAGCAGGATTACGCTCAACACCAACGCAGCGATCACCGATGCGAGAACGATACGCACCGCCGCAGGCGAATTCAGCGCAAACGCAGCTAGCATCGTGTCTCCCAACGTCGTGATGTTCGCCCCCATGATGTAGGGCAGGATGTCTTCGCGCCGCGCATAACGCTTGCTCACGAGGGGAACCAGCACCGTGAGCGCAACAGACACCGACATGGTGACGAGCGCAACCAGTGACCCCAGTCCGAACATCGGCCACTTGCGCGACAACCATTTCCCCTTCGATCGCTCCTCGACCTCCTTGTCGACCCCCGGTAACACGGTGTCGGTCAACTTGAAGGACACAAGGAGCACTCCGAGCCCGCCGAGAAAGATCAGCGCAGCCGGAAGTTTCTCCGCGCGTGCAAGCAGACCTCCGTAGACGAGGTCGATTACATCGGAGAACTCCCCCGGGAAATGAAGCTCGAGGGAATGGAACGGCCCGAAGTTCAGCAACGCCAGACCAATGAGCGCGCCTGGAACGTAGACCAATGCGGTGGTCGAAAGCGCGATCACCGCGGTCGCGACCGGGGCCTTACGCTCGCCGGCCCCTCCCTTCAGCGCGTAGATCACGGCAACGACCAATACGACGAACGCCGCTCCCAGCCGGGAACCGGACAGCATGGTGAAACCCTCGACCTCGGTGATGGAACCTGCCTCGACCAGGGTTAGGGCGGTGGCGGCCATGGGAGACCCGGAGAGCACGAACAACGCGCCGATCCACCCCAAGCCCAGCGTCGAACCGGCGTTGCGCACGAGCAGCCCTTCGTTGTTCAAGATGTCGAGGCTTGCCGCTCCGGTCTTCATCAACTGGAGTGCCCCGACGAACAGGAACAGGGCCGCCAGGAACCGAACCAACCCCCACGTCCGGTGGACGATCACAGCGCCGGCGCCCCTGCGGATCGCGGAAGCCTCCCCGGGACCAGCCCGCGTCTCGGGCGCTTCCTCCTGCTGGGACGACACCTCGGTCTCGGTTCGATTCATGTCGGTTGACTCACTCGTCTGCCTCTCGGCCTCGTGCGGGGAAGGTGATGGATGCAAGGAGCGGGGACTCCGGTTGCGACTCCCGTTGCGACTCCCGTTGCGACACCTGTTGCGACACCTAAGGATGCACGAGATCGCAGACAATAGCGTGGACGTGAACCGAGAACCTGGGACTTGGGTCATTGGGAGGCGAGGGCTCGACGCGGTGGTGGTCCGCATCGGCCTCAACGGTGCACAACTGGTCCTGGTCGACGACGCCGGCGAGTGGGAGCGTTGGGTCTACCCATCCCTGGGCGAGGCGGCCTCAGTGGGGGCAGCCCTCGATATCCCCGTCCACACCGGCGAGTACCCGGAGGAGGTCCGAGCGCGTATGAATCGCCACCGTCGTGGGACGGCGAGCTTCCGGCGCGGCGCCTATCCCGAGCAGGGCAGAGTGGGACCCGTCATCCCCTATCCGGAGAATCGTGTCCGGCTCGCCGGGGATCGGACCGATGGACCTCAGTCGCCTCCATCACCGGAGGATGGGGGTCCCTAGCGCCCGATCCCGCCCCGCCTCCGCTTGTACGGCTCCGCCCGAGTCGTCGAGCCGCCCACCAACCAAGCGCCCTTCGGGCGGCGCCCTTTACTGCCGCCCGGGTGGGCGGCAGTAGGAGAACGATTCCGAACGCATCCGTGAGGAACCCGGGTGTCATCAACAGAGCGCCCCCCAAGAGGATGAGGGCCCCGTCGGTCACCTCGTTCGCCGGCATCTGCCCCCGCGACAACGTCGACCTGAGCCGGCGCCAGGTCTGGAGGCCCTGCTGCTTGAGCAGCCACGCTCCCAAAACCGAGATGAGCAGCAGCAAGGCGAGCGTTGCACCGAGCCCCAGCTCACCAGACACCCGGAGGATGATCCACAGCTCGACGACCGGAACCAGCAGCAGCAACAAGAAAAGCGCCCCAACCATGCTTTCCAGTATGAGTGATATAGGTACGCCCATGACAACCTCGCCCAAGCCCGCTTTGTGCCCGTAGTCGCAACCGTCCGGGAGCTCAGCCTGGACGACGGCCTGGATCACCTCGGCGTGGGCGGGGCCGCCTTCATCGACCTTCGACCCGTGACGGCCTACCTCGAATCCCACATCCCGGGATCACTGGCTCTGGTCTACGAGTTCGGGCCCGGACTTTCGGGCCGGGCACGCGACTGCCTGCCGCTCAACCTCAGGTTGATGCTCCTCGACCCCGGAGACGTCGACATCGGCAACGCTGCGGCGGCTCTTAGGGGTAAGGGGTTCACAGTGGTCGGGAGTGTCCCCGGCGCTCTCGAGGCGTGGCCTGAGACCCGGGGAGCGCTCGGATCGACCGAGACCGTCGGCGGGGACGGTACCCCCTCCGGGCAGGTGCTCGACGTCGGGGACCCGGGGGCGGCAGCCCCACAAGACGCCATGTCCATCCCCGTCGAACGGCTGTACCAGCGGGCCGGAGAGCTCGAAGGAGTCTCACCCGTTACGGTCGCCGCCGGGCACGGGGTGCGAGCAGCGCTGGCGGTAGGGGTGCTCGAGCAGCATCAGGTGGAGAAGATCCAATTGTGGTGGACGCGCGGTTGAGCTAGCCCTCCGCTTTGGCGATCAGATAACCACGGGCGCGTTCGGTCATCGGGTAGGCGCCGAGCAGCGTCCAGAACCGCTCCGAATGGTCGGGCACGAGAAGATGGGCAAGCTCGTGCAGGATGACGTAGTCGCGCACCCAGGACGGGTAATCGGCGACCGCCATGGAGACCGCGATCGAGCCATCCTGGGGGGAGCAGGAGCCCCAGCGGGAACGTTGTTGACCGACCCATGAGATGTCCCGTGGACGCACCCCGCCGAGGTACCTGTCACCGAGCTGGGCCGCCCGACGGCCCAGCGCCCCCTCGTCGTTGAGCCGGTCGCGGCGCATCCTCGAGCTCAGTCGGCCGGCCATCTCGGTCACCCAGTGCTGCTCATCCGCCTGCGAGAGGCGTTCGGGGATCGAGACCACCAGGGCGTCGCAGACGATCTCGGCCGAGATCGTCTTCTTCCTCCTGCCGCTCCGCCGGACCTCGATGCGACTGAAATCCTCTTCGAGCCCGGGGACCTCGAAGGGCAGACGGTTATCGGGCATGGTGTGATCCTAGGACGCGAACTTCCCTCACACCTGCTTTGTGGCTGAGACACAACGCGTGGCCAGCTTCTCTGACCCTCCCACGTTTGCAAGTCCTTGTGAAAGGCTTCACAATGTGTTTGATTGACAAAGTAGCAAGTAGAAATAACAAATAGAAATAGCAAGCACCGGAGCCCTCTCCGTTATCCGCCCATCCCCCCCGGCGGAGAGGGCTCTTTCTTTTTCTAGCGGACTCTCCGGGGAAGTGTCACTCCGAATCGGCCCGCCGGACCAGTGATCTGCCCCTCGAGGGCGCCGTAGAGCCAGCCCAGCCGGCTCTCTGCGAACCCGATCGCACGGCCGATCCCCCGGCCCCACGCGTCCCACGCTCCCGCGCAGACGGGTGGGGCGCCCCGTAGAAAGGAATGGGCCAGGCCGCGGGCCGCAGAGGACCGTACGACGGCCTCGTGACCGTTCCAGCCCTCCGGCCCTAGAACGTGACTTTGTTCCTCGGGCATAAGCGCGCGGTCCGAAGGAACCACGAGGTCATTGGGCATGGTCAGCGCCAGAGCCCGCGTCCCGTAGACGATGTCCTCGCGCGCCAGGCTCCTCATGAGGCTCGACCCGGGGGCGAGCTGGCCGATTGCCCGGCCGCCCGTGTCCGGGAGACCACCAGCCACGAGACGCCGGGCTCCCCACAGCACCAGCGCTCCGGATAACGTCTCGTTCCGGACTTTCGTCAGTGAGGCGGCGACCGGAGCGCCGGTGTGGGGGGTGGCCAGCGTCACGAGGTGCTCGACCCGCGGGAGCTTCGAGCCCCACGGGTGCGCCAGCTTCTGGAGGAACAGGCGCGCCACGACACCCCCCTGGGAGTGGGCGATGAGATCGACGTCGGCGCCGGGACGTTGCCGTGCGATGGCCGCCAAAAGATCCCGCAGCCGCCTCGCCGCCAGCACCAGGTCCCCGTAGGTGTCCGTCGTCCGGTAGGGGCGGTGAAGCCCCCGACCCTCGTGGCCGGCGTAGGAGAACCGATAGGTATCCTCAAGCCTGTAGCCGAGCATGCTGCGGCCGAGGTTGAAGAGGTCGGAGTTGCTGCCGCCCCTTGTGGCGCTGCTGAGTCCCGCCACCAGGACCGCCACGTTGTCGTTGGGGCGGGGCGGTTTCGCAGCGATGGGATGGGGCTCGTCACATTCAGCCGGCGTGGACTGCATCGACTCGGGGTGGTCGAACACGGGTGCAAGATGCACGGAGGCGCTCAAGTCGACAGGCCCGAGGTAATCCATCGGGTCCACGTAGGCCCCGTCGAGCTTCACTCCGAAGTGGAGTCCGCCGGTTCCGGCGCGATGATCCGCCCCCGCCCGTCCGACCCATCCTCCCTGTTCGACCCTTGCGCCTCGGGCAACCTGGATCTCGGCCAGAACCGAGTAAGTCGATTTGAGACCGCCACCGTGGTCGATCGTCACCGAGAGATCGCCTCCCACGGAGCCCGCCCAGCTCACCGTTCCCGCCCCCGCCGCCCGGACCGCGGAGCCGTGCGCCACGCTGTAGTCGATCCCGCGATGGCCCGGCCCGAAAGGGCTCGAGGGGGCGAGGAAAGGCCTCAGGACCGGGCCATCCACGGGGGGGACGAGCCAGCCGGGTGCGGCCACCGCGGTTATGGTCTGCATCGGGACCGCGATGATCATTGCAAAGAGTGGGACCCACATCCGGCGCCGGCTCATGGGCCACCATGGCGCGAGCGGAGCGGCAGGAAGGTGGTGCGCTTCACTTCGGCGCAGCGGTGATGCGGCTGTGCCGCTTCGGGCGCAATCTCTGCTTACGCCAAGCCTCTCTGCGCTCTGGAGCCCGGTAATCGGGTTCGTAAGTGCAATGGACACGGTGGATAATCCTCAGATGACCGAATCCGGGCGCGTCGCCCTGTACCTGCAGGACAAGCATGCGATCCGAGACGGCATGGCCCATGTCCGGCGCGCCGAATCGGCCGGGTTCGAGGCCGTGTGGCAGGCCGAGTCCCGTCTGGTGCGGGAGGCGACCGTCCCCATGGCCGCCTTCGCCGCCACAACCAGAGACATAAGGGTCGGCTCCGGCGTGGTCAACACATGGACGCGCAACATCGGCCTGCTCGCCGCCACCTTCGTGACCCTCGACGATCTGGCGCCGGGCAGGGTAATGCTTGGCCTCGGCGCGTGGTGGGATCCCCTTGCCGGCAAGGTCGGGGTAGAGCGCCGCCGCCCCCTCGCGTGCATGCGTGAGACCATCGAAGCGTGCCGCGCACTGTTCACGCTCGAAGAGGTGAGCTACTCGGGCGACTTCGTCCACCTCGACGGGGTGCGGATCGACGTCGTCCATGGGGACACGTCCGCCAGGCACATCCCCATCTACATCGGGGCGACGGGGCCGAAGATGCTCGAGCTCGCCGGCGCCGTCGGCGACGGGGTCCTCCTCAATTACATGGTCTCACCCGCCTACAACGACGACGCCATGGAGCGTCTCGAAGCGGGCGCTCGGCGCGCCGGGCGAACGGTCGGCGCCATCGACCGCCCTCAGCTCGTGGTGTGCTCGATGGACGACGACCGGGATGCTGCTCTCGATCGCGCACGTCTGTTGCTCACGCAATATCTCGGTCAACAACCTCACATCATGAAGGCCTCGGGTGTCGATCCGGACTTGATCGAGGAGATCAACGCGATCGTCGACTGGCCCGCGACACATGACGACATCGAGAAGGCGGCGGCACTCGTGCCCGATGAGGTCGTGCAGCTGGTGAGTGCATCGGGCACCCCGGGGGAATGCCGGGCAAAGGTCGATGAGTACATGGCCCACGGGGCGACCTGCCCTGTTCTCTACCCTCTGGGGGACGACGTCGACGCGATGATCGATGCGTTCGCACCTTCAGGGGAGACGTTCCCCATGGCGAGTCAACCACTCACGCGGCGCAGGCGGCTGAGCGATCGATTCTCCTCCAAGGAGACATCTCCGTGACAGAGCTCGTCGACGCTGGGGGGCGTTACCGCGACGACGTGACCCGGTTCCTCCGCGAGCTCGTGGCGATCCCCTCATACTCGGGCGAGGAAGGCGATGTGGCGCGCCGGATCGTGGCCGAGATGAACGCGCTCGGTTTCAGCGAAGCCTCTACGGACGCGATGGGAAACGTGGTCGGACGGATCGGCGACGGCCCCATCAAAGTCGTGTTCGACGCGCACATGGACACCGTCGGCGTGGGCGATCCGGGCGCATGGGCGCATGATCCCTTCACCGGCAAGGTGGCCGACGGGGTAGTCTACGGTCGCGGGGCGTCGGACAACAAGGGCGCCATTGCTTCGCATGTCTACGCCGGAGCTCTGATGCAGGAACGCGGCCTGGACGGCGCCGGCGTGACCGTGTACGTCGTCGGCACGGTAATGGAGGAGAGCTTCGACGGACTGGCCCTCGGCTACGTGCTGTCCGAGACACTGCAGGACGTCGACGCCGTCGTGCTCGGCGAATGCACAGACCTTGCCGTGTATCGCGGGCACCGGGGCCGCATGGAGATGCGCACAACCGTAAAGGGCATATCCGCACATGCGAGCGCTCCGGAGCGAGGCGACAATGCAATCTCGGCGATGGCTCCCCTCGTGCACGAGATAGATGAGCTCCACAAGCAATTGGGATCCGACGATTTTCTCGGCAAGGGCTCTATAGCCGCAACCAACATCGAGTGCACGACCGCCTCGCTCAACGCCATTCCCGACTCGTGCACGATCCACCTGGACCGCAGGCTCACCTTCGGCGACACCCTCGAGTCGGCGAAGGCGGAGATAGCGGCACTACCGTCGGCGGCGCGGGCTAGCATCGAGGTGCCCAGCGCCACGGTGACTTCTTACACTGGGCATCAGCTCGCCATGGACGCTTACTTTCCCACCTGGGTGCTGGACGAAGATCACCCGCTCGTTCGGGCGGGCCTGGATGCGGGGACGACGGCCCTGGGGGCCGCTCCCGCAACGGGAAAGTGGACTTTTTCGACCAACGGCGTGTCCTCGGCCGGACGCCTCGGCATCCCCACGATCGGTTTCGGCCCCAGCGAGGAAAAGTGGGCACATACCGTGCTCGACCAATGCCCCATCGATCACCTGATCGCCTCGATCGCGTTCTACGCCGCGCTGCCCGCCGCCATCGAACGTCAGGGGATAGGCCGATGACCGAACCACTCCAACTTCGCGTGAACGGCGACGCCGTCGAGGTCGCAGCGGCTCCGGACGAGACGCTGCTTGACGTGCTGCGCGAGCACCTCGGTCTCCTCGCTGCAAAGGACGGCTGCCAGCCCGAGGGATATTGCGGCTGTTGCACCGTCCTGGTGGACGGCCGCGCCCGGGTGGCGTGCTCGCAGGCAGCATCGAATTTTGCCGGAAAAGAGATCGTCACCCTCGAGGGTCTCGGGGACCAGGAGCGCGAGGCCTTTGCACTTGCGTTCGCGGCAACCGGTGCATCGCAGTGCGGTTTCTGTTCGCCCGGGATAGTGATGAAGGCGCACGACCTATTGCGTAAGAAGCCCGATCCTTCGCGCGCCGAGATCGCAAGCGCCCTGAGCGGCAATCTCTGCCGCTGCACCGGTTATGTGAAAGTCATCGACGCCATCGAGATGGCGGGCCGCATCGCCGCCGGCCACGAACAGCCGCACCTGGACTTCTCCGGACGGTTGGGCAGCCGCACTCCGAAGTACGAGGCGTTCGAGATGTCGCTCGGTCTCAAGCCGTTCATCGCCGATATGTCGGTTGAGGGAATGCTTCACGGGGCGCTGTGCTTCTCGGAGCACCCGCGCGCCGAGGTGCTCGGGATCGACACAACCAACGCTGCGGCTATGGACGGAGTGGTTGCCATTGCCCTTGCGGGCGACGTTGCCGGCGAGCGCGCCGTGGGCTGCATCTACGACGACTGGCCGGTGCTGGTCGCCGAGGGAGAGACGACCCGCTACGTCGGCGACGTGCTTGCCGCCATAGCCGCAACTTCGCGCCACGCCGCTCGGCGCGCCGCCGCCGCCATCGAAGTGGAGTACAAGGTTCTCGAGCCGGTGACGGACCCCGAGACGGCGCTGGGTCCCGACGCGCCAAAGCTCCACGACAAGGGCAACCTGCACAGGAAGTGGACGATAAAGAGAGGCGACGCCGATGCGGCCCTCGACAACTCGACCCATGTCGTAACCGAGACCTTCCAGACCCAGTTCATCGAGCACGCCTTCCTGGAGCCTGAGTCAGCGGTCGCCTACGACACCGAAGAGGGGATGCGGGTGTTCTCGGGCGGGCAGGGTGTTTGGGACGACCGCCGTCAGATCGCCCGCATCCTCAATGAGCCGGAGGACCGCGTGCGCGTGACGCTCGTATCCAACGGAGGCGCCTTTGGTGCTAAGGAGGATCTCGGGGTCAACGGGCAGACGGCGGTGCTCGCCCGGCTCACCCACCGGCCGGTGAAACTAACGCTGTCGCGCGACGAGTCGATCCGCATGCACTCCAAACGACATCCTCTGCAGATGACCTACACCCTCGGATGCGATGCCAACGGCAAGCTGACCGGGCTCAGGGCCCGGATCATCGGAGATACGGGCGCCTACTCGAGCGTCGGCGACAAGGTCCTGCAGCGCGCTTGCGGGCACTCGTGCAGCGCGTACGAACTCGAGCATGTCGACGTCGAAGCCAGCGCGGTGTTCACCAACAATCCGCCGTGCGGCGCTATGCGCGGCTTCGGTTCGAACCAGGCGAACTTCGCCATGGAGGGCGCCCTCGACCGGCTCGCGGAGCAAGTGGGCCTCGACGGGTGGGATATTCGCTACCTGAACGCACTCGAGACCGGTTCGTCGTTCGGCACCGGGCAGGTGCTGGGCGAGGGCGTCGGCCTCAAGAAATGCCTCGATGCGGTCAAAGACGCATACAAAGACTGCCGCTATGCCGGTGTCAGCTGCGCGGTGAAGAACGTCGGCGTGGGCAACGGTCTGCCCGAATACGGGCGCGCATCGATTGAAGTCGCCGACGACGGCTCCATTCTCATCCGGCATTCGTGGACCGAGATGGGCCAGGGTGTCCACACGGTGCTGCAACAGGTCGCGTGCGAAGAGCTGGCCGAGGCGGGCGTCGAACTCAAGAATGTGCGCGTGGCAGTCGACACCGAGCGCGAGTTTGCAACCGGTCAGACGACCGCGTCGCGCGGAACCTTCCTAGGCGGGCTGGCGGTGAAGCGCGCCTGCGAGAAGCTCAAGGCCGAGCTCAACGGAAGCCTGCTGTCGGAGCTTGCGGGGCGGGAGTTTACCGGCGAGATCGAGTTCAAGGTCACGCAACCAATGGATGACCCCGAGCTAGCGCGCTCCCACATCTGCTTCGGCTGGGGCGCTCAGGTCGTGATCCTCGACGACGCGGGCAAGCTCGCCAAGGTGGTCGCAGCGCACGATGTCGGCAGGGTGATGAACGCCAACCTGCTCGAGGGACAGATCGAAGGCTCCGTACACATGGGGCTCGGGCATTCGCTGACCGAGGAGTTCGTCGTTCGGGACGGCCTCGTGCAGACTCCGACCCTGAAGTCGCAGGGCATTATCCCGGCGAAGGGGATGCCGCCGGTCGAGTGCATCTTCATCGAGGAGCCCCAGCCGGAAGGCCCCTACGGCGCCAAGGGCGTGGGCGAGATCGGGCTCGTGCCGACCGCGGGCGCAGTTGCGGCGGCGGTGCACGCGTTCGACGGCGGGTGGCGCACGACCCTGCCCATGAAGGACACCGCGGCGGCAAAGGCGGCCAATCCCAAGGCGGTATCGAGGGGCGGCGGGACGCGCCACCGGCGCGCCGTCCGAGGGGGCTAGATGGGGACGGTCACCGAGCTCGTCTGCGTCGCGTGCGCCAGCACCTATGCGCCGGACGAAGTCGCATACACCTGCCCCAAGCACGACGGCCTCGAGGGCATCCTGGACGTGCGCTACGACCTCGGCGGCGCCGCTGCGTCCGGCTTCGGGCCACAGCGGCTCGAAGAGCGTCCCGTCACCGACAGCCTGCGGCGCTACCGGGAGCTCCTCCCCGTCCCCGACGAGCAGGCCGAGGCCTACCCGCACGACTGGATCGGACGGACGCCCGTCATCGACGTCCCCGAGGTCGCCAAACACCTCGGCCTGCGTGGGCTGTCGGTCAAGGATGACGGGAGGCTCCCGACCGGGTCGTTCAAGGACCGGGCCTCCGCCGTCGGGGCCACGAGGGCGCGTCTGGAGGGGCGCACCGAGATGACCTGTTCGTCTACGGGCAACGCCGCGTCGTCGCTTGCCGGAGTGTGCGCACACATGGGCCTGACCGCCTACATCTTCGTGCCCGAGCACGCGCCCGAGGCGAAGGTGGCTCAGCTGGCAATCTTCGGGGCGCGGGTGATGCTCGTGCGGGGATCCTACGACGAGGCCTATTACCTATGCCAGGACGCCTCTCAGGCATTCGGCTGGTACAACCGGAACTGTGCCGTCAACCCCTATCTGGTGGAGGGCAAGAAGACGTGCGGCCTCGAGCTTGCCGAGCAGATCGCCGACGACCCTCCCGACTGGATCTCCGTGTCGGTGGGCGACGGCTGCACCGTGGCCGGCATCTATAAGGGCCTCACCGAGATGGCACACTTCGGGTTCATCGAGCACATCCCGCGCCTGCTCGCGGTCCAGGCCGAAGGGGCCAATCCCATCTCGGCTGCCTGGCGGGCCGATGCAGGCGGCATCACGGCGCAAGACGCCGAGACCCTGGCGGACTCCATCGCAGTCGGCCGGCCACGCAACGCGCAGAAGGCTCTGAACGCGGTGCGGAGCTCGGGCGGAACGTTCGTCGACGTCACCGATGCCGAGATCCTCAAGGCCGCCCACGATCTCGCGTCCCTGGGCGGCGTCTTCGGCGAGCCCGCCGGGGTCGCCGGCATCGCAGGGATCGCTCGCGCGCGTCGCGACGGCATTGTGGGCGGCGGCGAGCGCGTCCTCCACGTCGTGACGGGCAACGGGCTGAAGGACGCAGGCGCGGCCCGGCGCGCCGCCCCGGAGCCGCCCACCATCTCTCCCCGCCTCGACGAGGTGCGCGCCCTTCTGAACCAGACTGGCCCTTGAGCCCCGTCCTGCACGGCGGGCTCCTGGCCGACCCGGCCAGGGGCCTGGTGACCCAGGCGGATCTCGGCGTTGCGGGAGGGCGGATTGGAGGGGTGCCGGCGGACGACGGCGAGAGGCTCGACGTTTCTGGGTGTGTGGTGATGCCGGGCAACGTCTGCGCCCACCATCACCTCTACTCGACGCTTGCCCGCGGCATGCCGGGACCGAGCCGGCCTCCCCGCAACTTCATCGAGACCCTCGAGCTCATCTGGTGGCGGTTGGACCGAGCGCTCGATGACGAGAGCATCAGACTGTCTGCGCTTCTTGGCGCGGTCGAGGCCGCACGCGCCGGGACAACATCGATAGTGGATCATCATGCGTCGCCGTCGGCGATCGACGGCTCCCTCGATCTCGTCGCCGACGCGGTCCAGGAAGCGGGCCTGCGTGCCGTCGTGTGCTACGAGGTCACCGACCGGCATGGGCAAGAGGGGGGGCGCGCCGGAGTCGCCGAGAACGCCCGCTTCCTGCGCACCAACCCGAGGCCCTTGGTGCGCGGCATGGCCGGCGGACACGCGTCCTTCACCATCGGCCCGGCCACTCTCGATGCACTCGTAGGTGCGGCGCGCGATCTCGGAGCGCCGCTCCACATGCACCTGGCGGAAGACGGCTGCGATCAACATGACTCGCTCGAACGCTACGGGTCCCGTGTCGTCCATCGCCTGGTACGTGCGGGCGCGCTCGAAGAGGGCGACCTCGTCGCGCACGGCGTCCACCTGGACGACTCGGAGATCGGCGCCCTGGTGACCTCCGGCGCGTGGGTGGCACACAATCCGCGTTCCAACATGAACAACGGCGTTGGATACGCGCGGGCAGGAAGCCTCGGAGAGCGCGTTGCCCTCGGCACCGACGGCTTGGACGGCGACATGTTCGCCGAGACGCGCGCCTGCTACCTGAAGGCCCGTGAAAGCAATCTAGCCACCGGCCCCGAGTGGGCGCAACGCCGTCTGTCGGCGGGCGCCGGTCTCGTTGCCTCCGTCTTCGGCGAGCCGGCGCTCGGCAGCCTCGAGGCCGGAGCGCCGGCCGACCTCATCGTTCTCGACCCCCACCTCCCGACGCCTTTCTCCGAGGCCAACCTTGCCGGACACCTGATGTTCGGGATGAACGCCTCGCACGTTCGGGACGTCATGGTCGCGGGGCGGTGGGTCGTACGCGACCGGCGCCATCTGCTGATCGACGAGGCCTCATTGGCGGCGGAGGCGCGCGGGGCGGCCCCCGAGCTCTGGAGGCGCATCGCCAGCGGCTCCGGGCCGGAACCACTGAATCTGTGACACATTCACGTCCAGTCCACGCCCCACGGGAGGCAGCACATTGAGCCGCGGCAACCTGACCGGGAAGGACTTCATCTCGACGGCCGACTGGTCGGTCGAAGAGCTCGGCATCGCGCTCGACGTCGCGGCCGAGCTCAAGTCTGAGTTCGCCTCGGGGCAACCCCACCGGTTCCTGGCCGACAAGACGCTGTTCATGATCTTTTTGGATCTTTCGACCAGAACCCGCAACGCCTTCGAAGCCGGCATGACACAGCTTGGAGGGCACGCACACTTCATCGACGCCAACACGTCTCAGATAGCGCACGGCGAGAGCCCGCGCGACATGGGAATCATCCTGTCGTCGTACGGGCACGGCATCGCGATTCGCCACGACAAGGTCCCCGGCGAAGGAAATGCGTACATGCGGGCCGTCGCCGATGCGGGCGGCGCGCCGGTGATCAACCTGCAGTGCGACGAGGATCACCCCACCCAACAACTTGCGGATCTCATGACGATCGAAGAGGTCTTCGGCACCCGCGACCTTTCGGGAATGAAGGTGTGCGTGTCGTGGGCCTTTGCGCCCTCGTATGCAAAGCCGATGAGCGTTCCCCAGGGTCTGGCGCTTCTGCTGCCGCGCTTCGGTGCCCAGCTCACGATCGCCCGTCCTCCCGAGTACCGCTTGATGCCCCACGTCATGAAGCGCGCCCACCGTCTCGCACGGGAGGGTGGCGGAAGCATCACCGAGGTCGATGACATGGACGAGGGCTTCTCCGGCGCCCAAGTCGTCTACCCGAAGTCATGGGGCGCGCAGCCTCTGTTCGGCAACGAATCCGAAGCACTGGCGCTCAACGCCCGCTACAGAGACTGGATATGCAACGGACGCCGTATGTCGCTGGCCGACGACGACGCGGTCTACATGCACTGCCTTCCGGCCGACCGGGGACACGAGGTGACCGACGAGGTCATCGACGGCGACCGTTCGGTGGTGTTCCAGGAAGCGGCCAATCGCCTCCACACCGGCAAGGCGGTGATGGCGCTGACGATGGGCGGCTACCCGGAGCGCGCGTGACCGATCCGGCGCGCCCGCGGCCCACCAAAGCGGAACTGGCAAAGGCCTACGGCCGGAAGGTGCCCGACGTCATCGGGACGGACCTCAGGGTGCTCTTCTGCGGCATCAATCCGGGCCTCTACTCGGGGGCGGTGGGTCACCACTTCGCTCGCCCGGGCAACCGCTTCTGGCGAGCCCTTCACGCGGGCGGTTTCACCGCCGAGGTTCTGTCGCCTTTCGAGGAGGGCGAGCTTCTCCGTTTGAAGCTCGGCATCACGAACCTCGTAGAACGCGCCACCGCGCGCGCCGACGAGCTGACCGACGACGAGCTCGTCGCAGGGGCGCGCCGGCTCAGACGCAAGGCCTCGAGATACTTACCCGAAGTGGTCGTCTTCCTGGGGTTGAGCGCCTACAGAGCCGCCTTCGGAGATCCGCAGGCCGTGGTCGGCCCCCAAGAGCGAACCGTCGGCCGCTCGCGAACGTGGCTGCTTCCGAACCCGAGCGGATTGAACGCCCACTACCAAATTGCCGACCTGGCACGCGTCTTCGCCGAGCTGCGAGCGTCCCTGTAACGGAAAGCACCCATCCCGCTCGACAAGCTCGTGGAGGAATGTCCTTTAGCGGAGGCGGATGACGTTGCCGGTTACCAGGCGCGCCCCATCGGAGGCGAGCCAGGCGATCACCTCGGCGACCTCCTCCGGCCGGGCGACTCCCACCAGCTCGTCGCTCGCTTCGACCGACCGGCGCACCTCTTCGGTTATCCAACCCGTGTCCGTCACCGGCGGATAGACGATGTTGGCCGTGACCCCGAGACCGGCGAGCTCGGAGGCGGCCGCCATCGTGTAGTTCTCGAGAGCGGCCTTGGCGGCCCCGTAGCTCACCTCTTCAGGAAACCCGAACGGGCCGCCCGAGGTGAGGCCGACTATCCGGCCCCATGACGCCGCGCGCTCCACGTGGCGACGTGCGAACTCCGCAATCAGGAGAGCGCCGGCGCGCGCGTCAACGGCGAACTGCCGGTCGAAGGAGGCCGCCGAAACGGGCTGCAGGGTACGGCCCAGGCGGTCGGTCGTCGCAGGCTTGAAGGTGTCCGCCAGCCACGCGCTGGCGTTGTTGATCAGGATGTCCACCGGACCGAGGCGACGCTCGGCCGCATCGAACAGGACCGCCGGACCGGACGGATCGGCCAGATCCACCTCGATCGAGGATGCTCGCCCGCCCGTCCCCGAGATCGCGGCGACGACATCGTCTGCCGTGGCCGCCCGGTTCAGCCGATAGCTCTGCGGGGTGCCCTCATCACCCGGCTCATCGAGCCTGAGGTAGGACAGAAGGACTGCCGCTCCGCGCTCACCGAGCAGACGGGCCGTGGCGGCGCCGATGCCGTGGTTGGCTCCCGTGACGACTGCAACTCGCCCGGCGAGGTCGGCGGAAGCTGCGGGGTCCAGGCTAGGGGCCGACGTGGGGAGCGGCGGGTGACGTCGGGCCGAACCCGGGCAACTCGTTGCTGCTCAGCCACAGCCTGAAGTGAAGGAGCTCAGGATCGACGAGGTCGCCCGCGGAATCGGTCGCCTCGAGATCGGAGCCCGACCGTGATAGCGCAGCCTGCAGGGCCGAGAACATCCTCAGCGATCTCGACGCCAGAAGAATGTCGGTGGACGGGCCGGCCTCGTCCGATGGAGTGGGGATGAAGCCGTCGCCGAAGCGGCGCGCCGACGTGAGGCGGTCGATCTCCAAGACTCTGCGGTCGGTGATCTTCTCGACGTATCCGAGCGTGCGCTTCTGCGCGACCTGGAGCCATCCGACCAGCTTGCCCATCGGATTGATCGCGTTGCCCTTCGCCGTGTAGAAGCCGAAATGGACATGCGGTGGTGTGAAAATGGCATTGCCCGTATTGCCGCAGTAACCGATGATATCGCCTGTGGCGACGGCGTCGCCGGAGCCGAACCTCTCGGTGTTCCAGTCCGACAGATGCGCGTAGTACCAGTAGCTGCCGTCGGGGCGGTGCAGGCGCGCGACCCGTCCGCCGAGACCACCGTCATCGAACTCCACGGTGCCGTCCTCGGTGGCGAGCACGGGGTCCCCGTAGTTGCAGAAAACGTCTTGGCCCTCGTGCGAGCGTCCGCCCGAGCGCGGGGCCCCCCACGTGTCCGTCCAGCCGGCCTCTCCACCGATTATGAAGGGGGCGAAGACCTTCCTGGAGATGTCCCCCTCGGACCAGCCGAGCGCCTTGAGGCGCAACGCCGCGGTCATGAGGGATCCGGTCGAGTAGGGACCAATCGGATGCCACGAGCCTGGGGTCGCCTGAGATGGAGGATCGGCCGGGTCCCGGCCATCGGGCCTATCCGGGGAGCCCCGGCGTGCGGGCCCCGAGTCCCCCAGGTCGGGGTCATCGCTCGAGGGGTCGGCGCCGGATCCGTGCCCATCCCCGGACGGTTCCTCCCCCTCGTCGTTGTTGCCGTTGCCGGTGCCGGTGCCGCCGTTGCCGTTGCCGCCGTTGCCGGTGACGCCGCCTCCGGTGCCGTTGTCGTTGTTGCCGTTGTCGTTGTTGCCGTTGTCGCCGCCTCCGTCATCGGGGTTCGGCTCGCCGTCATCGTGGCCGCCTCCGTCATCGTCCCCCGGCTCGCACACCGGGGCGTCCTGCGATGACGCCTCGAAGGTGACCGCGTCCACGTAGTGCTTCTCATCCGGGAAGGCACCGGTCACGGTGACCGCCACACCGGCGTAGGCAGCGCCCTTCGGGGCCACGCTGGAGTGAGTCGCAACGGCCCATTGGCCGGCCGCCTCGGGCACGCTGCCTCCCGAGGTGACGTCGAGCGCTTCGTCGTCGAGGCCGTACCAGCTAATGGCCACGCTCACCGGCCGGAGCTTGCGGTTGGCGCGAAACTGCGCCGAGGCGTCGTAGGTGTAGCCGGGCACCACTTCGATCGCGTCCCGGCCGGCGGTCGTCCGAGCGGTCATGGTCCCTCCGGCGAGGGCGGCGAGCTCGAGGGAGGCGGCACCGTCCACCGCCTGCTCGGTGCTCTGGGCCAGCCGCGCGTTTCCTCCGTCCGACCAACCGTCGACCGAATCCATGCTCGAGACTTCGGGGCTCAGGAGATTACCGGGTACGGGTTCCTCGGGACAGAGCCGTTCCTTGTGGATGGATCCGGCCTGGAGGGTGGCTGTTCCCGTCCGTCCCAGTGTCCCCGCCTCGGTGCGAGCGCCGGCCCAGGAGGAGTCCCCCCCGGGGCTCACAAGGCTTCCGCCCACGGAGAGCAGGACGACCAGGCACATCCTGCGAGACACCTTCAACCGCGTCGACGCCCTTTCTCGTTTGTGAGTGGATCAAACGCCCCAAGCCAGGCGCCTCACCCGCCAGCAATTAGAGCAGACGGGCGTTCCTTACAGTTATTACCATCATCGGAAGCTCGAGCTGAAAACCTGAGGGTCTCGAGCGATCTGGCGGGGCCACCACTCAGGCACCAGCGCCCGGCCCGCTCGGGCCCCGGTGGAGCCAGGCGCCCCACCCCGGCGCCGCGACGGCGAGGCCGTCGCGCGCCACCGGCCGCCCTCGGCTGAACACCATCCGCGGCCAGCCGTCGACCACGACATCTTCATAGGGCGAGTAGTCGACCTTCATGTGCAGGCGTTCGGGTATCAGTGGGCGGCGCGCCCTGGGATCGAAGACGACCACATCCGCATCCGACCCGGGCTCCAGGACCCCCTTGCGAGGATGTAGGCCGAACAGCTTGGCCGGGGTCGTGCAGCAACGGTCGACCCACTGCGGCGCGGTGAGCATTCCCTCAACGACCTTCTGATAGACGAGCGCCAACCTCGTCTCGATGCCCGGAAGGCCCCCCGGGATCTGGGTGAAGTCCCGCCACCCTCCGCCGGTCAATCCGGCCCTCTTGTCCGAGGCCGTAAACGGGCAATGGTCGGTGGCGACGACCTGCACCGCGCCGGAGCGCAGGCCCTCCCACAGCTCCTCCTGGTGCCACGGGTCGCGCAGCGGCGGCGCACAGACGAAGCGCGCCGCCCGTTCGGGGACATCCTCGTATCGCTCGGCCGAGAGATAGAGGTACTGTGGACAGGTTTCGGCGAACACCGCGAGGCCTCGCTCGCGCGCCAGCCGCACCTGCTCGAGGGCCCCCGCACTGGACAGGTGCACGATGTAGAGCGGCGCGCCGGTCTCCTCCGCCATTCGAAGCGCCCGCTTCACGGCTTCGGCCT
Source organism: Actinomycetota bacterium (assembly GCA_030860205.1). Lineage (GTDB taxonomy): Bacteria > Actinomycetota > CADDZG01 > CADDZG01 > WHSQ01 > JACDDL01. The sequence goes on along the minus strand of JALZIQ010000050.1, from coordinate 98,818 downwards.
CCGCACTCGGTGGCCTCGACCACGCGTGCCAGCGCGGCTCGGTCCTGCCGTTCGACAGCGCCTCGGCGCGCCGGGAGGCTACGGTGGCGTCGTCCTCGCAGTGGAGGCTCACCATAACCCCGTGTTTTCCCGCCGCCCGCATGACCTCGAAAATGACCTCATCCGGCACCATCAGCCGGTCGGGGTAGGTCATGTAGAGCTTGAAGCTCGTGACTCCGGCCTCGGCCATCTCGACGACGAGCTCATCGGCGGCTCCGGTCAGTTCCGTGACTGTCATGTGGAATCCGTAGTCGATCACCGCCCTGCCGCGTGCCTTGGCGTGCCACGTGGCCAGCCCCTGGGCTGCGGGCTCACCCCGGTATGCGGTCGCAAAGTCGATCACCGTGGTAGTTCCCCCGCATGCGGCCGCCAGCGTGCCGCTCAGGAAGTCGTCGGCCGAGCGGGTGAGACCGACCTCCATGTCCATGTGGGTGTGCACGTCTACCGCTCCGGGAATGACCAGGCACCCGGTCGCGTCGAGCACCTCGTCGTCCGGCGCCCCGACGCCGACGCCGACCGCGACGATCTGCTCGCCCACTACCACCACATCGGCGCGCCCGACCTCTGCCGCGGAGACCACGTCTCCGCCGCTGATGCACAGCCTCCGCCCCTGTGGTGCTGCGCCCGCGACGCCTCCTCATCCGTGTCCGGTTGCCGGGTGACCTGGTGGATCTTAGGATGCCCGCACCACAGATAGGAGCGGCAATGGAGCCCGGCGCAGCGCAGTCCCGCAGACCCATCCTCGTGATTGCACTGGGAGGCAACGCGATCACCCGCGCCGCCGACGACCGGTCGGTTGAGGCGCAGTTCGGGCGCACCCGCGCAACCATCGAGCTCCTGCTGCCGGTGATCGCCTCCCGACGATGGCGCATGGTGATCACCCACGGAAACGGCCCCCAGGTGGGGAACGTGCTCCTGCGCTCCGACCTCGCCGCCGAAGCCGGGGCCCTCCCCCGCCTGTCGATCGATGTGGCGGTCTCGGATACCCAGGGCGGGATGGGATACATGATCCAGCAGGTGCTCGGCAATGCCATGTGGGAAGCCGGCCTCCATCAGCCGGCGGCAACCGTAATTACCCAGGTGATAGTCGACGAGCACGATCCGGCCTTTCGAGATCCGTCGAAACCGGTGGGCCGCTTCTACCCCGAGGGATCACTCGAGGATCTCGAGGCCCACGGCTGGGCCATGAAGCCGGACGGGCAGGGCCGGGGATGGCGCCGGGTGGTCCCGTCCCCCGAGCCCGAGGAGATAGTCGAGCTCCCCGTGGTGGCCGAGCTCCTTGCCGGCGGCGTCATCGTCATCGCCTGCGGGGGCGGCGGCATCCCCGTGGTGGCCGGCGCAGCCGGATCACTCGAGGGCGTGGAGGCGGTCATCGACAAGGATCTCGCCTCGGCTCTCCTCGCACGCGAGCTCAAGGCCGACACGCTGGCGATTCTCACCGAGGTCGAGCACGCCTATACCGGCTACGGAACCGGGGACCAGCGGGCGCTCGGCGAGCTCGACGTCGACGCCCTACGGACGCTCGCTGCGGAGGGCCACTTCGCCCCGGGATCCATGGGGCCGAAGGTCGAGGCCGCGGCGCGCTTCGTGGAAGGGGGCGGCGTGCAGGCGGTCATCACGGATCCAGAGCACCTGGAGGCCGCCCTCGACGGGCGCGCCGGAACCCGTGTGATCTCGCCCCCCATGACCGAGCCGGGGGACGGGTGAGTGTGGAGGTCCTGAGCCCCTCCGGCCTGCAGGAGGCACTTCTAGCCAAATCCGAGGTCCCCTCCGCGGTGCCGCTGGCGGGCGGCACCGACCTGATGGTCGACCTCAACTTCGACCGCCGCAGACCCGACGCGGTCATCGACCTGACCCGGGTGCCCGAGCTAACCGGGTGGGAGCGAGCCGACGGCGTCATCCGGCTGGGAGCGGGGGTCACCTACGCTCGTCTCGTGGCCGAGGTTGCGCCGGAGCTTCCGGGCTTGGCCATCGCGGCCCGGACGGTTGGATCTCCTCAGATCCGGAACCGGGGAACGGTCGGCGGCAACCTCGGCACGGCGTCCCCCGCCGGCGACGCCCTCCCGCCCCTCCTCGCCGCCGGGGCGCAGGTCGAGGTCGCTTCAGCGACGGCGGCCCGCAGCATGCCCCTCACCGCTTTCATCACCGGGCCCAAGACCACCGCGTTGGAGCCGGGCGAGCTGATCACCGCGGTATCAGTCCCCGTTGCTACCGGTCCGCAGCAGTTCTCGAAGATCGGCACCCGCAACGCCATGGTGATCGCGGTGACCTCCTTTGCCCTCGCCCTCCACCCAGAGCGACGCGAGGTCACTACCGCCATCGGCTCGGCCGGGCCCCGGCCGCTGGTGGCCGCCGAGGCCGAGAGCTTCCTCGGGGGTGTCCTCGACGAGGCCGGCCTGTGGGACGCCCGGGGGGCGATTCCGCCGGCCGCCGCGGCCCGGTTCGGGGAGCTGGTCGCAGGCGCAGCCCAACCCATCGACGACGTCAGGGGGACGATCCGCTACCGGCGCCACGCCCTCGGGGTCTTGGCGCGCCGGACGCTCGCATGGGCGTGGGACGACTTCCGGAAAGGCCCGCGATGAACCTCCATCTCGAGGTGAACGGGCGGGAGCACGTCGCCGAAGACGTGTGGCCGGGCGAAAACCTACTCTATGTCCTGCGCGAACGGCTGGGACATCCGGGATCGAAAAACGCCTGCGAGCAGGGCGAATGCGGATCCTGCTCGGTCTATCTCGACGGGGCCCTGGTGTGCTCCTGTCTGGTCCTGGCCGCCCAGGCGGAGGGCCGGGAAGTCGTAACCGTCGAAGGGCTGACCGAAGGCGGCGCGATGCACCCGGTGCAAAAGGCGTACCTGGATGCAGGGGCGGTCCAATGCGGGTTCTGCACGCCGGGCTTGGTCGTGTCGACTCACGATCTGCTGAGCCGCAACGCAGAGCCGTCCGACGCCGAGATCAGGGAGGCGCTGGCGGGCAACCTGTGCCGTTGCACCGGCTACGCCAAGATCCTCGACGCAGTGCGGCTTGCCGCCGCCAGGGCACAAGGAGGTGGGTGAGATCTCCCGTCCGCCGCGATCTCCCGAGATAGTCATCGAGGGCTGCGCAATTGCGACCATGGACGCCGCGGGCAGCGAATACGCCTCCGGTCACGTGGCCGTCTCCGGCGGGCGCATAACCTCGGTCGGCCCGGGCCCGGCCCCCGCCCACGCCGGGGCCCCCAGGATCGACGGCGGCGGCTGCCTCGCTACCCCGGGGCTCGTCAACTGCCACCACCACCTCTACCAGTGGCTGACGCGCGGCATGGCCCAGGAGGCCGGACTGTTCGGCTGGCTGCGCGCCCTGTATCCGGTGTGGGCGCACCTGGACGAGGGGCTGGAGTCCGCGGCCGCCTGCGCAGGACTCGCGGCCCTGGCTCGTTCGGGGTGCAGCACGACGACCGACCACCACTACGTCTGGCCGCACGACGGAGGCGACTTCCTCCGAGCCGAGATAGAGGCGGCTCAGGCCGCGGGGATGCGCTTTCACCCGTGCAGGGGCTCGATGGACCTCGGGGTTTCAGGCGGAGGCCTGCCCCCCGACGAGGTCGTCGAAGAGCGCGACGCCATCCTGGCCGACACCGAGGGGGCCATCGACAAGTGGCACGACCCGTCCCCGGACTCCATGTTGCAGATCGCGGTGGCGCCGTGCTCGCCTTTCTCCGTGACCCAGGGGCTCATGACGGAGTCGGCCGAGCTCGCCCGCTCCAAGGGGGTGCGCCTCCACACCCACCTTGCCGAGACAACCGAGGAGGAGGGCTACTGCCGCGAGCACTTCGGGATGCGGCCGGTTCAATACCTCGACGAGCTGGGCTGGCTGGGGGACGACGTGTGGCTGGCCCACTGCATCCACCTCAACCGGGGCGAGGTCGCCCGCTTCGGCGCGACCGGCACCGGCGTCGCCCACTGCCCGAGCTCCAATGCGCGGCTCGGCGCGGGCACGGCGCCGGTTCCCGGTCTGCTGGAGGCCGGCGCGCCGGTCGGTCTGGGGGTCGACGGCGCCGCCTCAAACGAAGCCGGAGAGCTCGGGCCGGAGTTGAAACAGTCGCTGCTGCTGGCCAGGCTCCGGGGTGGGCCGGGCGCCCTAACGGCGCGCCGGGCGCTGGCGCTCGCCACGATCGAGGGGGCCCGTTGCCTGGGGCGCGCCGCCGACATCGGCTCGCTCGAGACCGGTAAACAGGGAGATGTGGCGTTGTGGCGCATGGATGACCTAGGGGGCGCCGGGATCGTGGATCCGGTGGCGGCGCTGGTGCTGGGCCCGGCGCCCCGAGTCGACACGCTGCTGGTGGCGGGCCGCACGATCGTCGGGGACGGAACCCTGGCAACGCTCGACGTCACACAGGTAGCACTGGAGCTCGGACGGGCGTCCCGGCGGTTGGCCGAGGCCGGCGCGTGAGGGACGAGACCACGGTCGGCCGAGGCCGGCGCGTTATGGGCCGGACAATCCTGCCCGAGGCACCTCCCGATATGCGGCCGGACGCCCCCCCCATTCCCGGCGGCGGCATCGGAACCAGCCCGGCGCGCCCCGACGGTATGCCGAAGGTCAAAGGGGAGTTTGCCTTCTCCTCGGACATGTGGGACGAGGACATGCTCTGGGGCGCAACCGTCCGGAGCCCCCATCCCCGCGCCCAGATCCGCTCGATCGACATCTCGGGGGCGCTCGAGATCCCCGGAATCTCGGCGGTGCTCACCCATTCGGACGTTCCCGGCCGGAAGACCTATGGGCTCGAACGGCCCGATCAGCCCGTGCTCGCCTGGGGCGCGGTGCGCTACGAGGGCGAGCCGGTGGCGCTCGTGGCGGCCGACCATCCCGAGACAGCCCGGCGCGCCGCCGAACGCGTGCGGGTCGACTATGAGGTCCAGACGCCGTTGACCGACCCTGAGGAGGCGCTTGCCCCCACTGCCGAATCGCTCCATCCCTCGGGCAACATCGTGCGCTACATCCCGGTCCGCCACGGCGATCCGAATGCGTGCGCCGAGGTCGTCGTCGAAGGCGACTACGCCCTCGGGATGCAGGACCAGGCCTTCCTGGGCCCCGAGTCGGGCCTGGCGGTCCCCGAGGACGACGGCGGCGTGCACCTCTACGTCTCCACCCAGTGGCTCCACGTCGATCGCGATCAGCTCGCCGCCAGCCTCGGCCTCGCTCCGGACAAGGTCCGAATAACTCTGGCCGGGGTCGGCGGCGCGTTCGGAGCGCGCGAGGATCTGTCGATTCAGATCCACTGCTGCCTGCTGGCTCTCTACACGGGAAAACCTGTGAAGATGATGTACTCGCGCGAAGAGTCCTTCTACGGACACGTACATCGCCATCCGGCGCGCCTCCACTACGAACACGGGGCCGATCGTGACGGCCGGCTCGTGTACGTGAACGCTCGCATCGTGCTCGACGGGGGCGCCTACGCGTCGAGCTCGACGGCGGTGTGCGCCAACGCCGTGAGCGTTGCGTGCGGCCCCTACGAGGTGCCCAACGCAACACTGGACTGTTACGCCGTCTACACCAACAACCCGCCTTGCGGCGCCATGCGGGGATTCGGCGCGGTTCAAGCTTGCTTCGCCTATGAGGGGCAGATGGACAAGCTGGCCCATGCCCTCGGCACCGATCCGGTGGAGCTGCGGATTCGCAACGCAATGGGCACCGGTTCCATCCTGCCGACCGGGCAACGCGTCGAGGGGCCCGCACCGGTCGCCGACATGCTGCGCCGGCTCCGGGCAATGCCGGCTCCGCCGGAGCACCAGGGTGGGCACGACGTCCGAACGCTTCCTGGAGGGGTGTCAAACGCCACGCACGGGGAAGGCGTTCGGCGCGGGGCCGGTGTGGCCGTCGGCTTCAAGAACATCTGCTTCTCCGAAGGCTTCGACGACTACTCCACCGCGCGGGTCCGTCTGTCGGCCCCCGGGGGCGAGCCGCTGGCGGAAGTGCACAGCGCGGCCGCCGAGGTGGGACAAGGTGTTGCGACAATTCAACTGCAGATCGCGCGGACCGAGCTGGGGATCGAGCAGGCAGTGCTCATGCCGGCGGACACATCCATTGGGTCCGCCGGCTCGACGTCCGCCTCGCGCCAGACCTGGATGACCGGCGGAGCGGTCAAGGCCGCCTGCGAGGCGGTCAAGCAGCATGTCTTCGAGGCGGCCGGCGGTGCGCCCGATGACCTCAGGCTTGCCGGGGGGAAGGTCGTCTCGGAGTCGCGCGGCGTCATAATCTCGCTCGCCAAGCTCCTGGGCGACGGTTTTATCGAGGAGACCCGTGAATACCGTCACGCCCCGACGGTTCCTATGGACCCGAAGAACGGGCAGGGAGACTCACACGTTTCGTTTGCCTTCGCCGCGCACCGGGCAATCGCCGATGTCGACACCGAGCTGGGATTGGTGCGCGTTGTCGAGATCGCCACCGTCCAGGACGTGGGCCGTGCGCTCAACCCCCAGGCAGTCGAGGGTCAAATCGAGGGAGGGATTGCCCAGGGTTTGGGACTGGCGCTCATGGAAGAGATAAAGGTCAAGGACGGGGTGGTTCTGAATCCGTCGTTCACCGACTACTTGATCCCCACAACCCTCGACGTGCCACCCGTGCAAGCAGAGGTGCTGGAGCTCGGCGATCCCGCCTCACCTTACGGTGTGAAGGGAGTCGGGGAGCCGCCGACCCTGTCCTCGACTCCGGCGATTGTCGCGGCCGTGCGCGCCGCAACGGGACGACCCCTTGTTCGTGTCCCCCTTATCCCCGACGACATAGCGGGGCTGACGTGAACGGGCGCGCGGGGCTCATCGCCGTGGCACGCGGCGACGCCACCCCCGACCTGGTGATCGAGGGTGCCCAGGTTTTCTGCGCCTTCACCAAGGAGTGGCTCGACACCGATGTCGCCGTCGCGGCAGGGCGTGTGGCAGGGCTGGGCCGCTTCGAGGGGGGTGAAAGGATCGACGGAGACGGACGGTACCTCGTGCCGGGTTTCATCGACGCCCACGTGCACATCGAATCGTCGAAACTCATGATGGACGAATTTGCACGCGCTGTTCTTCCACACGGGACAACTGCGGTCGTTTGCGATCCGCACGAGATAGCGAACGTTCTCGGGCGAGACGGCGTCCACTGGATGCTCGATGTGTGTAGTGACCTTCCCCTCGAGGTATTCGTCATGACGCCGTCGTGCGTGCCGGCATCCGACTTCGAATCTCCGTCGGCGGCGCTGGGTCCGGACGACATGGAGTCGGTCCTGAAGAGAAGTCATGCGATCGGCATCGCCGAGATGATGGACTTTCCCGGCGTGATTGCGGGCAAGCAGAGCGTGCTGGCAAAGCTGGAGCTGAACGGTGGCGCCCAGGTCGACGGTCACGCCCCCGGGGTCGGGGGGCACGCCCTCGACGCCTACATCGCCGCCGGCATCCGCTCCGACCATGAGGCGACGACGTACGCCGAAGCGCTCGAGAAGAGGCGCAAGGGGATGTGGGTTCTCATCCGAGAAGCATCCAACGCCCACAATCTCGTCGAGCTCCTGCCGATGGTCAAGGAGTTCGGGCCGGATCATTGCGCTTTCTGCACCGATGACCGTGAACCAACCGACCTAGTCCGGCTGGGTCACCTCGATCAGATGTGCCGCGTCGCGGTTGCCCACGGCGTCAGTCCCGAGGACGCGTTGCTGCTTGCGTCTCTGCATCCGGCCCGCTGTCACGGCTTACGCGACTTGGGCGCCATAGCGCCTGGATACAAAGCTGATCTCCTGCTGCTGTCCGATGTGGCCGAGTTCGGCGTGGACAAGGTCTTCAAAGAAGGGCGGCTGGTTGCGTCGAACGGAGTAGCAGCGGGCTTTCGGCGCGCCGAGGTGCCTCCGGAAGTGCGCAACACGGTGCGGCCCGCTCCTGTGTCGGCGTCGGACTTCGCCATCCCTTCGAGCGGCGCCGACGTGCGCGTAATCGAGATCATCCCGGAGCAACTTCTTACCCATGTTCGCATCGAGGCCCCCTTGATAAAGAAGGGGGTCGCGGTCGCCGACCCCGCCCGGGACCTCGCAAAGATAGCGGTCGTCGAACGTCACAATGCAACGGGACGAGTCGGCATGGGGTTCGTTACCGGTTTCGGACTGAGGCGCGGCGCGTTCGCATCGACCGTGGCGCACGACGCTCACAACATGGTGATCGTGGGAGTGGACGACTCCGACATGGCGCTGTGTGTGCGCCGCCTGGTCGCGATCGAAGGCGGTTTGGTGGCGGCCGAAGAGGGAGGCGTCTCGGCGGAGCTTCCGCTTCCCATTGCAGGGTTGCTTTCGGACCAGCCCTTTGAATCCGTTGTACACGACCTCGAGCGGCTCGAGAGATGTCTTGCGGACCTGGGCGTCCATGTAGCCTCTCCCTTCATGACGCTCAGCTTTCTGGCGCTGTCGGTCATACCCGCCCTCAAGATCACCGACCGCGGGCTTATCGACATCGGCACCTTCAAGCTCGTGCCGTTGGAGGTCCCCCGCTAGTGCCCGTTCCTCCCGCTGAGGTGACCGCTACCTTCACGATCGAGCCCTCGGCCGCCGATCGCATGGCTCGGCACGTTAAGGCAGCGGTCGACGAGGCGCGCGCCTCGGGACTGGCAATGGAGGCGGGGCCCGAGTCCACCGCTCTCGCAGGGGGCCGCGCCGAGGTACTCGCCACCCTCGTCAAGGTCATCGACATAGCAGTCGAGGAGGGTGCAACTACAATCGAAGTAAAGCTAGAGGCGGCAACCGAGTCCACCTAGAGTGATGGCGCCCACCGTTTAGCTGGGCGCGTCACGTTCGCCAAGCAGTACCCACGCGCACAGGTTGTTACAGCTGCAGGGACCTAAAGCTGCAGGATCAGACCCTCGCCCGCGCCCAGCGAAACCTCTCGCAAATCGACTTCGCCGCGCCGGCTCGCTGGATCGGTCGAGAGAGCGATGCGAGCAGCACCCTGCAAACCTGCAAGCGCGCCCCCGAAACACACTTCGGTGGGGCTGAAGTTGAGCACCACCAGCATTCGGTGCTCCCCCTCTCCCCGCACGTACGCCAGCACGTCTTTGTCCGACGACAACAGCTCGAACGATCCCGACTTCAAGCAATCGGTGTCCTTGCGAAGTCCGATGAGACGTCTGTAGAACGACAGCGTCGAACACGCATCCTCTGCCTGCGTCGCCGCGTTCAACAATTCGGCATCCGGTGTGATCGGAAGCCACGGCACCCCGGAGGTGAAGCCGGCGCCGGGACCGCCGGCCGAAGGCGGTTCCCACGGTATGGGGGCACGCTCGGGGTCGCGCCCGTCGACGTCGACCTCCTGGTCCGGGCTCACCGGAGCGTCGGGCAGGCCGAGCTCTTCGCCCTGAAATAGAAAGGGTGTGCCCCTGAGAGTCAGGACGAGCATGGCCGCAGCCCGCACGGCCCGCGGGCCGTAACGTGTAGCGACCCGCGAGTGGTCGTGATTGTTCAGAAACCATGCGGCCCACGCCTCCGGGCTCCTCAGCTCCTCCATCCCTTCGAGGAGCTTGCGGAAGGCGTCTGCATCCCAGGGCTGGTGCAGGAAAACAAAGTTGTGCGCCAGATGGAGCCCGTCGGGCGCGTTTACGTAATCCATCAAACGCTCGAGGTCGAGGATGTAGACCTCTCCCACGGTCAGGCGGTCGGGATAGCCGTCTGTCACCCGGCGGATCGCGGCCAGGCGCTGGTGGACGCTGGGCCAGTCCTCGTCGTGGCGGCGCATCGGGTCGAGCGCAGTGAACTCCTCGACGTCGGGAGGGTTGTCGGCGAGTCCCGGGTCCTTACCGATCTTGTGGGCGACGTCGATCCGAAAGCCGTCCACTCCCCTGTCCAACCAGAAACGCAGAGTTTCGTGCATAGCGGCTTCGACCTCGGGATTGTCCCAATTGAGATCCGGCTGCTCGGCCAGGAACGAGTGCAGATACCACTGATCGGTGGTGTCGTCGAAGCTCCAGGCGCGCCCGGCGCGCCGGAAGGCCGCCAGCCAGTTATTCGGCGGGCCTCCATCCGGCGCGCCGTCGCGCCACACGTACCAGTCGCGTTTGGGATTGTTCCGGCTGGAGCGAGACTCGACGAACCACGGGTGTTGATCGGAGGTGTGGTTCGGCACCCAGTCGATGATCAGCTTCAGGCCGCGTTCGTGAGCTTCGGCGAGCAGCTCATCGAAGTCGCCCATGGTTCCGAACAACTCATGGACGCCGGTGTAATCGCTCACGTCGTACCCGAAGTCCGCCATAGGTGACGGATAGAACGGCGACAGCCAGATCGCATCGATCCCGAGGGCCCGGATGTAGTCGAGCTTCGAGGTTATTCCTGCGAGATCGCCGACGCCATTTCCGCTCGCATCCATGAAGCTGCGGGGATAGATCTGATAGATCACCCCGTGCTTCCACCAAACGGGCCGAGTGGATGAGGGATGTGCATTATTCACCACTCAGTACCCACTCGGCGACAGGGATTGAAGGATGTCGGCAGCACTGCCGTTCGAATGGTTGTTGCTCTTCGCCTGAGCCAGCGACGACATCAACAGGTCTCCGTGCATCGGGCGATCGAGCTCCTCGAGTAGCCCGAGCGTCCGGGCTGCATAACGGAGGTTCTGCACGGTCTCGGTTCCCCCAACATCGGAAAAGAACCACGCGCAGCTCGTGAACATCGACATAGCGTTTCTCTGTAATTCGAGCAATGAGGCGGTTCGATCGAGGCCGGCCTTGTCCAATGGGCCCGTCGCCTCGCGTGCCAGCCAGTCCTCGATCCCGGCGGCGCCGACGATCACCTCGACGTAGCGGTCACGAGCACCCCATGGATCGGAAAGCAAGCCTCTCCCAAGCTGGGCAAACACGTCGTCGGCGTGGCCTTTGATGAGCCGGAAGGCGGCCCGCAGGGGTTGTCGCCACTCCTGGGACCATCCCTGCTCTCCACCCGTCGAGCACCCGCAGTTTCTGCTCCAGCGGCCAACTCCGTGCGCGCACGACCACGAAGTTCCCTCCCCCGCCCATACTCGAACCTCGTGCTCGGCGGGATGCGCCTCGAGATAGGCCGCATAGTTGGTCACCTCGAGCCCTCGTTTGGCCGCCTCGACAAACAGCCCGAGGGCGAGACCGATCTCGCCGCCCCGATGATGGTGCCCGAACGTCTCTCCATCTGTCGCCGCGTGGACGAGATGACCGTCGCCCGCGCGGGCTCCAATGGCATCCAAAAGCCCTTCAGCCGAGGCTGCAAGGTTGCCGAAGGCCAACGACTGCGCAACCTCTCCGTCGTAGAAGAACAGGGTGATGTAACGTCCGGTGCCGTCAGGGTGGAGGTAACGGTAGGGCCGCCGCACGTCAATGGCCTCGTGATTGACGTCCACCCACTCACCCCCCGAGGACCGCCAGCGCGCCGCCTGATATGGCGACAGCACGGTGAAACCTATGTCCTCTTCGATGAGGATTCGTAAGGTCTCGTCGCTTGCAGCCGTCTCGGGCAGCCACATACCTTCGGCGCGCCGCCCAAACCGGTGCTGGAAGTCTCCCAACCCCCACTTCACCTGGGTGCGTATGTCCCACACTGAATCCAGCGGCAGAATAGTATGGTGATACGCTTGAGCGATTGCGTTGCCATGACCCAGCCGCGCCGTGCTCGTCCTGTCCGCTTCGAGTATTCGGGAGTAGATCTCCGGGTCTCCCTTCTGCATCCACGACAACAGTGTCGGCCCCACGTTGAAGGAAAGGCGCTCGAAGTTGTTCACCACCCGTTCGTCGTCTTCGGTCGAGATCCTCGCGCACGCATTAGGCCGGTAACATTCGGCGTGTACACGTTCGTTCCAGTCGTGGAACGGCGCTGCGCCCGGCTGTGCGTCGATCTGCCCCGTCCAGGGATTCTCTCGAGGCGGCTGGTAGAAGTGGCCGTGAAGGATTATCCGAGCAGCCACAGCACTCCGAGGGGCGGAAGTGTGACGACGGCCGAGTAGTCCAACCCGTGCCAGGGGGTGGCCCCGGCCTCCACGCTTCCTCCGTTGCTCACGCCGGATCCCCCGTACGCCTTCGCATCGCTGTTGAGCAACTCCCGCCATGTCCCCATCGTTGGAAGACCGATCCGATATTCCGAGCGAACCACCGGGGTCAGATTGCAGATGCAAGCAAGCTGCTGCTCGTCATCGTCGGATCGCCGCAAGAACGACAGCACGTTGTTCTCGGCATCGTTTGCATCGATCCAACGGAACCCGTCGGACGAAAAGTCTTGCTGCCACAACGCCGGCACCTCGAGGTAAACCCTGTTCAGATCGGCGACCAATCTCTGCACGCCGGCATGCCCTGCGTCGGCCAGCAGGTGCCAGTCGATACTCTGCTCGTGATTCCACTCCGACTCTTGGGCAATTTCCCCGCCCATGAACAACAGTTGCTTTCCTGGGTGGGCCCACATATAACCCAAAAGGGAGCGGAGGTTCGCCAGCCGCTGCCAGCCGTCACCGGGCATTCTGCCCAAGAGCGAGCGTTTGCCGTGCACGACCTCATCGTGGGACAGCGGCAGTACGTAGTTCTCACCCCACGCGTACACGAAGCTGAAGGTCAGCTCGTTGTGATGATGACTGCGGTAAATCGGATCCCTGGCGAAGAATTCAAGCGTGTCGTGCATCCATCCCATGTTCCATTTGAACCCAAAGCCCAATCCGCCGAGGTGGACCGGCCGGCTGACCCCAGGCCAGGCCGTTGATTCCTCGGCCACGGTGGCGATTCCTGGATGTTCGTCGTAAACCGTCGAATTGAATTGTTTGAGAAAATCGACGGCTTCGAGGTTCTCTCTCCCACCGTGCTCGTTGGGGACCCACTCGCCCTCCTCGCGGCTGTAGTCGAGATAGATCATTGATGCAACCGCATCGACGCGCAGGCCGTCCAGATGAAATTCCTCGATCCAGTACAAGGCGCTGGAGATGAGGAAGTTTCGGACCTCGTTGCGGCCAAAGTTGAACACCAACGTGCCCCAGTCCGGATGTTCGCCTTTGCGGGGGTCGTCGTGTTCGTAGAGAGCGGTGCCGTCGAAGCGCGCCAGCCCCCAGGAGTCTTTTGGGAAGTGCGCAGGCACCCAGTCGACGATGATGCCGATCCCCGCCTGATGGAGGGTATCCACAAGACCCCGGAATTCGTCCGGCGTCCCGTATCGAGCAGTCGGAGCAAAGTAGTGGCTCACCTGGTAACCCCACGACCCGCCGTAAGGATGTTCGGCAACAGGCATGAGCTGAACATGCGTGAAGCCCATTTCGGTGCAGTAGCCGGCGAGCAAAGGACCGATTTCTGCATAGCTCAGCGGCTCGCCTTCACCCGTCCTGCGCCAAGAGCCGAGATGCAGCTCATAGACAGACATCGGGGACTTGTAGGGGTTCGCCGAGTCGCGTTGTGACACCCATTCTTCATCGCCCCAGCGATGCTGCGACGCATGCACGATGCTTGCGGTTCCCGGCGGTACCTCGGTGAAGTAGGCGAAGGGGTCGGTCTTGAGCACGAGATGGCCTTGAGCGGTAAGTATCTCGAATTTGTACAGCGTTCCGGGGCTTAGTCCTGGGACGAACAGCTCCCAGATGCCAGAGGAACCCAGCGCCCGCATCGGATGGCGGCGGCCGTCCCAGGCGTTGAAATCACCCACCAGCCTCACGCTGCGGGCATTGGGCGCCCACACCGCGAAACCGACTCCCTCGACATTCTGATGCCGCCTGACCTGGGCTCCCATCATTCGGTAGAGACGCCGGTGCGATCCCTCGCCGGCAAAGTGCAGATCCATATCACCCAATGTCGGCAGAAAGGAGTACGGATCTCGCTCGACACTCGACCCGCCCTCGTAGATAACCTCGAGCTCGTAGTCCCTGACGGTTCCGTCGACGACCGTTTCGAAGACCCCCGACGGATGCACGCGTTCGAGCTTCGCAGTCTCCTTGCCATCGATCACCAGCCGCACGGCTCGAGCATTCGGCTTGTAGGTCGTGATCCGAGTACCACCCTTTTCGGCGGCGTGAGCACCCAGGACACCGTGGGGGTCGCGGAGCTCTCCGGCGAGCAGCCGGTCGAAATCGGGATGCTTCGAGGCTTTCATCGCCGCCCTCCACCGGCGAGCAACTGCGCTATTCCCCTGAGCGGTATATAAACCCACCCCGGCCGGTGGCTGATCTCGTACCCGACCTCATAGAGGGCCTTGTCCAACTCGAACACATGCAGCATCGTGTTCAAAGCGTCGCGGTCGGGGGCGAGGAGACGCCCCTCATAAGACTTCCGGAAGTAAGCCCTGAGAAACCGGTCGCGTGCCACTCGCTCCCACGCGTCCGCCCAGGGCTGGAGGATGCGCCATTCGTCCGAATCAGGCTCCGATCGTTCGAACAAACCAGCGCACACCGCGTAGTTGAACGAGCGAAGCATCCCGGCAACGTCTCGGAGCGGAGACTGCTTGATCCTTCGAGCCTCCAGCGGCCGCAACGGCTCGCCTTCGAAATCTATGATCATCCATCCCCGCTCCGCCAGCATGACCTGGCCGAGATGGTAGTCACCGTGAATGCGAGTCATGTATCCGGCGTCAACGATTGCACGGAACCGTCTAAGCAGCACATCTATGGCCGGACGCCGCTCGGCCAGTTCATCTACCCCCCGTTGCAAAAGCTCCTGAAGTGCAACTTCGATACCTTCCGCCCAGGCCTGGAGGTCGCCCCTTCTCACGGTCTGAGGAGCGAAGTCGGCATCGTTCTCCTGGCGGGCGAGTGCAATGTGCAACGCCGCCGTAACGTCGCCGAGCTCCTCGAGCTGGTCCAGGATGCGGCCGGAGCGCTGCACGACCAGAGAGGGCATGTCTTCGGTTGCATCCGCAGGGTCGGCCTCGTCGTAAACCCGTTTGAGATGTCCGATCACCTCCTGCCATCCGTCTGCGCCGTCGATCCACTGCTGGGCAATCGCAAGGTCGATCGTGGCGTCGGTGTCGGTGTCGGAGTCGGATGCACCGGGCCGGTACGCCATCTCCCCAACTTGAGCAGGAACGTGCTCGAAGCCCTCGCTGGTCAGCCATCGGTTTAGTTGGAGGTCGGGGTTCGGACCGTTGCCCGGTCGCCGAAAGGCTTTCACGATAATCTCGTCATCAAGGATCACCGACGAGTTGCTCTGCTCGCTCTCGACGGCGCGAATCGACTTGTATCCCAGAGCCGCCGCAGGATCCAGTCCCGGCCCCGCAAAACTGAAGACGCCGTTGCGGCCCCTCAACGTCATGTGCTGCGCCATGGCGAGCCCCAGCGCCCGGAGCCGCTCAACTTCATCAAACGCGTCACGAATCGACCCGTCCTCGTGCAACACCAGCAGGAGGTTGTACCGGTCCTGGCCGCCATCTTCGAACTCAGCTTGGACCACTGCCGTAACAAGCGGGGCGCCCCCGTCCTCGATAACCGCATGATCGAGCATTTCGATCGACGACAACTTTCGCTCGCGACCCGAATACCAGCGTTGTTCGGGCAACGAGCGGACGAGCTGTTCGGTATCAATCACCAGGCGCACTCTCCGAAATCAACTGGAACCAATAGAAGCCATGCCGTACGAAGGTGAGCAAATAGGGCAGGTTGCCGATCTGGGGAAACCGCTCCCGCCCCAAGAGCTCAACCGGCACCATTCCCTCGTATTCGCCCAAGTCTAACTCAGCCGCCTGTGCACGGGCCGACAGGTTGTTGACCACCAGCACTATGTCATCATTAACCTTCCGCACGTAGGCAAAGATGGAAGGGTTGGCGGGGTGCAGCATTTGCAGGGAGCCCATGCTGAACACCGGATGCTGCCTTCTTATTGCCAACATCCGCCTGATCCATTGAAGAAAGGAGTATTGGTCCCGCTGCGCACTCTCGACGTTCACCGCCTGGTAGCCGTAGACAGGATCGAGGAGGACGGGCAGATACAACTGCGCAAAGTCCGCACGTGAAAAGCCTGCATTGCGGTCCAACGTCCACTGCATCGGCGTCCGGACGCTGTCCCGGTCGCCCAGGTAGATGTTGTCGCCCATTCCCAGCTCGTCCCCGTAGTAGATGATAGGGGTGCCCGGCAGCGAAAGCAGCATGGCGTGGAAGAGCTCGATCTCCCCGCGAGAGTTTTCGAGCAGAGGGGCAAGCCGCCGGCGGATCCCGAGGTTCACCTTCATCCTGGGATCCTTGGCGTACTCCCCGTACATATAATCGCGCTCTTCATCTGTCACCATCTCAAGCGTGAGCTCGTCGTGATTGCGCAGAAAAAGTCCCCATTGGGAGCCCTCCACTATGTCGGGCGTTTGCTCGAGTATCTCTACGACCGGGTACCGGACCTGGCGGCGGGCGGCCATGAACATCCTCGGCATAAGCGGGAAGTGAAATGCCATATGGCATTCGTCCGCATCGCCGAAATAGGCCACGACGTCCGCAGGCCATTGGTTCGCCTCGGCCAGGAGGACGATGTCCTCGTAATCTTTGTCCACCTCCGAGCGAACTCGCTTCAAGAAGGCATGTGTCTCGGGGAGATTCTCACAGCTCGAGCCCTCGCGTTCGAACAGATAAGGCACGGCATCAAGTCTGAAGCCGTCCAATCCGATATCGAGCCAGAATCGAATCACGCTGAGCATTTGTGCCTGCACGTCTTCGTTTGCATAGTTCAGGTCTGGTTGATGCGTGAAGAAGCGGTGCCAGTAGTAAGCCCCTGCGGTATCGTCCCAGGCCCAGTTGGACCTCTCCGAATCGACGAAGATGATTCTGGCATCCCGGTAACGCTCGTTGGTATCCGACCACACATACCAATCCCGTTTGGCGGAACCAGGAACGCGCGACTCGAGAAACCAGGGATGCTGATCCGACGTGTGGTTCATGACAAGATCCGCTACCACGCGGATGCCGCGCTCATGGGCCGCGGCCAGAAACTCGCTGAAGTCGTTGAGGGTCCCGTATTCGGGCATGATCGAATAGAAGTCGGCGATATCGTAGCCGCCATCGCGCATCGGCGACCCATAGAAGGGCAGCAGCCAGACGCAGTCGATCCCCAACCATTCCAGATAGTCGAGCTGGTCCTTCATGCCCCTGAAATCGCCGATGCCGTCTGCATTGGCGTCGTAGAAGCTTCGGACGTAGACCTCGTAGAAGACCGCGGTCTTGTACCAGAGTGGATCGCGCTGGAGGCTGGGCAAGACTACTTGACCAAAAAGATATGAGCGGGCTCGTCGGTGGAGTCGAGTGCAACGTACTGGCTGTGGCCGCTCCACACGTAGGTGTTGTCCTTCACTATGTCGTACACCTCGAACGGCCGGTTTGTGCCGGCCCCCAGGGCGCCGGGGTCAAGGTGAAGAGTTGCCTCCTCCCAACCGAATGGGTTGAGATTGAGCACCACCAGCAGCGGCTGCTCCCCTGGAGCCGTCTTCGACCAAGCGACGATAGCCTCGTTATCCACCTCGTGCCATCGAAGGTTGGTTAGCTCGGCTGCAGCCGCATGCTTGTGCCGCACTTCATTCACCAACTTTATGTAAGGTATGAGCGACTCGGGCGCGCCGAAGTCCCTAGGGCGAAGCTCGTACTTCTCGGAATCCAGATACTCTTCACTGCCCTCGCGCACGGGCACCCTCTCAAACAACTCGTAGCCCGAATAGATGCCGTAGCTGGGGGACAGCAAGGCCGCCAGCACGAGGCGGATCTTGAATGCCGGCGGACCTCCCTTCTGAAGGTATTCATGCAGAATGTCCTGCGTATTGGTGAAGAAGTTGGGGCGGAAGTACAGGGCCATGTCGGTGTGGGCGAGCTCGTTCATGTACTCGACAAGCTCGTACTTCGTGTTTCGCCAGGTGAAATAGGTGTAGGACTGCGAGAAGCCGAGCTTTGCCAGCACACCCATGACTTTGGGACGAGTGAACGCCTCTGCGAGGAAGATCACGTTCGGGTGCTGTGCCCTGATCTCGTCAATCACCCATTCCCAGAAGGCAAACGACTTCGTATGGGGATTGTCGACCCTGAAGATCTCGACTCCATGTGAGACCCAGAACTCGAGCACCTTCCTCAACTCGTTCCAGAGCCCGTTTCTGTCATCGGTGGCGAAGTTGATCGGATAGATGTCCTGGTATTTCTTTGGGGGGTTCTCTGCGTACTTGATGGTTCCGTCGGGCCTGTGGTGGAACCACTCGGGATGTTCTGTGGCCCAGGGATGGTCCGGCGAGCACTGGATGGCGAAATCCAATGCCACCTCCAGCCCCACTTCCTCCGCACGCTCGACGAAAAGGTCGAAATCTTCGATCGACCCGAGCTTCGGATCCACATCGGTATGGCCGCCCTCCTCGCTGCCGATCGCCCACGGAGAGCCGACGTCATCGGGCCCGGCCTCGAGCGCGTTGTTCTTCCCCTTGCGGTGGGTCCTTCCGATGGGATGGATGGGAGGCAGGTAGACCACGTCGAAGCCCATGTCGGCAATGGCAGGGAGGCGCTCGGCCGCCGTCGCAAAGGTTCCGTGCTCGCTATCTGTGCCGGTCGAGCGAGGAAAGAACTCATACCACGCACCGAAGCGCGCACGCACGCGCTCTACGTTCAGCTCGAGGACGGGTTCGAACGTCGCTGCCTCTGCCCGGTCCGGATGTGCGGCCATGATCGCAGCGACGGATTCATCGACTGCGGCGGCAACGCGCGGATCGTCCCATCCGCGTGACTCAGCCGGTGTGCGCAACGCGTCAATGGCCGCACGGATAACCTCTTGCTCCGCTTCCGGAACGATCTCGAGGCGCTTTTCGAGCAACAACGCCCCTTCCTGCAACTCCAGATCGATAACCTGACCGGCATCAACCCGTTTGAAGAGGTCGCGCCTCCAGGTCGCGAAGTGATCTGTCCACGCCTGAACCGTGTAGTGCCAGATCCCCGGCGCCTCCGGACGGAAGCCTCCCGCCCAGCCGTCATTACCAAGGTGCGACATGGGGGCGTCTGCCCATCCGGCCGAGGGGGACCTGTAACGCAGCGAGGCTTGGAGCAAGTCCGGTCCGTCGCGGACGATGTCCGCAGTCACCTCGAAGTGGTCGCCTTCGATCGCCTTCACCCGATAGCGGCCGCACTCCAACCGCGGCCGCACATTGCCTATGACGACCCCGGCGCCTCCCTCGACTTCATCTGTCAACCGTGAGCTCCTATCCGCCGCAGGACCCGAGTTCCTTGTCCCGGCCCGTCATGCTCCAACGGCACGCCCGCGCTTCCAAGGCACGCTAACCTAGCAGCCGCTGAATCCACGATGGGTACCTGCCCGTACCGAACGCGCCCCGTGATGGGCGGGACGAAAGGACAAACATTGAATGCAGGAACCGGGGCGTGACGCCGGCCGAGGAAGCCTCGCCATCGATCCCGCCGGTGCCACAGCCCCTGGAGGGACTCCTGTCACTTGCCGGCAATCTGCGGTGGAGCTGGAACCGGCGGGCCGCAGACCTCTTCAGGGAGTTGGACGCGGGGGCATGGACACGCGCCGGGCACGACCCGATGAAGGCCCTCCACCTCGTGGAGCCGCAGAGACTGGCCGAGCTTGCCCGCGACCGGGCTTTCGTTGCCACCGTGAGGGACGCCGGCAAGGATCTCGATGCCTATCTCTTAGATCGAGGTCCGTACGACTCCCTGACCGGCGCGCCGCCGACCGTGGCCTATTTCTCACCCGAGTTCGGCGTCACCGAGGCGCTCCCGGTTTACTCCGGTGGGCTCGGCGTGCTCGCCGGCGACCACCTCAAGGCGGCCAGCGATCTGGGCGTTTCCCTGGTCGGCATTGGTCTGCTGTACCGCCACGGCTACTTCCTTCAGCACCTCGCCGCCGATGGGTGGCAGCAGGAGAGCTATCCCACCCTGGAACCGACCCAATCGGTGCTGACGCTGCTGCGCACCGGCGCAGGCGCGCCGTTGACGATCGAAGTCGAGCTCGGTGAGGCACTTTGCCGGGCCGCAATCTGGAGGGTACGGGTGGGCCGCGTCCCGCTCCTGCTCCTGGACTCCGATGTGCCATCGAACCGCCCCGATGAGAGGGCGGTCACCGATGTCCTCTACGGCGGCGATACAGAGCACCGCCTGAGGCAGGAGATCCTCCTCGGCATCGGCGGGGTTCGCGCCCTCCATGCTGCGGGCTACAGCGCGCAGGTGTGGCATTCCAACGAGGGCCACGCAGGCTTTCTCGGGCTCGAGCGAATCAGAGGCCTCGTACAGGAGGGCCTGAGCTTCGACGCTGCGCTGGCTTCGGTCCGGGCCTCGACCATCTTCACGACCCACACGCCGGTTCCGGCGGGAATCGACATCTTCGAGCGGCAGCTCATGGAGCGCTATTTTTCGGCATTCGCCCAGAGCTGTGGGATCAGCTTCGATGAGCTCATGGATGTCGGTCGCGACGGTCACAACGGAGGGGCGGCTCGTGGATCGCGTTTCAACATGGCCGTCATGGGCTTCAACCTCGCGGGGCGGGCGAACGGAGTGAGCAAACTGCACGGGGAGGTGTCCAGGGCCATGTTCTCCGGCCTGTGGCCGAGGCTGCCGGCCCGGGAGGTTCCCATCGGGTCGATCACAAACGGAGTCCACGTAGCGAGCTGGATGGGGCCCGAGATGGCCGCGATCATGGATGCGCGCCGGCCGGGTTGGACCGAAACGGCCGCGCCGGACTGGTCGATCGTGCGGGAGGTACCGGACGACGAGCTGTGGGCGGCGCGCCGGCGCGCCCGGATGCGCATGGTGCAGTTTGTCCGTGACCGGCTCGGGGGTCGCGCGGCCGGAGCCGGCGACGACGCGCTCGATCCGGAGGTGCTCACCATCGGATTCGCGCGCCGTTTCGCCCAGTACAAGCGGGGCACCCTGTTGCTGACCGACCGGGATCGGCTGCGGCGCCTACTGCTCGGAGAACGGCCCGTCCAGATCGTCATGGCCGGCAAGGCGCACCCGCGCGACGACGGAGGCAAGGAGATGATCAGACAGATCATCTCCTTCACCGCCGACCCGGAGCTGCGCTGCCGCTTCGTGTTCCTGGAGGGCTACGACATGGAGCTCGGAAGGGTGTTGGCGCAGGGTTCGGACCTGTGGCTCAACCATCCCCGCAGGCCCCTGGAGGCGTGTGGGACGAGCGGTATGAAGGCTGCGATCAACGGAGGGATCAACTGCTCGATCCTCGACGGATGGTGGGACGAGTGCTTCGACGGGAGCAACGGCTGGGCGATCGGGACGCGCGAAGTCTGCGACGACCCGGGGGTCCAAGACCGGGCGGACGCCGAATCCGTCTACCGGCTGTTGGAGGACGAGATCACCGGATTGTTCTACCAGCGCGCCGAATCCGGCATTCCCGAAGGCTGGGTCGCAACGATGAAGGCGTCGCTCGCGACCCTCGGCCCGGCCGTGTCCGGGGACCGGATGATGCGCGAGTACCTATCGGATCTCTACCGGCCGGCCGCCGCGGCCGCGGCCGCCCCTACTCCTCGATCCGGGTAGCCGCGATCTGGAGATCCAGGGTGATCTCCTTGCTGACGACCACTCCGCCGGTCTCGAGGGCTACGTTCCAGGTGAGCCCAAAGTCCTCGCGGTTGATCTTGGCCGAGGCACTGAAGCCGGCGCGGGCCGAGCCGAAGGCATCTTTGGCGACGTAGTCGTCGAACACAACGTCTAGCGTGATGGGCTTGGTCACGTGCTTGATGGTCAGATCACCGGTCATGCGAGATTTATCCACCGATACGAGCTCGACCCCAGTGCTCCTAAAGGTGATCTCGGGGAACCTCTCGATGTCGAAGAAGTCCGGCGACCTCAGATGGGCATCACGGTCGGCGTGGTTGGTGTCGATGCTGGCGGCTTTGATCCTGACCTCCGCCGAGGACCCCGCCACGTCCGGATCGACCGTGAAGGTGCCCTCGAACTCGCCGAAGGTTCCCCGCACCTTTGACACCATCATGTGCTTGGCGACGAAATCGAAGGTCGAATGGGCCGGGTCGATGGCCCACCGGCCCGTGAGCTCTTCAAGCCTCGATGTAGCTGTCTGGGTCATGGGTTCTCTCCTTGGTTCTCGGGTGACGTACCGTTAACTTAGATAACTTGCTTGCACATGCAACTATTCCTGGAGGGGGCGAGAAGATGTCTGAGGAGAGGGAAGAGCTCGAGCTGCGGGCGTGGAGGGGCTTCCTCCGGGCGCACGGCCTCGTGATGCGCACGCTCGACTCAGAGCTGAACGCCGAGCGCACCCTGGGCCTGAGCTCCTACGAGGTCCTGTTGATGCTCGCCTGGGCACCCGGGCGCGCCCTGAGGATGTCGGAGCTGGCCGATCGCGTGCTGCTGTCCCGGAGCGGAACCACCCGCCTGGTCGACGGCCTCGTCGCCAAGGGTCTGGTCGAGCGCCGCCGCTGCCCCAGCGATGCCCGCGGGTACCTGGCGGTGCTGACCGAGGAGGGACTTGGCCGTCTCAGGGATGCGGCGCCGGTCCACCTGAGGGGCGTGCGGGAGCACTTTTCCGGCCCCCTGAGCAAGACGCAACTCGAGGCCGTCGCCGAGGCCATGGAGGCGATCATCCAGAGCCGGCCTCTTCTGGAGGTCGGTCAGCGTTCCTCGCGGACGTAGGCATTGCCCAAGGACGCCGGCGCAGCGAGTCGCCGGCGCGCTGTGTCGCGCGAGATGACGACCAGCACCACGATGGTGAACAGATACGGAAGCATGGACACAAAGAAGCTCGGGATGTCCACGCCGACCGCCTGAAGTCTGAATCCCAGCGCCTCCACGCAGCCGAAGAGATAGGCGCCGAGGACCGCGCGCACCGGGGACCAGGTCGCGAAGATGACCAGGGCTATCGCTATCCACCCTCGTCCCGCGGTCATATTCGGCACCCAGCTCGGCGATTGGGCAAGCGAAAGGTAGGCCCCAGATAGTCCCGCGAAACCCCCTCCTGCAACCACGGCCGCGTAGCGGGTCCCGGTTACGGAAATCCCCACCGCGTCGGCGGTCTCGGGCGACTCCCCCACGCTCCGGAGGTTGAGACCGGGCCGCGTTTTGAACAACCAGAACCAGGTCGTCGCGACAACCCCGTACGACAGGTAAACAAGTGCGTTCTGCCGGAAAAAAACTCGTCCCAGGATGGGGATGGCCGACAACAAAGGGATCGCCACGGGCTCGAACGTAGCAGGCGGCGCAACGCCGACGACCGACTCGCCCGCATAACCGGACAGTCCGGTGGCGAAAATGACGAGGGTCAGGCCGGTTACAACCTGATTGGTGCGAAAGCTCACAACCAGGAGCGCATGGAGAAGCCCAAGCGCTCCACCCGCGACAACGGCGGCGAGGACCCCCAACCACAACTGCCCTAGTTGATGGTTGACGAGAAAGCCCGTGACCGCTCCAACGAGCATCATTCCCTCGAGCCCGAGATTCAGCACACCCGCCCTCTCGGTGATGATCTCGCCCACCGCCGCAAACAAGAACACGGTGCCCGCGGCAACTCCGGCGATGAATACCGTCAAGAGGAGGTCTGCGCTCATGTCCGGGACGGCATGGCGCCCGGGTGAGCGCGCCCTTCGGTGCCGGGCTCACCTCCACCGAGTGTCGCCGCTCTCCGCCACTGCACTCTGTAGTGAACCAACAGTTCCCCCGCCAGAGCGAAAAACAAGATGGTTCCCTGCAGCATCAAAACGATGTCGGACGGCAGTCCTATCGTTTGCAGCTCGACCCCTCCGGTGATCAGCGCCCCGAAAAGAAGCGCCACAGGGAGGATGAGCAGCGGCGAGAAGCGCGCCAGCGTTGCAACGATGATGCCCGTGTAGCCGAAGCCCGGAGATATGTCGGCCTGTATCCGGTGCACCGTCCCGGACACCTCCACCATGCCGCCGACGCCCGCCAACGCGCCCGAGAGCAGCATGACCCCGACGATGTTGCGGGTTATCGAGAAGCCCGCGTACTGGGCGGCGCGCCGATTTTCGCCGATGACCTTGACCTTGTAACCCCAGGTCGTCTTCCGCAGGATCGCTGCAATCACGACGGCCGCAATCAGGGCGATGACCGCCCCGGCATGCACTGCGGTGTCGCCGAGCTGGGGAAGCGTCGCCTGATCCGTAAACGGCCTCCCCAGGGGGAAGCCGAGGGACTCCGGATCCCGCCATGCCGTATGGACGAGGTAGTCGACCCATAAGATGGCGACGTAGTTCAGCAGCAGCGTCGGGACGATCTCGTTGACGCCGAGATAAGCGCGCAGCACGCCCGGTACCAGGGCCCAGAGCGCTCCTCCGAGCATGCCGCCCATCACCATCGCCGCGAGCAGCAAGGGAGCCGGCCAGTCCGGCCGTGCGTAGGCGGCCACGCCCGCCCCAAAAGCGCCGAAATAGAATTGGCCCTCGGCGCCGATGTTCCAGAGCAACATGCGAAACGCAATCGCCACCGCCAGCGATGTGAACACGAGCGGGATCGCCGCCAGGATCGTCTGCGCCTGCCCATAGGCGCTCCCGAAAGAGCCGCTCCACAACGCGGAGAAGACCGGTCCTATTGGATTACCGCCCAAAAGCAGAAACAGCGCCGCCGCAATGAAGGCCGCCGCGACCGCTGCGATCCGGACGGCGAGTCGGGTGGTGCGCGACGGCAGCAGCCGTTTCACCAGGCGGGGCCTCAGCGTGCCCGCCGAGGCGCTCAAGCCGGCGCTCCCGAAGTGCCGGCCATCATCAAGCCGATCCGCTCACGGTCGGCCTCACCGGCGTCCACCACTCCCATGACCTTTCCCTCGTACATCACGGCGATGCGGTCGCACAAGCTCAAGAGCTCATCGAGGTCTTCGGAAACGAGGAGGACCGCCACGCCGGCGTCGCGCTGCTCGAGCAGCAGTTGCCTAATTGCCTCCGTCGCACCCACGTCGAGGCCCGCTGTAGGCTGGGCCACAACCAGGACTTCGGGCTTCGCCGACAGCTCGCGGGCCAACAAGAGCTTTTGGATGTTGCCTCCACTCATCAGGCTCATGGGTGCTTGCAGAGAGGATGTCTGCACTTCGAAGCGGTCGACGAGCTCGGAGGTGGCCGTCTCGGCGGCTTGCTTGTTGATGAAGACGCCTTTGGCAAATCGGTCCATCCGCTTGAGCATGACGTTGTCGATGCATCCCAGGGAAGGAACCAGACCGGTGCCGAGGCGGTCTTCGGGAACGTAGCCCAGACCCGCTGCGATTCGCTCGGCGGGGGTGGCCGCGGAAAGGTCACGGCCGCCGATGGTGACCGTTCCCGAGCCCGCAGTCCGCAGTCCGGCGATTACCTCGGTGAGCTCCCTCTGGCCGTTGCCTGCGACACCTGCAACCCCGAGAATCTCACCGGCCCGCACCTCGAGTGTTACGTCTCGCAGCGCGGGGAGCCCCAGGTCGCCCGTGGCGACTAAGCCCGTGACGTTGAGACGCGGGGCGCCTGCGGGATGCTCGCTCCGAGCGACGCGGAACATGACCTCACGTCCGACCATCAGCCGGGCAAGCTCCGACTTATCGGAGTCGCCTACCGCCAGGGTTGCCACTTTGCGCCCGGCTCTCAACACCGTCACTCGGTCGGCCACCGCCATCACCTCATCGAGCTTGTGGCTGATGAAGATGACCGCTCTGCCCTCGGACGCGATCTTTCGCATGATCGAGAACAGATGGGTGGCCTCCTGCGGAGTCAGCACTGCGGTCGGCTCATCGAGGATCAAGACGCTCGCCTCGCGAAAGAGCGCCTTGAGGATCTCGACGCGCTGCTGCTCGCCCACCGAGAGCTGCCATACCTTCGCCGAGGGATTGACCTGGATGCCGTAGGCCCCCGCAAGCTCGGCGACGCGCCCCTCGGTGGCTTTGTCCGCAAGCCGGAAGCTGCTCGGCGCGCCGAGCAGCACGTTCTCGGCCACGCTGAGGGGCTGCACCAACCGGAAGTGCTGGTGGACCATCCCAATCCCCGCTTCGATTGCCTGCTTGGGAGATCGGAACGACATGGACTGGCCTCGGATCCACAAGCTCCCAGCGTCGGGGCGATAGGCGCCGGACAGGATGCTCATCAGGGTCGTCTTGCCCGCGCCGTTCTCGCCCAGCAGGGCGTGAACCTCGCCCCGGGCGACCGTCAGGTCGATGTCGTCGTTGGCGACGATCCCGGGAAAGCGCTTGACGATGCCCCGGAGCTCGACGGCTCCTTCGATGGGCTCCGGAGCGCGCTCGCTCATATGACCCGGAAGTGTGTCCCTGTCAGGAGGCCGGAAGCTTCCCCTCGATCCCCTTCACGTACCAATCCATCGACAGCAGCTGATCGAGGCTCAGGGTTTCGCCCTTCTTGGCCATCAGCTTGCCCGACTGATCGTATACCGGGCCCTGGAAGACATCGAATTCGTCGTCGACGATCTCCTGCTCCTTGGCTGCAATCATGTCCTTGGTCTTCTGGGAGACAGACTTGCCGTAGGGCGCAAGCCCGACGATCCCGTCGGCCAGGGTCCCGTAGTAGCTATGTGACTCCCACGACCCGTCGAGCACGGCCTCGACCCGTTCGATGTAGTAGTCGCTCCAATCCCAAACCGGCGCGGTCAGCCACGCTTCGGGGGCGAACTCGGAGGCGTCCGAGTTGTAGCCGACCCATTTGGCCCCAGCAGCGCCTGCGACCTGGCCCGTTGCCGGGCTGTCGACGTCCTGGGTCAGCACGTCGGAGTTTGCATCGAGCAGGCTCTCCGCCGCCGATTTCTCCTTCGGCGGGTCGTACCAACTGTTCGTGTAGACGGCCTTCATCCTGGCGTCCGGATTCACGTACTGCGCTCCCAACAGGAACGCATTACCCAGGCGGATGACCTCGGGGATCGGGAACGCGTTTACGACGCCGATCTGGCCGTTCCTGGTTGCTGCTCCGGCGGCCATGCCGGCAAGGAACTTGGCTTCCTCCATGGCGCCGAAGTAGGCGGACATGTTTTCAGCTGTCTTGAAACCCGAGCAGTGCTCGAACGAGACATCCGGATATTTCTTCGCTACCTCGAACGTCGGATCCATGAAGCCGAATGAGGTCGTGAAGATGATGTCGTAACCCTTGCGGGCAAACCCTTCGATTGCACGGGTCGCCGCAGCCGGCTCCTCAGGGACGTTCTCGACGTAGGCGGTCTCGACCCTATCGCCCAAAGCCTTCTCGACCGCCAGGCGCCCGTTGTCGTGTGCGGTCGTCCAACCGCCGTCGTTGCGCGGGCCGACGTAGACCCACGCAGCCTTGACGACGTCTTTGGATCCGCCGCCCGCTGCGCCCCCGGAGTCCTCTTCTGAGGATTCAGACCCCGTGCCGCAGGCCGCTGCAGCCAACACCAGCGTCACGCCCAACGAGATCAGCTTCAGCGACCTCTTCATGTCCCACTCCTTTTGCCCAGATGCTCAGATTGCCCAGATGCTCAGATTTGCGCGGAGGCTCGGAACTCCCCTAAGCCCCAACTCTACCGTCATGAAGTGATCCAACCCTGCTTTGGTCCGCTAGGCGCCGCATTTCGCCCCTTATCCTTCGAAGATGACGACGGTGACCCTTATCCCCGGCGACGGCGTCGGCCCCGAGGTCGCCGTCGCCGCTCGCCGTGTGGTCGACGCCCTTGACGCAGGCATCACCTGGGAGACCCACGACGCCGGGCTGCCGGCCATCGAGGCTCACGGCACCCCGATGCCCGAGCGGACGATCGACTCCATCAAGGCCACCGGAGTTGCTCTGAAGGGGCCGGTCACAACGCCGGTTGGAAAAGGATTTCGCTCGGTCAATGTCGCCCTGCGGCAGGAGCTCGATCTGTATGCAAGCGTCCGCCCCTGTCGCATCTACCCGGGGACACCGTCGCGCTTCGACGATGTCGACATCGTGGTCGTACGCGAAAACACCGAGGATCTGTACGAAGGAATCGAGTTCGAGATGGGTTCAGACGAGCTCACGAAGTTGCGCGGTTACCTCAAGTACATGCACGGCTTCGCCATCCCGCCCGATGCCGGAGTATCGGTCAAGCCCATCTCCATTACCGCCACCACCGACATCGTCGACTTCGCCTTCGGCTTCGCCCGCGAGCAGGGCAGGCGGAAGGTCACCCTCGGACACAAGGCCAACATCATGAAGTTCTCCGACGGAGTGTGGCTTCAGACCGGTGAAAATCTGGCAGAGCAGTATCAAGAGATCACCTTCGAAGCCATTCAGGTGGATGAGCTCGCCATGTGGCTTGCGTGGTATCCGGGTGAGCTCGATGTGATCGTCCTGCCCAATCTGTACGGGGACATCATCTCCGACCTCTGCGCCGGCTTGATCGGAGGACTCGGCATGGCGCCGGGTATGAATATCGGCAGGCAGTACGCCGTGTTCGAGCCAACCCACGGATCGGCTCCCGACATCGCCGGACAGGGCGTGGTCAACCCAATCGCAATGATCCTGTCGGCGATGCTGATGCTTCGGCATCTCGGCCGGGGCGACGCCGCCGCCAAGCTCGAGCGCGGAGTCGCACGGGTTCTCGCCGATGGCAGGGTGAGGACCGCAGACCTGCGTCCCGACGGGGACCCGGCCGCGACGGGCGAGATGGCCGACGCAATTATCGAGGCGCTCGATGCCGTCTGATGGCGATGCGCTCAGGCGCATAGACGAATTCCGACTGAGAATTCAAGAGAAAAGCTGCACTCGGAAGGCACGGTTCAGGTGGGGCACGGCGTTGTTCCACGACCGCCTGCCGCGCGTCTGGGACCTGAACTTCCTGCGCGTCGAGGGCGCACCACAGGATCTTGTTGCTCGCGCTCTGGTCGCCGAGTCGGACCGCCTCCAGGGCGCGGCGGGTCTCGAGCACCGGATGGTCGGCATCGAAGACAACACGACAGGGGCGCGGATCTCCCCGGAGCTCAGGGCCCTGGGATGGTCGGCCGAATGCGTGGTCATCATGGTTCATCGGCGCCCTCCCTACCGGGACGCGGACACGACCATCGTCCGAGAGATCGACGAGGATACGGCGGGCGCCGCGACCGAGGCGTTCACGCGCACCCAGCCCTACGGACGCCACGACGACACCGTGGGCCAGATCATCGAGATGCGCAGGGTTATCGCTCGCGCCGTCCCCACCCGGCATTTCGGCGCGCCGGAAAACGGCGCGCCGGTCAGTTTCTGCGACCTCTACTCCAGGGACGGGATTGGTCAGATAGAAGACGTCGCAACCCTCGAGGCTTACCGGGGACGCGGCCTCGCCACTGCGGTCGTCGCCAAGGCGCTCGAAGAATCGATCGCGGCAGGCAACGACATCACGTTTCTCACCGCCGACGACGACGACTGGCCCAAGGACCTGTACAACAAGCTGGGCTTCGACCCACTGGGCTACAAGCACAGCGCGCTGAAGCACCCACCTGGGAGCGGTGACGATGCTGCGCACAGCGCTCTTGGCGGGGGCGGCAGCCGTTAGCTTGGTCGCGGGCCGGGTCATCCGTGGCCGCGACGGGCAACTCGGGGCGTTCCTCACCGCGCTGGGCCCGTGATCTGACGATCTCTGCCTTCAACTCCTCCGCTCAGAGGCCTGATTTCGTCAGGTAATTGTCCTGCTGGGGGATCGGGAAGCCCTCGCCGAGCACCCTCACCGAGCGGTAGTTCGCGTTATAGGCC
This sequence comes from Actinomycetota bacterium, assembly GCA_030860205.1. GTDB lineage: Bacteria > Actinomycetota > CADDZG01 > CADDZG01 > WHSQ01 > JACDDL01. The sequence continues at coordinate 69,268 of JALZIQ010000050.1, read as the reverse complement.
GTGTACGCCTTGCCGCGCACAACCGAGGTCTCGATGTAGTCCCCGATGAAAAATCCACCGAGAATAGGATCGGCCTCCGATTCATTCGAAGGATGCGTAAGTCGCTGCCGCCTAAGCACTTTCCCCGACCTGCTCACCGTTGTCAGCTCGACGTCCTGCCGGTTATGGAATTTGCGGTCGTAGCGGTTGGTGAAGTAGGCGACCGCCAGCTTGCGGCTGTGCGCTCCGGCGGAGACCGTCGGAAAGTAGCTGTCACCGCGTCGTCGCGACACAGTTGTCGGGCCGCTCCACGACCGACCGAAGTTGTTGCTGTAGGTGAATTTGATGATGGATTCTTCACAGGTCGTGTCGAGCAGGCGGTACCTGCAGGCGTCCCACGCCGCGAAGACCCGCGGCCTATCCCCGACCATGGTTACCTCGCTCTTGGGGTAGGTCGCAATGCGGAAGTCGTTCGCGTGCATGAAACCTCCGAACGGAATCGCCTTCGTCTCTCTGTGGATCACCCGTGTCGGCCCAAAGGTCGTGCTGCCGGGCTGGGCGACGCGCAGCTTGTGGATGAACGTCTGCGGCGTTTGCTCGAGCTCTCCTCTGATCTCGGACCAGGTGATGTAGGTCCGGCCGTCGGGGCCGATCGTGACGTCCGCGAACTGCACATCTCGGTCGGTGCCGCTGATCAGGATCGGCTCGGTGCACTCCTCCAGTGCGCCGTCACACCGCACGGCCTTGATGCTCGCCGAGGTAAACCCGAGCGGCGCATCGGGGTCGTTGATGAAATCCGAGAAGGCCACCCAGACGACGCGTCCCGCGGGACCGCTCTGACCGACGTCGAACCACTCCTTGTCGTAGAAGTTGGGCGGTGTCGTCTGGGCTACGGCGCGCCGGTTCGGCCAGCAGGACGGAGCGGAACCACCTGGGCAATTGGCCAGGGTCCGGACGTCGGTCTTGTAGACGCCGACTCCGTTCGGCCCTGCGAACGGGTCGGTCGGATCGTAGTTGAGGCTCGCCGCGTACAGCGCGCAGTTCCTGGTCACCACGTCGACGGGATCACCGCCCGAGGGCGTCGGCGCCCCTCCGATCGTGACCGGCGGGAGCAGACCCTCGTTCCTCACCGTGGCGCCGCCGTCCGTCGACAGATGCCATCCGGTGAAGTTTCCCTGCGGGTCGAGGAGGCCCCGGTAGTCGTTGGTCCCGCTGAGCACGACCCTGGGGCTCTTGGTGCAGACCGAGACCGACTCCTCATTCTGGGGCAAGCCGATCCCATCGCCGTTGAACCTCTGCCGGGCCTGCCCCCTCGGTTGCACCGCGGCGGCGGCCGTGGCGCTCTCGAGGGCCCGGCCGGCGCTCCGGAAGCGCTCCTGGAGGGCGCCCGGCGCCGCCTCCGGGTGGGCAATCCAATAACGGATCCCCACCGACTGAGACAACCTGCCGAAAAGCGGGTCCGGCTTAACGGGTCCCCTGTCCTTGGGCACCCCGGCCGCCGGCACCGTGACGAGGCCCGCAAGCAGACCAACCAGGGCCAAACCCGCGAACTGAAGCTTTCTTCGGCGTGTGATCACTGAAATGGGCCCCCTCATCTCTTGGCGTCAACGAATGGATTGTGCGGCTCAGTTAGATAGCGGCCTGAAGCAATGTCGGCCGCAACCAAATCCGTACGCTCAACTTGGCCTTGCGGCTCACCACCCCTCGTACCTGCTCGGTGTTTCTCACGAACAGCCGGTCACCCTATCTTCTGCATGCACACGCCACAAGGGGACAGGCCGGCGGCGCAAGCACTACCATCCGCTATGTGACCGATATACACACCGCCCTCAGTGATGCAGCGCTCGACCTCCCGGGTGCGCTCGCATCGGTGTCCGGCCCGGACTGCGGAGGAATCGCGATCTTCGTCGGGACCGTGCGTAGCTCGGCGGCGGTCCCCGGCCAAGAATCCAAGTCCGTCGTGCGCCTGGAATACGAGGCGCACCCGACGCTCGCGCCGGAGCGCCTCGACGACATTGCACGGCGCGCCGCCGAGCGCTGGGACGTGCGGCGCATCACGGCGATCCACCGCACCGGCGCCTGCGACCTCGGCGACCCCACCGTGGTGGTCTCCTGCGGTGCGCCCCACCGGGGCGACGCGCTCGAAGCCTGCCGCTGGCTCATCGACGAGCTGAAGGCAACCGTGCCCATTTGGAAACGTGAGGTCTACTCCGACGGCTCCTCGTGGGTGGGAGCGGAGGCCGGGTGAAGACTCTCGTCATCGCCGACGGCTCGTTGACCCTCGAGGAGCGCGCCACACCTGACCCGGCCGCCGATCAAGTCGTGGTCGAGGTGGCCGGCGCCGGCGTCAACCGGGCCGATCTGCTGCAGGTAAGAGGCGGCTATGCGGCGCCGCCCGGATGGCCGGAGGACGTGCCCGGACTCGAGTTCTCCGGCACCGTGGTCGCCAGAGGTCCCGGCTGCAGGTGGGCCGGGAACGGCGACCATGTTTTCGGCATCGCCGGCGGAGGGGCGCACGCCACACACCTGCTGGTTCCTGAGCCTCTCTGTGCGCCCCTGCCGCATGCTCTCGACCCGGTAACCGCCGGCGGCATTCCCGAGGTATTCGTCACCGCGTTTGACGCCCTCGTGACGCAGGCGCACCTGAAACCGGGCGAGCGAGTCCTGATACACGGCGCGGGCAGCGGGGTGGGAACCGCCGCTGTGCAGATCGTGCGAGCCATCGGTGCGACCTCCGTGGGGACCGCCCGGACCTTTGGCAAGCTCGGCCGCGCGCGCGATCTCGGCTTGGACGCCGGCGTCGTAGCCTCGGACGACATGGCCGGCGCCATCGGCGAGGTGGATGTCGTGCTCGACCTCGTGGGCGGCGGGTATCTGTCCCTCGACACCGCCGTTTGCAGACCGCGTGGTCGCATACTCATCGTGGGCCTTCTCGCCGGCGCCGAGGCCCGCTTGGACATGGGAGCCGTGCTCCGCAAGCGCCTGACGGTCATCGGCACGGTGCTCCGGAGCCGCCCCGAGCACGAGAAAGCCGTGGCCATGGCGCACTTCGCCCGGTCGGTGATCCCTCTGCTTGCGGAGGGCAGACTGCGCCCGGTCATCGAGCGCGTGGTGCCACTCCACAGAGCCCAGGAGGCCTATAGCCTGGTGCGCTCGAACTCCACCTTCGGAAAGGTCGTGTTGTCGGCGGAGGGTTAGCCCGTTGCAGTTCAACTCGCTTTAGGAGGCCTGATGGATCTGGGGATTGCAGGGAAGGTGGCTTGGGTGCACGGAGCTTCGTCCGGGCTGGGCCGCGCCACGGCTCTAGCCCTGGCACGCGAGGGAGCAGCGGTAGCGTGCTCGGCCCGCTCCGTAGACAGCCTGGAGGAGGCAGCGGCGGACATCGAAAGCGAAACCGGCGGACATTGCGTGGCCGTCCCGTTGGACGTATCGGACGCAGATTCGATCGTTCCCGCCCACGAGCAGGTGGTCAACTACCTGGGCCCGGTGGACATCCTTCTGTCAAACGCGGGCGGTCCACCTCCCGGGCCCTTCGAGTCGCTCGATGAAGAGGAATTGCAGAGCGCCTTCGGTCTGACGACTGCGTCGGCATGGCGATTGACGAAGGCCGTCTTGCCCGCCATGCGCGATAAAGGAAGCGGGTGCATTATGTATCTCACCTCGTCGTCGACAAAGGAGGTCATCCCCAATCTGTTGCTCTCGAACATGATGCGGGCCGCGGTTGTGGGCATGGCCAAGACGCTGTCGAAGGAGCTTGGACCGGAAGGGATCAGGGTGTTGTGCGTCGCCCCCGGGAGAATCGAGACGGCGCGCCTGCTGGCTTTGGACGAGGGCAATGCCGAGCGCTCCGGCCGGCCCGTGGAAGAGGTCGCGGCCGAAGCCAAGATGCGCATCCCGTTGGGCCGTTACGGCGACCCACAGGAGTTCGGCGACGTGGTGGCTTTCCTCGCCTCGGAGCGCGCCTCGTACATCTCCGGAATCTCCGTAACGGTCGACGGAGGCATGCTGAACGGCATCCTGACCTAGTCCACAAGAAAGCGTGCATGCCCTCAAACCGTGCCGCACCCGGCTCGAGGGCCACCGGTTGTAGGCCGGTGCGGCGCCCCGGAGCACCTTCCACACCTCGTCACAGTGCTCGACAGACCGTGCGCCAAGCGCCGGACCATCGCAGGCGGCAAGGTTTGATTCGAGATGCTCCATGCGCGACGCGCCGAGCAGCACGTGGTCGGCCAAGAGGTGTGGGACAGAATCCAGCGAAGGGTGTGACGTTGGCGGCGTAAACCCCTTGGATCACTCCAATAGACCTCCGCGTTCAGCCCGCCCCGACGCAGCCTGCCGCGCGACCTTATTGCATGGGCCCGACGACAGCAGATATGGAGGACGCAGATGCCACTCGATCCACAGGCCCGTGAGCATCTCGCCCAGACCGCATCCGACCCACCGATCCAGACGCTGCCCGTGGACCGGGCGCGCCGCTTCGCCGCTTCCACGGTATGGGTGAGCGCACCGGGAGTGCCGATAGACTCCGTAGACGACACCGAAATCGAAGACATCCCGGTACGGATCTACAAGCCCGAGGCCAATGGTCTGCTCCCGGTGCTCCTCTACTTTCACGGCGGCGGTTGGGTGACGGGCAATCTCGACCTCGTCGACTCTCCGTTGCGCATGCTGGCCGAACGGACACCCTGTGCGATCGTCTCGGTCGACTATCGCCTTGCACCCGAGCACCCCTTCCCCGCACCGCTCGAGGACTGCTACGTCGTGACCGAATGGGTTGCAGCCAATGCCCTCTCACTCGGCGCAGACCCGGCACGTCTCGCGGTTGGCGGCGACAGCGCGGGGGGCAACCTCGCCACCGCGGTGTCCCTCAAAGCGCGCGCTCTGGCGGCCTTCGACATCGGACTGCAGGTGCTCATCTATCCCGTCACCGACAACAGCCTGGACACGCCCTCATATCTTGCCTACTCGGAGGGCTACGGGCTGACGCGTGAAGACATGCGTTGGTTCTGGAATCACTACCTTCCGGAGGGGAACGACCCCCTGGCCTGCGTCCTCCGGGCTCCGGACCTGCGCGGTCTGCCACCGGCCCTGGTGGTCCTGGCGGAGTTCGACGTCCTGTTCGACGAGGGCAGGGCGTACGCGGATCGCCTGAGGAAAGCCGGAGTGGCCACCGAGGTCATGGTGTGTGACGGCATGATCCACGGGTTCTTCCGCATGACCAAGGTGCTCGACCGAGCCAACCGGGTGGTGGCGGACACTGCATCCCACATGCGTGTGGTGCTATCGGGGGGGACTTAGGCGCTGCCGGGATCGGCGTTCGGGCGGCGGGAAAAAAGTGGCGGCGCGCCAGCCGGGCCCGCCGCTCCCCGATCTCCACCCGGCGCGTGACTATGGGTGCCTCCCGGCGGCGCCGGCCCTTCGCCCGTCCGCGGCCGATGCCGCCAGCCAGTCAAGCCGCTCCAACAGCCGCACCATGGTGGAAACGTCGCCGATACCGCCGCCCTTCAACGCCACAGGCATGCCTGGTGCGATCCCACCCTCCAATCGCCCATAGGACGCCAGCACCTCCATCTCCCTGAGGTCGGACAAGCCGGTCGCCCCGAGTGCGACACAGACCGCTTTTGCGACGTGCCCCCCGGACAGGTAGAGCGCACCGACGACTCCCTTCTGCACGACCGCCGCTGCGATCCGGCCCAGCAACTCGGACACCTCCTCACCCTCTGGCGTCCTTGCTCCCCCCCGTTTTGGAGAGGAGGTGATCACGCCCACGCAGGGCTGGGTCTGCAGCCTCCCGGCCACCTCCTCCACCACCGCCGACCACAGCCCCTCGTGCTCGAGCGCCCCATCGACGTCCAGGTAGACGGCTTCGAGACCGAACATCTCCTGCGACGCGCGCACCTGATCCCGGGTGAGAGCCGACGTCGAGCCCACGATCGCGAGCAGCCTGATGGAGGGCAACCCGAACCGTCGCAGGGTGAGTGTCAATGGGCCGGGGTCGGCGACGACCACCGGCCCAGGCAGCGTAAGCAGGACGGTGGCCACGCGCGTCACGTCACGCTGCGTGATTCCCTCGAACATGACAACAGGCTCATCGGGGAGCCGATTGCCGAGCTCCGGCGAACGCACGTCTTCGAGCGGCACGACCTTTGGAGTCCCTCCCCGAACGGTGAGGTCGAAGCGCCGGCGCTCGGCCCCCAGCCGGAGTGTGCCCTCCCTGTAGCCTCGGCGGGCGCCCGGGTGAACCGGCATGACCCAGGCTCGTGCGTGCGGCCCCAGGACATCGAGAGCCGCCTCGAGGTAGGAGCCCACAGGGCTGAGTCCCCCGGAGTCGATGCGAAAGGCCACGATCGTGTCCCCGGCCAGGGGTTGGCGGGTGAGAACGTGGGCGATGCGGTCGTGGATCCGCTCTGGAGGCACGTCGCGCATCCCGAGATCCAGGACCTCGGTGCTTCCCGGCGTAAACCCGATCCTCGCAGAGCCACCCATCTCGCCGACGCCGGCCGCCAGCGAGGCTCCTCCGGTGAGATCATCGGCGAGACACAGGATCGGCCTCATCGTCGGCCGTTATTCGTCTTCTCCCGCAGTGACCTCAAAGCCTCGCCCATGGACATGTGCAGCTCAACCGCTCGTCGCACCGCGCTCTGCATGTTGCCGGGGTCGGCGATTCCTTGCCCGGCGATGTCGAACGCGGTGCCGTGGTCGACGCTCGTCCGGATGATCGGCAGCCCGGTCGTAACAGATACCGTGCCGTCGAAGTCGACGGTCTTTGACGCAATGTGACCCTGATCGTGGAACAACGACAACACCGCATCGTATTTGCCCCGCCGGTGCTGCGCAAAGATGCTGTCTGCCGGGATCGGCCCAACCACCCTCCAGCCCCGGTTCTTAGCCGCCTCGACCGCAGGGCGAATGGCGACGATCTCCTCGTCACCGAACAGCCCGCCCTCCCCTCCATGTGGGTTGAGCGCGGCAACTGCGATCTCGGGTTCCTCGAGCCCCATCAACTTCAGTGCGTTGCGAACGTTGTCCAGCGTTCTGAGCAGCCCGTCCTGAGTGATGGCGTCGATCGCACCCTTCAGTGAGAGATGCCGCGTTGCAAAGAAAATCCTCATGCGCTCGACCATGAACATCGTCTCGTAGACGTCGGTACCGGTGAAAGTGCCGAGCATCTCGGTGTGGCCCGGCTCCGGAACCTCGGCGGCCTTGAGTGCTTCTTTGTTTATGGGCGCCGTCACGATTGCGCCGGCACGATCACCCAGGCACATCCCGACTGCGGTCTTCAAATATTCCACCGAGGCGCGCCCGTACTCGGCCTTCACCCGTCCGAACTCGTGGTGGGCGGCGTCGACGTTGTGCAGGTCAAGCACACAGTGCCCCTCCGGGGGCAGAGCGTCGATGGCCCCGGCGCTCGTCAGGGCGTGGTCGCCCCCGATGACCTCGGCCGCCCGGCGCAGCACGGCCGCGTCGCCCACGATGACGGCCTGTGCGCCGACCTCGCTCGCCGCCTCCAGCGCTCCCAGGCAGATCTCGGGCCCTATGCCGGAGGGGTCCCCCATCGTGAGAGCAAGCCGCACTGCCATGGTCGCCTTCTTTCCCGGCCCGCGCTAGGAGAAAAGGCTCGTGAGCGGCCTAATCAGCGCCGGCCCGCGGACCGTCAGGTAATAGGTACCCAAGACGATGTAGACCAGCCCGGACAAAGAGATGAAGAACAAGGCGATATTGGACGGCCGCGTCCAGCTCGGATAGACCTTGGGTATCTTGTAATAGTTCATGTAGATGAGCCCTGGGGTGTAGAGCATCATTGCAAAGAACTGGAGCACCGCAACCGTGACCAGCAGCGTGCCGGGGGTTGCGAAGGGGATCGTGATGACGCTGACGAGGGTCAGGATCACGAACCACGCGTAGTAGACGTTCCTGAAGCCCCATCTCCGCAGGCGCTTGAAGTTCGCTGTGAAGCTCGTGTTCTTCTTGGTTGCGACGGCCTTTTTGGCCGATACATGGCTCGCACTGGTGGATGCAGTGTCAAGGATGCATTCCGACTCCCTATCCTCGGCTAGCCGCGGCTGCTCTTCGGTGACCGCCATGAGGCGCTACCCCCTTTAGGAAACTCCGACCCACCCTGGAGATGCGCTCGGATCATATGCCGACGCCATGCCGCTTACAAATACCTTGGTGATTGAGCACGCAACCCATCGGTGCTCGGCGCGCCGGGATTGCGGCGCTCCCTAGTCGAGGTGTTCGTAAGCAGGGAGCGTCAAGAACTCGACGAACCTCTCGCCGAGAGCCACCTCCTCGAACAAGGCGCGCGAATCGTCCGGACGACCTTGGCTGAAGAAGAACTCGTCTCCGACCTCGGCGCGCACCTTGTCCAGCTCCTCTGTAGCGATCGTCCTCACGAGCTCGGGCGTCACCTGCCGGACCTTGCCGGCCTCATCGGTGAGGCCGGCGTCGTGTCTGATCCACTGCCACACCTGAGAGCGCGCTATCTCTGCGGTGGCGGCGTCCTCCATCAGGTTGTAGATGCCGGCCGCTCCGTTTCCCCGCAGCCACGAAGAGATGTATTGGATGCCCACGTTGACGTCGCTGCGCAGGCCGGCTTCGGTGATGGCTCCGGACGTTTCGCTCACGTTGAGCAGATCCTTGGCCCCGACCGATACCTCCTCGCGGCTCCGGTCGACCTGATGCGGGCGATCGCTCAGCACCTTGCCGAACTCCTTCGCTGCAACCGGCACCGAGTCCGGATGCGCGACCCACGTACCATCGAAGCCGTCTCCTGCCTCCCTTTGCTTGTCCTCGGCGACCTTGGCGAACGCCTTTTCGTTCACGTCCGGGTTCTTGCGGCTGGGAATGAAGGCCGACATCCCTCCCATGGCATGTGCCCCGCGTTTGTGGCAGGTCCTGACCAACAATTCCGTGTAGGCGCGCATGAAGGGCACCGTCATGGTCACGGAGTTGCGATCGGGAAGCACGAACTCGGGGCGCGTCCGGTGGCACTTGATCATGCTGAACATGTAGTCCCAGCGCCCCGCGTTCAGGCCGGCCGAGTGATCGCGCAGCTCGTAGAGGATCTCTTCCATCTCGAAGGCCGCCGGAACGGTCTCTATGAGCACGGTCGCCTTGATGGTGCCGCGGGGCACCTTCAACGCGTCCTGCGAGAAATTGAAGATCTCGTTCCACAGGCGCGCCTCGAGATGGCTTTCTATCTTCGGTAGGTAGAAGTAGGGGCCGCTGCCCTTATCGATGAGCCGCTTTGCGTTGTGGAACACGAACAGTCCGAAGTCGCAGAAGGCCCCGGCCAACGGCTCCCCGTCGATTCTGATGTGCTTTTCCGGAAGGTGCCAGCCGCGGGGCCGCACGAGCAGTGTGGCGACCTCTTCGTCGAGACGGTAGCCCTTTCCATCGGGACCCGTGAACTCGATAGAGCCGTCGATGGCGTCGATCAGGTTGAGGTGCCCCCCGATCATGTTGTCCCAGGTCGGAGAGTTCGAATCCTCGAAGTCCGCCATGAACCCCCTGGCGCCGGAGTTGAGCGCGTTGATGACCATCTTGCGATCGGTTGGGCCGGTGATCTCGACGCGCCGGTCCTGGAGATCCCCGGGGGCCGGCGCCACCTTCCAGTCGCCGCTGCGCACTGCCTCGGTCTCGGGAAGAAAGTCCAGAGTGGCCCCCGAATCGAGATCGGCCTGGCGTTCGGCGCGCCGGGACAACAGCCCCTTGCGCCGCGGGTTGAACTCACGCTGCAGGCCGGCGACAAACGCCAATGCGTCGGCGGTCAGGATCGCGTCGAACCCCTCCTCCACCCGACCGTCCACCTCGACGCCCTCGATCGGCTTCTCGGTCATGGCCTCTCCTCTCCGGTGGGGCCGCCCTTTCGGCGCCCGACCCCTCCGGCGCCTCCTTCCGGCGTCGCCTCACCATCGCCCTCCCGCCCACCATCGCCCTCCCGCCCACCCGGGCCCGTGCTCTCCGACCTGCCTGCGGCCCTGTGGCCACGATTGCCCCCGGGGACGCGCCCCATGTCGGGGTCGGGGGGGCGGGCGCCTCGAATGGACATGTCGAGCAGCTCGACCGGGTGGTACACGGGCATCACTTCCCCCTCTTCCTCGAGATGTCTGGTGATCTGAAGGGTGCAGCCGGGGTTGCCGGCCGCAACCGCCCGAGCCTCCGTGGCGACCAGATTGGCCGCCTTGCGGCGTCCGAGCTCGACGCCGGCCTCCGGCTGAAGGAGGTTATAGATCCCCGCAGATCCGCAGCACACCTCCCATTCCGCCGGCTCGGCCAGCGAGAGCCCGGGAATGCGCCGCAGCAGGTCGCGCGGCTTGCTCCGGACACCCTGCGCGTGCGCCAGGTGGCAGGCGTCGTGATAGGCGACGGCTAAAGGAATCGGATGGCGTTCCGCGACCGGTCCGAAATCCTCGAGCAGCTCAGAGACATCGCGCACCTTGTCCGAGAACGCCTTGGCGGCAGCGGACCATTCCGGGTCGTCTCGCAGGAGATGGCCATAGTCCTTCATCGAAGAACCACACCCCGCGGCATTTACGACTACGTAGTCACACTCCTCGAAGGCGCGAATCATGTTCTTTGCAAGGGCGAAGGATTTCGCCTCGTAGCCAGAGTGCAGCATCAGGGCTCCACAACACCGCACGCCCCCCGGGGCGAACACCTCGAACCCGTCGGCCGACAGGACGCGCACGGTGGCCTCGTTCACGTGGTGGAAAAAGACGCGCTGCACGCATCCCTGGAGCAGTCCGATGCGTGCGCGCTTGGCACCGGCTGCCGGAGTGACCTCGGGAAGGTGTTGAAACATGGCACCCGGTGCCACGGGAGGGGTCAACCGCTCCATGGCCATCAGTCGAGGGAACCGATCGAGCAGGCCGCTTGCCCCCACCACAGCCTTCAGGCCGCTTCGGCGGTAAAGGCTGAGCAACGGCACCATCGCCCTCAACCGGGCGGGGTGGGTGAAGGCGGCGAACAGCGCGGTGCGCCACAAGCGCTCGATGAAGCTGCGGCGGTGGTTGCGCTCGACCTGTGGACGGGTGGCTTCGATCAGCTTGTCGTATTGAACTCCAGACGGGCACGCGGTCACACAGGCCATGCACCCGAGGCAGCGGTCGAAGTGGGTGGCCATCTCGGCCGACATGTCGCTGCCCGGTTCGAGTCCCCGGTTCATCAGCACGATGCGGCCCCGAGGTGAGTCCATCTCCTCGCCCCAGAGCACATAGGTGGGGCAGGTTGGCAGGCAAAATCCACAATGGACGCAGTCATCGATCAGATCCTGATCGGGCGGATGATGGGCGTCGAAAGCAGTCGTCTGTGCCACTAGATGCCTCCCACGAATATGCCCGGGTTGCAAACGCCTGCCGGGTCGAAGCGCTCTTTGACGCTGCGCATCAGCGTGAGCGCCTCATCGTCCGCCTCCTGCCACCCCCACGGATCCAGCTCAGATCGGATCTCCCGGGGCGCGTCGAGAACCACACATTGAAGGGGGCTCAAATTACTCCTCATCTCCCCGACGCACGCCACCGCCTCGGCGACGTCGTCGTGCTCGAGCTTCACCCAGTAGAGGCCCAGCCCGGCCCTGCCCACCACCGTACCGCCGAGGCTCTCGGCGGTACGGATCACCCGCGCCGCCTCTTTCTGGAGACCCGAGACCCTGACCACGAGACCGCCCCCGGATCGCTGTCCGCCGCGCTGGCGTTCCCAGAGCTCGGTGTCATCTTCGATCAGCACGGGATCCAAACCCTCGTCCTCGATCACCCGCTCAGCGGCCTCGGCCTGCTGCGCGGGCTCGGCGCCGCCGAAGCGGGCGAGCACCCGCCCCCGCCCGGAGGCCCAGCCCAGATCCAGACTGTTCGTCTCCATCGGCGCATGAGCCAAAGCCGAGGCAGCCCGCTCCAGCGCGTCGGGGTCGTCGCTTTCGGCGGTGGCGGTAGCGGTGCCCGGAGGCAGAGGGTGAAGCCTCACGGTCAACTCGAGGATGAGCCCTAGCGTGCCGAAGGAGCCGGCAAAGAGCTTGCCGAGGTCATAGCCGGCGACGTTCTTGATCACCTGCCCACCGGCGCGCGCCACGGTTCCGTCGGAGAGCGCAACGGTGATCCCGAGAATGAGGTCACGCGGCGCGTTGAAGCGATGGCGCAAAGGACCCGAGTCCCCGGTCGCGACGATCCCGCCCAGAGTCGCCGCGGATCCCTGCAGGGGAGGGTCGAGCGCTAGCATCTGATCCTTGCCGGCGAGAATTCGTTGGGCTTCGGCGAGCTTCACTCCCGGCTGCATCACAGCGGTGAAGTCACCCGCGTTGTGCTCGAGCACGCGGTTTAGCCGGTTCGTGGCCAGTTCGAAGTCCGGCTCCGGCGTGGTTCGCCCCCATCCAAGCTTGGTGCCGGAGCCGACGGGCCGCAGGGACGCACCCTCGCCGGCGCAACCGCGAAGTACCTCGGCGGCCTCGGTTTGCGATGACGGCTCTACCCTCTCCAGGCTGACTCCCCTCTTGCTGTCTCGGGCGTCCTAGAATCGCTCGGCGAGCCCGGCTTTCTCGATCGGATGCCGCCGGTAGGGCCCCGGAACCTCTCCACAGAGCCGCGGGGCCGGCATCACCTTCTCCGGGTTGGCGAGTCCCTCCGGGTCGAACGCGCACCGGAGCCGCTGGAACGCCCCCAGGTCCGCTTCCGAGAACATCTTCGTCATGAACTTCTTCTTGTCGACTCCCACCCCGTGTTCACCTGTGATCGAACCTCCGGCGTCGAGGCATGCGGTCACGATGGCGCCGGCAAGCTCCTCGGCCTTGTCCGCCTCGCCGTCATTGCGGGCGTCGTAGCAGACCAGCGGGTGAAGATTGCCGTCGCCGGCATGGAACACATTCGCGACCGGCAGCCCATACTCGTCGGCGAGTCGATCGATGCGCCCCAGCACCTCCGAGAGTTTCGTGCGGGGAATGACACTGTCCTGCACGTAGTAGTCGCGCGCGACCCGGCCCATCGCCGCAAACGCGGCCTTCCGCGCTTTCCAGATGAGCTGACGTTCGGCGTCGTCAGAGGCGACCCGCACATCGGTTGCGTCGTTGCGGTCGCAGATCTCCAGTACGTCTTCGAAACGCGTCTTGCACTCGACCTCCGAGCCGTCGAGCTCGACGATGAGGGCGGCTCCGGCGTCGGGTGGATAACCGGCATGGGTCGCGTCCTCGCAGGCGCGGATCGAGAGGTTGTCCATCATCTCGATGGCGGCGGGGACGATGCCGGCCGCCACGATGTCGGAGACGGTCCTGCCGGCAGGCTCGGTACCGTCGAAGTAGGCCACCAGCGTCCTCACGTCTTCGGGGGTGGGCATCACCTTGAGTGTGACCTTGGTGGCGATTCCGAGAGTCCCCTCCGAGCCGATGAACGCACCGATCAGGTCGTACCCCGGACGGTCGAGCTCCTTGCCGCCAAGGGTCACGAAGTCGCCGCTCGGCAGCACCACCTCGAGCCCGGTGACGTAGTTCGTCGTAAACCCGTACTTGAAGCAGTGAGCTCCTCCCGAGTTCTCCGCGATGTTGCCGCCGATGGAGCACACGATCTGGCTCGAGGGATCCGGGGGATAAAAGTGCGTCGGCCCGACCGCCTTGGACACCTCTGCGTTGGTCACGCCCGGCTCGACCACGACACGCTGGTTGTCGAGGTCGACTTCGAGGACGGTTCGAAGACGTGACATGACGATGAGCACGCCATCTGTGTGAGGCAGAGCACCACCCGACAGACCGGTGCCCGAGCCGCGGGCGACCCACGGAATCCCGGCCTCGTGACAGACACGCACGACCCTGCTTGTCTCTCCGGCTGTGCCTGGGAGCACCGCCACGCGTGGCATCGCCCGGTACAACGCAAGGCCGTCGGATTCGAAGGTGTGAAGTTGATGGGGATGGGTGAAGACGTGCTCGGCTCCACAGATCGTGCGGAGCTCCTCCAGAACGAGGTCAAACCCCACGGTTCCCCTCCACTCGTCCGCCGTCCTTTCCTTTTTGCCTTCGCCGGGCAAGAATACTCCAAGCAGGTAATCGTCTGCCGCTTCAGCCCGTCTCTTCAGGTCGTGCAGGCCTAGTGACCTCCCAGAGACGGGTCTTCTCGCAGAAAAGTTTGGTTGGCCCCGAAGGTGGTATCGGGATGGGGAGGACGGTCAGAGCTCCCCGCTCCGGTCCGGGGGGGCCCGTGCGCAATAAGGCCTCGTAATGCTCGGGAGTGTCGATGTCCCCCGGCGGCGGCACGCCCAACTCGACGTCCAGACGCGGTGCGGAGGCAATCAGGTCCCGCCAGCCCTTGTCCCCCGCGGCCTTCCGCCAGGCGCTCCACAGAGCACGATCGACGATGACGGGGTGGCCGGGCGCGCCTTCGAACATCGCCCGAGCAACCTGGGCATCACCCCTCAGGTAGGCGCCGATCACTTTGTCGATCAGCTCGGTGGTCAGGCCCGGTTGGTCCCCGACGAGAACGGCGGCCGCCCGGCAGGCTCGGTCGCAGGCATCGAGTCCGGCTCGGAGCGAGGTCGACTGCCCGGCGGCGAAATCCGGATTCTCGACGACGCGCGCTCCGGTCGGGAGCTCGAGTACACCGGCGATCGCAGCGGCCTGGTGCCCCAGGACGACGATCACCTCACTGAGCTTGGCTCCGGCGGCGGCATCGATGACATGCTGAAGCACTGGCTTGCCCCAGAGCTCGAGCGTCTGCTTGGGACGCCCCAGGCGCGCCGACGTCCCGCCGGCGAGGATGATCCCTGAGAGACGAGGACCATCCGGCATCGCGTTTAGCCCCTGGCGGCGCGGTCGACGGTGTCGGCCAGCCATCGGAAGACGCCCGAGGCACCCCGGAACACCCGGGAGAGGGTGCGCAGAACGGCATTTCGAAGCGCGCCCAGGACCAGACCGGAAGCATCCAGCTCGGCTGCACCCGGCCGGGCGCTCGTTTGCCCGGCCGGGTGCGCAGGGGACGAAGCGCTCGCTCGTGCCGGTGCAGGAGACGGACCCAAGGCAGGCGCAGCGGCGAGCTTCTCGGCCGCCAGGGCCCCCGATGTAGCCCGTTCGACCTCCCCCCCTCCGCCGCCGTCCGCCTTCGCGACTCCCTCGGCCTCCATTTGCGCCTTCAGGCAATCCGCGAACTGATGGACAACCTTCGTGGCGACGTCCTCCATCATCCCGCGGCTGAACTGCGCCGCCTGACCCGAAACCTTGATGTCCTGAGCGACATGCACCCGGGTGCCTCCGTCGAACCTCTCCATAGACGAGGTGACCTTTGCGGATGCGGCTCCCTTCCCGCGCTGTTCCATCGCGGAGGCCTCCAAGACGACCCTGTGCTCCTCCTCGTTGCGCTCCTGCATCTCCACCTTGCCCGCGAACACCAACGAGACCGGCCCGAGCTTCAGCTTCATCTTGCCCTTCCAGTGATCGTCGTCGATGGTCTCTGTCAGCTCCGCGCCGGGCATGCAGGGAACGACCTTTTCGATGTCCAACAGGTAGCCCCACACCTCATCCGTTCCGGCGGGAACCTCAAAGGAAGTTTCGATCAATGGCATCTGCTCTCTCCCGTCTCTGCTTATCCGGCGGCTGCCGCGTGGCCCGCTGCTTGCGCCCTGTCGTGGATCGGCCCCGGCCTGTCCCTGAGAAAACCGCCGCGCCGGCCTCTGCTGACGGCGAGGATCTCGGCCACGATCGCAGACGCGATCTCCTCTGGCCCTTCGGCGCCGACGTCGAGGCCCGCCGGCCCGTGCAGCTTTGCCGTATCGATCCCCGATGGGCTCACCTCTTGACGGCTCAGATCATCGAGGAGTCGTCTGAGGCGCTCGTTGGGCCCGAGCATTCCTATGTAGGCCACCTCGGTGTCCAACAGCCCGCGCAGGTAGTCTCGGTCCCGCAGGTAGTTGTGGCTCATGACCACGGCGTAGGTGCGTCCGTCGAGCTCGAGGGCCTCCGCCGCGGCCGCCGGTTCGGCGGATAGAAATCTGGTCGCTCCGGGAAAGCGCCTCGCATCCAGGAACGCATCGCGATCGTCGGCCACAACGACGCGCCAACCCATAGCGGCCGCGGCCGCAACAAGCGGAATCGCATCATGGCCGGCTCCGCAAACCAACAGACGTATCGGCGGTTGCAACGCCTCCAGGAAGACCCGCACGTCGCCTTCGGGAAAGGCGACCGTGCGGGTCTCGGTGACACCCGTCACCAAGGCTCCCGAAGCCAAGCCGGCCAGAGTGCCATCGACTGCCTCTGCGCCGGTACCTCCTTCGGGCGTCTCTCCCGGGCGCACGAGCATGCGAGCTCCAATTGGAACCTTCTCGAGATCCGAGCTGATCACGGTTGCGACCGCTATAGGCCGCTCCTGCTCGAGCGCCAGGCGAAGGGCATCTGCCGTCTCGGCCGCCCTGTCCGCCGGTTCGATGAAAACCTCGATGGCGCCGTTACAACCCAAGCCCCATCCCCAGATCACCTCGTCGTCCGCGGTGAGATCGAAAAGTGCGAGTCGCGGCCGGTCCTCGGCCATCACCGAGCGTGCGAGCCCCTCGACCTCACCTTCGAGACAGCCCCCGGAAAGGTTGCCGACCAGTTCGCCGGCGTCGGGCACCAGCAATCGAGCTCCGGCGCGCCGGTAAGTCGATCCCTTGACGCCGACGATCGTAGCAAGCGCCATGCGCTGCCCCTGCGCCCGGAGCGCGCTGATCGCCGATAAAACCTGTGCGGTCTCCCCCATGCGTTATCGCCACCGGTTCAAGTCGAAGGGCTGGGCGTACTATCTTACTTTCACGGTGTCCAGCGGAGGATAGGCGGTCCGCAGAGAAGCAGTGCGCATCCGGCCTTTGGGCGACTGAGCGCTCTCTGCGACCGGGAGAGGAAGGTGGGGGCTTGAGGCAAATCACCGTTACGGTTAACGGCGCCGAGCACACGAGGGAGGTTGAGCCGAGGCAGCTGCTCGTCTACTTCCTGCGGGAGACTCTCAGTCTGACCGGGACCAATGTCGGCTGCGACACGACCTCATGCGGCGCTTGCACGGTTCTCATGGACGGCAGATCCGTCAAGTCATGCACGGTTCTGGCGGTGCAGGCGGATGGGGCCGAGATATTGACGATCGAAGGGCTGTCCCAGGACGGCGCCATGCATCCGCTCCAGGCGGCCTTCCAAGAGAACCACGGGCTCCAGTGCGGCTACTGCACCCCCGGGATGATCATGGCCGGGCTCGGTCTCATCGAGGAGGGCGCCGATATGTCCGACAAGGCGCTGAGGCTCGGGCTCGAGGGCAACCTCTGCCGCTGCACGGGCTATCAGAGCATCGTCAAGTCGATCCAGGCTGCGGCCGAGCAGATGAGCTCGCCCGCCAACGCGTGAAGGCGGGGGTGACCATATGACACAGGTAGCGGAACGCCCCGAGAAGTTTGTGGGCGGCGGGCTCAAACGAAAGGAAGATCCCGAGCTGGTCCACGGTCAGGGAACCTTCATCGACGACATCTCGCTGCCCGGCATGCTGTGGTTCGCAATGGTAAGGAGCCCATTCGCCCACGCCAAGGTCAATGGGGTGGACGCCGGCAGGGCCCTGGAGATGCCCGGCGTGGTGGCCGTGTACAGCGGGGCTGATCTCGCCGGCGACTTTGCAGCGGGGTTGCCGTGCGCGTGGCCGATTTCCACCACCAGCTATCCCACACCCACCACCGAAGATGCGCGCATGCCCGATCACTGGCCGGTAACCCAGGACAAGGCGCGCTATGCGGGGGACGCGGTCGCGGTCGTCGTGGCCGACAGCCGCGAGCACGCAGCGGATGCGATCGAGGCAGTCGATGTCGATTACGAGCCTCTGGATGCGTGCCTCGAAATTGAGGACGCGCTCAAAGAAGGCGCACCCGTGTGTCACGAAGACCTCGGGTCCAACGACGCATACGATTGGGACTTCAAGGTCGGTGAAGTCGACAAGGTCTTTTCCGAAGCCCCTGTGGTCGTGAAAGAACGCTACTACCACCCGCGCTTGATCCCCAATGCGATCGAGCCGCGCGGGGTCGTGGTCGACCCCGTTCCCGCCCAAGGCGAGTACACGCTCTACTCCGCAACTCAGATTCCCCACATCCTCAAGACGACGCTGAGCGGGACAATGGGGATTCCCGAGTCCAAGCTGCGGGTCGTGGCACCCGATGTGGGCGGCGGGTTTGGATCGAAGCTCAATGTCTATGCAGAAGAGGCGATCGCGCTCGCTTTGGCCCGCAAACTAAGAGCGCCCATCAAGTGGATCGAAGAGCGCTCTGAGAACTACCTGTCGACGATTCACGGTCGTTCGGTGATTCAAGACATGGAAGTCGCCGCCACCGAGGAGGGAAAGACGCTTGGCTTTAGGGTCAAGCTTCACGCGGACATGGGCGCCTACATGCAGCTCGTGACGCCCGGCATCCCCATCCTGGGCGCGTTTCTCTACCATGGCGTCTACGGCGCCGAGGCCTATTCGTTCGAATGCACCAGCGTCTTCACCAACAAGACGCCTACAGATGCTTATCGCGGGGCGGGGCGGCCTGAGGCTACCTACGCAGTCGAGCGAATAATGGACGCCCTTGCCAGGAAGGTGGGCAAAGACCCCGCCGAGCTCCGCAGGCTGAACTTCCTCCCGCCGTTTAAGGAAGCGACCGAGGTCGTGACGACGATGCAGTTCGATTCCGGCGACTACCACGCATCGCTCGATAAAGCGATGGAGATGTTCGGCTACGACGAATTGCGTCGCGAGCAGCAAGCGCGCCGTGACCGCGGTGACACAAAGCAGCTCGGCATCGGTGTCTCGACCTACATCGAGATGTGCGGCCTTGCTCCCTCACAGGTGCTTGCGTCGCTTCGTTACGGCGCCGGTGGATGGGAGGCGGCCACTATCCGGTGCCGTCCGACGGGCAAGATCGAGGTCGTGACCGGGACCTCCCCTCACGGTCAAGGCCACGAGACTTCCTGGTCCCAGATCGTGGCAGACGACCTCGGCGTCGACTTCGACGACGTCGAGGTGTTCCACGGAGACACACATGTATCCCACTACGGCATGGACACCTACGGCAGCCGCAGCCTTTCGGTGGGGGGAGTCGCTCTCCACTACGCGGCCGACAAGGTGAGGAACAAGGCCCAGAAAATTGCAGCTCATGAGCTCGAGGTCGCCGAGGAAGACATCGAATGGGTAGACGGTAAGTTCCAGGTCAAGGGCGCACCCGACAAGTCGAAGACGATCCCCCAGATTGCCCTGTCGGCGTGGACGGCGCACAACCTCCCCGAGGGTATGGAGCCGGGACTCGACGAAACGTTTGTGTTCGACCCGCCCAACTTCACCTTCCCGGCGGGCGCTCACCTATGTGCCATCGAGATCGACACCGAGACGGGCATGTCCGAGATCGTCAAGTACGTGGGCGTCGACGACTGCGGGACGATCATCAATCCGATGATCGTCGAAGGTCAGGTGCACGGAGGCGTGGCCCAGGGCATCGCCGAGGCGATGTACGAAGAGGCGGTCTACGACGAAAGCGGGGCTCTGCTCACGAGCCATATGGGCTATTACCGGATCCCGTCGGCGGCCGAGCTTCCAACCTTCGCCACTGCGAATACGGTCACTCCTTCGAGCACCAATCGGCTCGGCGTCAAGGGCGTGGGGGAGGCGGGCACCATCGCCTCCCCTCCGGCAGTGGTCAACGCAACCATCGACGCTCTTGCACCGCTCGGCGTAACCGGCATCGATATGCCGGTGACTCCCGAACGCGTCTTCAACGCCATTGCACAAGCAAAGGGAGGGCAGCCGTGATTCCATCGGCGTTCGAGTACGAGGTAGCCGAAAACCCCGAGCACGCCATCGAGCTGCTCAGCAATTTCGGCGACGAAGCCAAGTTACTGGCCGGCGGACACTCCCTGCTACCCCTTATGAAACTCAGGTTTGCTGCACCCACAGCGCTGGTGGACATCGGCCGCATCCGCGACATGTCCTACGTGAGAGACGGCGGCAACCATATGGCAATCGGCGCCGGCACCGTCTACGAGGACGTCCACAACAACGATGACCTCATGCAGCAGTGCCCGATCGTTGCGCATACGGCGGGGGAGGTCGGAGATCCCCAGGTGCGCCATCGCGGCACGATCGGAGGAAGCGTCGCCCACGGCGACCCCGCATCGGATCTTCCGACCGTGTTGCTCGCTCTGGATGCCACCATGGTCGTCCAGAGCGAGCAAGGAGAGCGGACCATCCCGGCCGGCGACTTTTTCAAGGGCATCTTCGAGACCGCGCTCGGCCCGCGGGACCTGCTCACCGAGATACGCGTTCCCAAGGTCCCCGATCGCGGATGGTCGTACCAGAAATTCCATCACCGAGCCCAGGATTGGGCCACGGTCGGAGTGGCAGCGGTGGTGCAGAGGTCCAACGGCGGCATCGGAAACGCCCGGATAGCGCTGACGAGCATGGGCGAAACGCCGCTTCGTGCCGGTGGTGTCGAGCAGGCACTCGCCGGTGGATCCGACCCTGCCGAGGCATCACAGCATGCGGATGAAGGCACCACTCCCGTAAGCGATCCACTTGGCTCGTCGGAGTACCGTAAAGAGATGGCCAAGGTGTTCACGCGGCGCGCCCTAGAGGAAGCCCTATCGCGCTGATCCGTATCGACCACACGAAGGGGAGGGCTTGACCGCCCTCCCCTTCTCATCCGCAGAGGAGCTCGCCGGCGGGCTGCGGCAGCACCTCTACCTGCCCGACAGGGGCCTGGCGACATCCATCTACCTGGCCCTGTCCCTCGACAAGCCCATACTTCTCGAGGGCGAGGCTGGAGTGGGGAAAACCGAGGTAGCCAAGGTGCTCGCCGAGATGCTCGGCCGAGATCTCATCCGTCTGCAGTGCTACGAGGGCATCGACGCAAGCCAGGCGCTGTACGAATGGGACTACTCGCGCCAGCTCCTCGCGATAAGAGCTTCCGACGCCGCAGGGGCGGCCGCCACCAATCTGTTCGGCCCGCAGTTCCTGGTGGAACGGCCGCTGCTGGCTGCGTGCCGCGCCGGCTCCGGGGCCGTGCTGCTGATCGATGAGCTCGACCGTGCCGACGACGAATTCGAAGCCTTTCTGCTGGAGGTGCTGGCCGATTTCGCAGTGACCATTCCCGAGATCGGCCGGATTGCAGCTCAGTCCCCGCCCGCGGTGATCATCACCTCCAACCGGACGCGCGACCTTCACGACGCACTGAAAAGACGCTGCCTCTACCACTGGATCGACCATCCTTCTCTCGAGCGGGAGGTCGAGATCGTCCGCCTCCGTGCTCCGCACGTGGCCGGAGCCCTTGCACGTGAGGTTGCCCAGGCAGTGGCGCGGCTTCGCAACATGGATGTCGCCAAACGCCCCGGCGTCGCCGAAACGATCGACTGGTCCAACAGCCTGGCCTTCCTCGGCGCGCCGCATCTCGACAACCAATCAGCAGAGGCGACCCTCGGGGCGGTCATCAAGGACCACGAGGACTTCGAGTACGTACGCCGGCACATCGACGACGTCGTGGAGGATGATGCCGGCAGGGGTTGACCACGCCCATCTCGTTGGCTTCGGCCGGGAGTTGCGCGCCCGGGGGCTCTCCGTGGGCACGGGCCGGATACTCAACTTTTGCAGAGCGACCGGCGTCCTCGCTCCCGCGGATCGTAGCAACCTGTACTGGTCGGGACGCGCCACGCTGATTTCGCGACCAGAGGATGTCGAGCTTTTCGACAACGCCTTCGAAGCGTACTTCGGTCGATCGAAGCTCGACGAAACCATGCCGTCGCTTTTCGATTGGCTCGACCGCACACAGGCGCCGACGGGTGAAACGACGATCGAAGGTGAGGACACAGGAGCCGTCGCCGGTTTTGCGGACGATGAGGAGGCCCACGGCGACGCGGCCATCCGCATGGTCGCAAGCGGCACCGAGATGCTAAGGAACAAGTCGTTCGACACTCTCACCGAAGAAGAGCGCAATCACGCTGCGCTGCTGATTCGTCACCTCAGGTTGAGCGTTCCACTGAGGACGGCGCGCAGACTGCGGCCCTCCGCAAAAGCGCGGCGGTTCGATCTTCCCCGGACGCTTCGGTCATCACTCAAGACTCAGGGCGAGCCTTTCAGGCGCGCCTACAGGGGTCGTCGCCGCAAGATCCGACCTCTGGTATTGGTACTCGATGTATCCGGTTCGATGTCGGCGTACTCCCGCGCCCTCATGCAGTTCGCCTTCGCCGCTATCTCGGCGGGGCAGAAGGTCGAGGTGTTCTGCTTCGGCACGCGCCTCACCCGGGTCACAGGCGCTCTCAGGGCCAGAGATCCGGATGCGGCGCTTCAAGAGGTCGCCGCCACGGTCCAGGACTGGGACGGGGGCACCCGCATAGGTGAGTCGCTCCGGGGACTGCTCGATGAGTACGGTCAGCATGTGGCGCTTCGGCGCGCCGTGGTGGTTCTGTGCTCGGATGGACTCGACCGAGGCGACCCGGACCTTCTTGGGGCACAGATGGCTCGCCTCGGACGGCTGGCGTGGCGGGTGATCTGGGTCAACCCACTCAAGGGCAGCCCGTTGTATCAACCTCTCGCCCGGGGCATGGCCGCTGCTCTCCCACACGTCGACGTGTTCCTCCCGGGCCACAACGTCGCCAGCCTCGAGGCGTTGGGCAAGGTCCTGGTCGAGTGACAAGCCGATCACGGCACGGGCCCCATCAAATGGGTTTGATGCTCAGTGCACCCCGGAGCCCGCCTACCGGGCCGGCCGGTGCAGTGAAGTTTGGATAGGGAGGGGTGGTGCTCTTCAAAGCCGCAGTTGTGACCGTTAGCGACGGAGTGACCCACGGCGTCCGTGAGGACAGGTCGGGTGACGCCGCCCACAGGCTGCTTTCGGACCACGACTTCGAAGTCATCGACCGCTCCGTTGTGCCCGATGACAGAGGGGCAATCGAGAAAGCGCTACGCGACCTCGTGGAGCGGGACGTTCCCCTGATCGTCACCACCGGAGGGACGGGCTTCGGCCCGCGCGATATAACGCCGGAGGCAACAGAGTCGGTGATCGACCGGGCGGCTCCGGGGCTGGCAGAGATCATGCGCTCCGCAGGATTGGCCAAGACGCCGCTGGCCGCGTTGTCGCGCGCCGTCGCGGGAGCCGCCCACCGCAGCCTCATCGTCAACCTGCCGGGGAGCCCCAAAGGGATGGAGGAAAGCCTCGAGGCGGTGCTGCCCCTGATCCCGCACGCTCTGCAGTTGCTGTCCGGAGACACCGAGCACGACGCGCCCTGAGCCAATCGGCCGGGACCAAACCTCCCCCCTTCGTACTCGGATGGCCGCTTCGGCCGGCTAGGAGGACAGGTCTATGCGTTCGGGGCGGGTGTAGATATTGAAATTGTCGCCCCGCAGGAAGCCCACGAGCGTGATGCCGAACCTCTCGGCCGCATCCACCGCCAGGCTCGAAGGCGCCGACACCGCGCAGATCATCGGAACCCCTGCCATTGCGGCCTTCTGAACGATCTCGAACCCCGCGCGTCCGGAAACCATCAGGATTCGATCCCAGAAATCAAACTCGCCGGCGAGCAGCATCTTGCCGATCAGCTTGTCCAGCGCGTTGTGGCGCCCCACGTCCTCGCGTAGACCGGCAGGCATCCCAGCCGTGTCGAAGAACCCCGAAGCGTGAAGCCCTCCGGTTCTGCTGAAGGTCTTCTGCCCGTCGCGCAGCCCCTGGGGCAAGCTTGTTATCACCGAGCGTTGCACCTGCGGCCCCGAAGGGATAGCCGGACACTGAAGAGCGACTTGGTCAAGGGACGCTTTCCCGCAAATCCCGCAGCTCGATGTCGCATAGAAGTTGCGCCTCAGCTCCTTGGGGTCGAAGGGCTTAGCCAGCCGGACCGTAACGACATTGAACTCCTGGGTGACGTCGAGCGCGTCGCAATAGCTGACCTTGACAATGTCCTGTGGCGCTATCAAACCTTCTGTGAACAGGAATCCCGCGGCGAGCTCGAAATCGTTGCCCGGCGTGCGCATGGTGACCGCCACCGGGGCCGGCTCCTGGCCGGCTCCCCCGGCGCGGATCTCCATCGGTTCCTCGCCGGCCACATGATCACTTCTGGTCGTTGCCCGTTCACCCCTGACGGCAACAACGCCTGTGCGCTTGGCGCTGGTCCGAAGACGCTCCTCTAATTGGCCCACGGCCCCATTGTGGCAGTACGCTCAGTGGTCTGGTCGACATGGGAGGGATCTGATGCCTGAGAAGGAAGTCGAGAAGACGATTGACGCCCTCCTTCAGGAGCGGCGGACATTCGAGCCCCCGGAGGAGTTCACCGAGCAAGCGAATGCAAACGACCCGGCCATCTACGAGGAGGCCGAGCGGGACCCCGAAGGGTGGTGGGAGTCCCAGGCGGAGCGGCTCGACTGGTTCCAGCGCTGGGACGTCGTGCTGGAGCAGGATCCGCCGTGGCACAAGTGGTTCGTGGGCGGCAAGCTGAACGCTTCCTATAATTGCCTCGACCGGCACCTCGAATCGCATGGAGACCGAGTTGCCTACCATTGGGTAGGCGAGCCGGGTGAGACGCGCGACGTCACCTACCGGGAGCTGCACGAAGAAGTCTGCCGTCTCGCCAACGGGCTCAAGGATCTTGGAGTCGCCAAGGGCGACCGCGTCGCGATCTACATGCCCATGATCCCCGAGCTTCCTGCGGCCATGCTGGCCTGCGCCCGGATCGGCGCGCCGCATTCGGTCGTCTTCGGTGGATTCTCGGCTGAGTCGTTACGAGACCGCATCAACGACGCCGAATGCAAGGTGCTGATCACCGCCGACGGCGGCTACCGAAAGGGCAACGTCGTCCCTCTCAAGGCCAACGCGGACGAGGCGCTCGAGGGCACGGAGTCCATCGAGAAGGTCGTCGTCGTCCAGCGTACGGACGAAGACGTGAACATGGTCGAAGGGCGCGACCTAATCTATTCGAATATCGTCCAGGCGGCGTCTGCGGACTGCCCTGCTGAGCCCATGGATGCCGAAGACCTCTTGTACATCCTCTATACCTCGGGGACCACAGGAAAGCCCAAGGGCATCGTCCACACTACCGGCGGCTACCTCACCGGGGTTGCTTCCACGCACCACTACATCTTCGATATCAAACCCGAAAGCGATGTCTACTGGTGCGCCGCGGACATCGGCTGGGTGACGGGGCACTCCTACATCGTCTACGGACCTCTCGTCAACGGATGCACGTCGATCCTGTACGAGGGCGCGCCGGATCACCCCGACAAAGACAGGTGGTGGTCGATCATCGAAGATCACCGGGCAACAATTCTCTACACCGCGCCGACCGCGATCCGTTCCTGCATGAAGTGGGGCGTCGACTACCCAAACAAGCACGACCTCTCTTCCCTGCGGGTGCTGGGAAGCGTGGGCGAACCCATCAACCCGGAGGCTTGGATCTGGTATCAAGAGTTCATCGGAGGCGGCAAGACGCCGGTTGTCGACACCTGGTGGCAGACCGAGACGGGGCAAATCGTGATCTCGGCGCTGCCGGGACTCACCACACTCAAGCCGGGATCGGCGACAAAGCCGTTCCCCGGGTCCTTCGTTGACGTGGTCGACGAGTCGGGGGAGCCCGTGGGGCCCGGAGGGGGCGGCTACCTCGTGCTGAAACGGCCCGTCCCCGCGATGTTCAGGACGATCTTCAACGACGCCGGCCGCTACGTCGAGAACTACTTCGAGCGTTTCGGCAACGATGTCTACTTTCCGGGAGACGGCGCCAAGTTGGACGACGACGGCTACTACTGGCTCTTGGGTCGCGTCGACGACGTCATGAACATCGCCGGCCACCGCATCTCGACCTACGAGGTCGAGTCGGCGCTGGTCGATCATCCCGACGTCGCGGAAGCGGCAGTGGTCGGACGCGTGGACCCCAAAGAGGGCGAGACCATCGTGGCTTTCTGCACCGTGAAAAGCGGCGTGGAGGGCAACGATGAACTGATGCAGGAGTTGCGTGCTCACGTGGCAAAGGTGATCGGCAAACTGGCCCGTCCACACTCGATAATTTTCACCGACGACCTGCCCAAGACCCGGTCGGGCAAGATCATGCGCCGGCTGCTGCGGGACGTCGCCACCGGACAGGAGCTCGGCGATGTCTCGACGCTGCAGAACGCGCCCATTCTCGACGAGATCAAGGCCAAGGCGTCCTCGCAGGCGGGAGACGACGAGTAGGCCCTGCACACTGTAGCGAGCCAACATGGGCTTGACCACGATAGACTGGCCCGCCGAGCTCCCCGTCGTCCGGCACGGCGAGCACTGGATCGCCCGGGCCGGAGAGCGCGAGCTCCGCCTCTCCAACCTCCCCAAGGTGTACTGGCCCCAGGAGGGCCTCACAAAGGGCGACCTCCTCAGCTACTACTTCAACGTCTCCCGGACCATGCTTCCGCATCTGGAATGCCGGCCGTTGACGTTGAAACGCATGCCGAACGGTGTCGGAGGCGGCTTCTTCTACGAAAAGAACGCTCCCAAGCACACCCCGGAATGGATGCCGACTCTTCCGGTGCCGTCTGACTCCGATTCCAAGATCATCAACTACCTCACCGTCACGGACGCGTTGGAGATGCTCTGGATCGCCAATCTCGGCGCCATCGAGTTTCATCCGCTGCACGCGCGGGGCCCCGACCAAACGCATCCCTCATACGCGTTCTTCGATCTGGACCCGGCGGAAGGGGCGGGATTCGAGGAAGCGAGATACGTAGCATCACTCGTAAAGGTATTGCTGGATCGGTTGGAACTCCATGCCTATCCGAAAACCTCGGGCGCCACCGGCATCCAGATAATGCTGCCGCTCGACGGAACCCACACCTACGACGAAGTGCGGGGGGTGGTGGGCGCAATCTCCGAGCTGGTTCACGAAGCCGATCCCAGGACGACCACACTGGAATGGGAGGTAGCGAAGCGCACGGGCAAGGTGTTCCTGGACGTCAACATGAACCGGGAGGGAGCCAACATAGCGGCCGCCTACTCGGTGCGTCCGGAGCCGCTCGCCACCGTTTCCACACCGTTCGAGTGGACCGAGCTCGACACGATAGAGAACCACACCATCGAAAGCATCTTCGGGCGCATTGCGAAGGTGGGCGACCCTTTCCTGCCGGTCGCCGAGGGCCCGGGCCAGTCCCTCCGGCCCGCCATCGAAACCCTGGGGGCGAAGCCCCGAAAAGCCCGAATGGTGAGACGCTGACCGCATCTCTAACCACGAGTACCCTCGCGGTATGGCTCTCTTCATAGGCACATCGGGCTGGGCCTATCCGGAATGGAAAGCTCGCAATGGCGACTCCGGCGTCTCCTCTGGTTTCTACCCGGCGCGCCTTCCATCCACCAGATGGCTCGAGCACTACTCCAGCATTCTCAGTGCGTGTGAGATCAACGTCACCTTTCGCAGTAGCCAGTCGGACGAGACATACGCGCGCTGGGCGCGCTCGGCTCCGGACGAATTCCGCTATGCGATCAAGGCGCATCGCCGGCTTACACATGTGAGGAAGCTCGCACCCGACGGCCCCCAGCGCGACTTCCTCGACGAATGCCTGCGTTCTGCCGCCATCCTCGAGCATCGCCTGGGTGTGATGCTGTTCCAATTCCCGGCCACGCGTAAGCGGGATGACGACGAGCTCGCACGCTTGTTGCAGGCACTGCCCGAGAACCATCGTTACGCCTTTGAGTTCCGCCATGAGTCGTGGGACCAAGAGGACGTGCACGGTTTGATCGGCTCACGCAACGCTACCCGGGTGCTGTCTGAGACCACCGGCGCGCCTCCATCTGCTCTCCCTCCCGGGCCATTTGCCTACATACGCCTGCGCGCCACCAGGTACTCGCCGCGGGCTCGCAAGGCATGGCGCCTGTTGCTGCAGGAGGAGGGAACGATTCGGGACGTCTACGTCTTCACCAAACACGAGGGTGTGGCGACAGACAACCCCTACGGCGGAGTCGGGCTGGCGCAGTGGCTGGTCCGCAAAACCAAGTTGGAGCAGCCTCCTCTACTTCAACCGAGGGAGACGAGTGACGCCGGATAAGACCTACGAAGACAAGCGGTCCTTCCAGGCGACGCCCGAGCCCGTCCCCGCCGTCATGGGTAACGTCGACCCCGGTACGGCGCGCCCCGGGTCGACCTTCGTCATACATCAGCACCATGCCCGGCGTTTGCACTTCGACTTACGCCTCGAGATGATGAACGGCGACACTCCCGTGCTGGTGTCGTGGGCCGTGCCCAAGAACCTCCCGGCCACCAAGGGCAAAGTGCACCTGGCCGTCCATGTCGAGGATCATCCCTTCGAGTACGGGTCGTTCACCGGAACCATTCCCGCGGGACAGTACGGAGCCGGAGAGGTGCGGATCTTCGACCGCGGTGAATACGAAGTGCTTGAGCAAGAGGAGGGGAAGCTCAGCATTCGTCTCACAGGAGCGCGGGTCCGCGGCGTCTACCATCTCAATCGAACACGGCATGAGGACGGCAAAGACGACTGGATTGTGCTGCTTGCCAAGGACGAGCGCCCCCCGCGTGATGATCCCCCTCCCCTGTCGCCGATGCTGGCCACCCCCGTGACGGAAGCATTTGACGATGAGCGCTGGCTGTTCGAACCGAAGTGGGACGGGGTGCGTGCGCTTGCATGCTGCGCGGACGAAACCATACTCGTATCGCGCAGCGGGAGAAACGTGACCGCGGGCTATCCGGAGCTGTCGCGCCTGCACGAGCAAACCGTCGCGCTCGACGCCATCCTGGATGGTGAGATTGTGGCGATGGAGAACGGCCGGCCATCGTTCGAGCGTTTGCAAGGCAGAATGAATCTGCAGAACGCCGGCGACATCGAAAAGGCGGTCAAATCGATCCCGGTCGTCCTTATCGTCTTCGACGTCATCTATCTCGACGGGCGCTCGTTGATCGACGCGCCGGTCGAGAAGCGAAAGGGTCTCCTGGCCGAGCTCATCGTGCCTTCGAAAATCGTAGACGTGTCTCCTCACGTGATGGCCGAGGGAAAAGCTCTGTCGGAGGCCAGCAAAGCGCAGAACCTCGAGGGGATCGTCGCCAAGAAGCTCGGTTCGCCCTACCGTCCGGGCAGACGGACCAGGGAGTGGCTCAAGATCAAGACGGTGTTCGAGTCAGACGTGGTGATCGGCGGATGGTCCCCCGGTGAGGGAGGGCGCTCCGACACCTTCGGCGCCCTGCTCGTCGGAGGGTACGCCGACGAGGGCCTTCGTTTTCTGGGCGCAGTCGGCACCGGTTTCTCCGACAGGGCGCTGCGCGATTTGATGCCGGACCTTCGTGATCGAAGACAGGCCGACAGCCCCTTTGCCGGAGATACCAACCAGTTGAGCACCGGGCGCTTCGGCAAGACGATCAAGAACCCTCAGTGGATCCGGCCGGAACTTGTCGCCCGCGTTGAGTTCCGAGAGCTGACTTCGGGCGACCGCCTGCGGGCTCCCTCATTCAAGGGACTGCGCAACGATAAGAGCCCGTCCGAATGCAGCTATATCGATGTCGCCACGGTGGCGGGCAAACAGTAGTCGTGCGCACTTCGCCCGCTTCCCGTCACGGGATCAGGCTGGCCCAGAGCGCCATTCGTCTTCTCTACTCCGCCACCGCCGGGGATCTCTACGACCGGGTGGTAGTCCGGGGTGCGTTCCCGCTTCTCGGAGGCGACATGCCCGAACTCGTAATCGAGCAAGGACGCGCCGCCGCTGGGGATGCCGGCGCCATGCCCATTCTCGACATGCCCGTGGGCACGGCCATCTTTGCGGCGCCGACCGCCCTCCTTCACAGGGGTCTCGTCGCAGGGGTCGACATCGCCGGGGGGATGGTGGCGCAGGCAAAAAAGGCGGCGAAGGATCACGGGGCGACCAACCTTTCGGTGGTACAGGCGGACGCCCACCGGCTGCCCTTCGCAGACGAGAGCTTCGGCGCCGTCGTGAGCTCGAACGGTCTGCAGGTGATCCCCGATACAGCGGCCGCTCTTGGGGAGTTGGTCCGCGTACTCGCCCCGGGCAAGAAGCTCTATCTGTCGGTCGTGACGCTGCCGGTGGGTGCCGCGCTCTCACGAGGAAGCTCGGGTCGCCTGCCCGTCATCCTGAGCTCGAGCGGAGGAATCGTGGATGCTCTGATCAACTCGGGGCTTTCGGTGGCGTCGGTAAAACGCGAACGTCTGGCCCTGCTGGTCGAGGCCGTCAAGCCGGTCCGGGGCGAGCTCGCGGAGCTCACCCGGCTCGCGGTCACCCCAGCAAGCGAACCCTGACATCGCAATCCAGCAGAAACCGCCGCACCATGTCCCAGCCCTCGTACGCCTCGCCGGTGGTCACGACTTCGTCGATGCCGGAGTTCGCTATCAGCTTGGCGCACCCGAAACAGGGGACCCCGGTGATGTAGATCGCCGCCCCCTCGCGTTCTTCGGGAGACGCATACAGAATGGCGTTGGCCTCCGCATGGATCGCGATGCAGTTCTCGTGCAGCCAGCCACTGGGCGTCTGGGAGCTCGCCCGGGGGCACGCGCCCTCGTTGCAGTGGGCATGTCCTGAGGGGGGCCCGTTGTAGCCGGTTGACCGGATGCGGCGCGCCCTGACGATCACCGCGCCGTGGCGCGCTCTGGTGCAGTTGGAGCGCGATGCAGTCTCGCGCGCGATGTTGAGAAAGTAGCTGTCCCAGTCGGTTCTTTGACCGAGACCGTTTGCTCGCTGCGATGTGGTCAAGGATTCCTCCGCTGGCTCTGTCGGGCGATGCAAGTGGCCGCAGATCGATTGTGTGCCTGGGAACGCTTGATTCTCACCCGGGGGCCGCCCCCGACGCAAGGGCGGACCGCCGGATCAAGGCCCCCGCAGACCATGGGGTCCGGCTGCAGCCTTCCCCCGAGCCCAGCGATGCAGGGGAGGGATCAGCACACGGGGCAGCTCGAACAGGCGATACCAGCGGGGCACGACACGCTCGTCTCTATTCTTGGTTATCACCTCTCGGATCGCTTGGGAGACGTCTGCGTCGCTGGCAAGTGCGTGGCGCAGGAAGCGGTGACCTGTCAAGCGCCGCTGAGGGAACCCCTCCGTCGAAACAAATCCCGGCTCGACCAGGCTCAGATGCACACCCCTGAGGGCAAGATCGGCCCGTACCGCCTCCGACCAGCCCACCACGGCGAACTTCGAAGCACAATAGGACGATGCGCCGGGAAGGGCAAGGCGACCCGCTACCGAGGCCACGTTGACGACGTGGGACGGCGCCGATCCCGCCAGCAGCGGCAGGAGCTCGGCGGTGCACAAGACGGTGCCCCAGAAGTTCGTCCCCATCACCAGCTCGAGATCACCCACTGCCCCCGGTCCGTCGAAGGGGCGCTCATGGGCGAATCCGGCGTTGTTTATCAGGATGTCGCAGCGTCCATAGCATTTCTCGACATGTGACGCCAGCCTCCGGACATCGTCCCGGCAGGACACATCGGCAACGAGCCAGGAGTGGCCCGCCTCCAGACCCCCCAGCGCGTCGACGAGTGCCGTCAGCCGTTCCCTCCTCCTCGCCGTTACACACACCCGGGCCCCGGCCGCGCCGAGGTCGAGGGCGGTGCGGCGCCCAATCCCGCTGGAAGCGCCGGTGACGACACATACCTTGGATAAAAAATCCAACGGGCATGCTCCTTTTGCTCGCTTTGCCGTTTTACAGCCCCATCCGCTGGGTAGATTTGCGAGGATAGCCTCGGCTATCAGACGCGCCGGACCTAGAAAAGGAGCATCATGGGAATCATTGCTTGGATCATCTTGGGCCTCATCGGGGGAGCGATCGCCAAGGCGCTGCTACCCGGGGACGACCCAGGCGGCATCGTGGTGACGATGATCATCGGCGTCGTGGGAGCGATCCTGGGAGGATTCTTGGCATCGGTGTTGTTCGACGCCGCACCGCTGGACGAGTTCTTCGACATCACCACTTGGATCACCGCAATCGTCGGTTCGATCATCGTTCTTCTGATCTACCGCGCGGTTGCCGGCAGGAGCACCGCCAGGTAACTCGACAAGAGGGTGAGCCGCCGCTAGCCCCGGGGTTTGCGAGACGCCCTGAAGCGCCGCCAGGCCGCCAGCGCAAAGGCGGCCTTCGCCGCAAGCCGGCCCAGATGCCTCACACCCTCACCCTGTTGCAATCGACGCCCGGCACATTCCGTGCCGGGCGTCTCGCTTCCCGCTCAAACCGGTTATCCCGGTAGTGATGTCTTCCTTGGCCTAAGGCCCACGCGGAGGCCAGCAGGTACAGTGGCATGAAGAGTGGCCCCCATCGTTCGAACTGACGCACATGCACCAGCTCGTGGCGCAGGGTCGGCTCATCCAACCGATCGACGGACAGGACGACGTGTCCGAAGGTAATAGCCCGATAGGGCCATCCCAGGCGCCGCGGCCAATCCGCCCCCTCACACAGCAGGACCCCGTGCGTGATGTGGCGCCGTTGGAAAAGGGGTGACAGTACCAACCCGACGATCGATCCCGGCGCCGCCCAGACCACCTTCAACGCCCTGCCCACCTAGAGGGGCACATCGGAGAGCACCAGAATCTTCACGTCGGTCATCTCGTCCATCGCAGAGCGCAGGCCCTCGCGCCCCATGCCGGAGTCCTTGACCCCGCCGTAGGGCATCTGGTCCGCCCGGAAGGCAGAGACATCGTTTCCGATGACGCCGCCGACCTCGAGCTCGCGCTGGGCGAGAAACAGGCGCTTGACGTCGGAGGTGAAGACCCCTGCCTGGAGGCCGAAGGGGGTGTTGTTGACCTCTGCGAGGGCGTCCTCGAAGCTCGTGTACGTGCCGACCGTGATCACAGGACCAAAGATCTCCTCCTGGACGACCTTCATCTCGGGCTTGGTACGGGCAAGGACTGTGGGCCGGTAGAACGGATCCTCGCGCTTCGCACCGGTGAGAACCTCCGCTCCCAACTGGACCGCCTCGTCCACCCATGCGGAAATGCGGTCCAGGGCCGCCGGGTCGATAAGAGGCCCGACGTCGGTCTCCGGGTCCATCGGGTCGCCGTCCTTGAGCTTCTCGACCTCGGCCACAAGCTTGTCCTTGAACTCACTTGCCACATCGGCATGAACCAACACGCGCTGCACCGAGATGCACGACTGGCCTGCCTGGTAATAGCCTCCGAACGCCACCCGCTGAGCCGCTTTGGCGAGGTCGGCGTCCGAGTGCACGATCACCCCCGCATTCCCACCGAGCTCCATCGTCACCGCTTTGCGGGGCGCTTTCTCCTTTATGCCCCAGCCGACGTCGGTCGAGCCGGTGAAGCTGATATTGGCGAAGCGAGGGTCTCTGACCAGAGCCTCCGATTGGCTCCCCCCGATTGGCAGCGCGGAGCACATCCCCGGCGGAAGATCGGTCTCGGCGAACAGCTCCGCGAGCAGCAGCGTGCCCAGAGGTGTCTGGGTGGCGGGCTTCATCACGACCGGCGCCCCCACGGCCAGAGCCGGCGCCATCTTGTGAGCCATTAGGTTGACCGGGAAGTTGAAAGGTGAAATGGCGAGAACGGGACCCCGTGGGAAGCGCCGGACGAGGCCGGCGCGTGAGCCGAGGCTTGCCTCGGTATCCAGGCGCATGATACTTCCCTGCTCGTGACGGCACTCCTCCGCAGCCCACCTGAAGGTCGACACTGCACGGCCGGCCTCGAACTTGGCCCACTTGATCGGTTTGCCGTTCTCGCGCGTGATGATTTCGGCGACCTCGTCGAGACGCGCCCCGAGTCGCCTGGAGATGTGCATGAGCGCCTCGGCGCGCTCGTGGACGGGCAGCCGGCGGCCGGCCGGAAAGGTGGCATGGGCTGCAGCAGCCGCCTGCTCGATGTCGCCCTCCGACGGCCTGCCGACCTGCGCAACGACCTCGCCGTTGTAGGGACTGGTCACCTCGAAGGTGTCCTGACCGGACTTCCACTCACCGGCGACCAGAAACTTCTTGATCTCGGGCATCTCAGACCCCCTCGAACGTCGAACCGCCTCAGAAATGGGCTTGGGCCCCTTGATGCTAGTGCCTAGTCGCGCAAATCACCGACGCGTTCGGGCGCCCCTGCATCGCCGGGACGCTCTCGATGCGGCGCTAATCATCTGAAGACGCCTCCGACGCGCCTTTTCAGGCCACGTGCCCGGCCGGCGCCGCGGCACCTCGGACGCCGACCGGCTCGGGGGTCTGCGAGGGCCCCGAGGACATCACCGAAGACCTCATACGGGCCGGCTTCGGGACGGGCCGGGGGGCGTGAAGGCGACCTCCCGGAGGCGGGCCCCTCGAACGCGGAAAGCACCCTCAACGCGCCACCGCCGTCCTTAGGGGGATGGGGGTGAAGGGGGACAACGATGACGCGTTGGGGGCGCTGGCGCCCCTGCCGGCGCTCAGATGAGCGGCGGCGGCAACAGTCTGCCCAACTGTTACCGCCCCTAAACAAGGATGCCCCTCGACCGGGCATCTTCGGGAGCGACATCCGGCCGTCGACTCGTATGACCGCACCAACAGTCTCTCTTATTGGACCAAGAACCATCGGGAACCCGCCACGGTCTCCTCCGGCGGATCGCCGGGACGGTCGGAGCGAAGAGGGATAACCGTTGTGTCAGGCTATGTCGGACTCGTCCACGTCGGGGTCATATGGCCGCGGCTCGGTTCGCTGGGTGTGCCGCAGCATGAAAATGGTGAGCCCCAAAGCGACGACCACCCCGGTGAGTATCCCCATCTCGAGCATCAGGTCGCCGAACGTAGGCGTGCCGACAAGCTCCTTGGCCTCTGCGCTGATGAGTATCAGGCGACGAATCACCGCCACTATCCCGACGATGAGAAATGGTTCGGTCATCAAG
Organism: Actinomycetota bacterium; assembly: GCA_030860205.1. GTDB lineage: Bacteria > Actinomycetota > CADDZG01 > CADDZG01 > WHSQ01 > JACDDL01. Next base: position 34,533 of record JALZIQ010000050.1, on the reverse strand, counting down.
ACGCTCTCGTCGATCACCGCCCGCACGGTGTGGAGCAACTCGGTGGTGATGAAGACGAGCAGCAATCCGTCGAGCAGCTCGAGGGTGATCGTAAGAAATGACGAATCGCCGAGCGACGTGAAGAAGCTGTAGACGACGTAAACGAAAAGCCCCGCGCCGGCGGCGGCAAGAGCGGCCGCAACAAGGATGTAGAAGATCTGTTCGATGTAACGAAAGGCGTCGGCGACGTTCGAGCGCGCCTTCCTCGTCGCTATGCCCTTGCGCCCACCTCCCGTACCCTGACTCATACCGGGCAACGCTCCGGCGCGCCGGCCGCCTGTGTGACCCGCTTTACATCGGCGCCTTGTCCGGAAACGATTAGGTATTCGAGATTACGGAGGTGGGAGACGCGCCCGACCTTTTCGCCCACCAGATTATGAATCCCGATCTGCGCCCCCACATACCGTTTTGACTCGATAGACAAGACTTCGACCTCGCCGCGCGCCGCGCAGAGCCCCACGAGCTCGTCGAGGTCCATCCATGCCTCGTCGTTGTAGGACAGCACAACGACGTCTGCCTGGAGCTCAGTGACTAGACCTTGCAGGGCCGCCTTGACCTGACGCTTGGAGTTGAACACGCTGCGCGTCGATGGCTCTTTACAATCGAGCCTCTTGCAGGCAACGCCGTAATGCACGGGCCGATCCCACGCCACGAGGGTCTCCCATACGTGGTAGTTGCTGAAGTAGGAGTGCTGGTTGTACGGCGGGTCGAGATAGGCAAAGTCCACATGTGGAAGCAGACCCACAACACGGGTTGCATCGGCGCGCAGCGCGACACCTGCGCCGGGCAGCAGATCGGGTACCCTGAGCTCGAGCTCGTTATACGAGCGCGGCGCCCATCTCTTCAGATAAGCCATCTGCACCCCGGTGGTCGAATCGACGCGATCGGCGGCCTCGATCAGGCTCGTCAGCAGGATCGGATACAGCGCCGATTTAGAGAACACCGAATCAAGGGCATCGCGGATTGCGTCGATCTTGCGTCCGTTCGACGGTTGAAAGAACCGAGCGCGCCTGCAGTAGGTCTCCGTGAAATAGCCATCATGGCCCCGCAGGCCCTGAAGGAAATCCACCGCCTCGGCTAGATCTCCACGATCGAGGCCGGCGGCGTCGCATGCGATGTAGCACTGCGCCAGCACCTCCGAATAACGAGCGGTGTCGACTGCGTACACATGGCCGCCGCGCCTCTTGAGATCCTGAGCCACCCGTGTGGTGCCGGTGAAGAGGTCAAGGGCCGAGGCGGCCCCCATTCTCGAGAACATCGCCCCGATCTGAGGCACCAACCTCCGCTTCGAGCCTATGTACTTGATCACCGGCCAATCGTAGGTGTAGCTGCTGCCTATCGGACGGATCACCGCGGTGGCGACGGCAGGGCGGATGGGCTATTCGCTCAGGATCTCCTGGGCCTTCAACGCCAGCCAGAGCTCGAGACGGTTCTCGGCGACCCCCAGGTCACGCCCTAAAAGCTCCTCTGCCTGGCGCACCCGATACCGAAGGGTGTGGCGATGAACGCCCAGCTCCGCCGCCCCCGCCTCCCAGCGCCCACCCGCCTCGATGTAGGCCCGCACCGACGAAACGAGATCCGAAGAGCGCGCCAAGTCCCGCCTGATCAACGGCCCCAGCACAGATTGCACGAAGCTCTCCAGCGTGACCCGGGACTGCGTCCCCATGAGAAAACCGTAGGAGCCAAGATCCCGGGGGCCCGCCACCGGACGCTCGTCGGGAGCGGCCCGCAGCGCGAACAGTGCGCTGAGGTAGGACCTGCGCATCGATCCGGCAACGACGGTCTCGCCGACGCCGACCCTCACATGTCCTTGCCGGTTGGCACCGAACTCGCCCTGCAGCGACTCGGCGAGGGCTGCAGGCGCCTCATGCTGCACCAGAACGGCTATCCGTCCGCCGAGAACTGCAGTCCTGACTCCGGCCGCGCAATGAAGCCCGAGCCAGTCGTCGACGACCGCCGCGGAGGCATCCAGAACATCGTCCCCGACCGGGTCCCTCGGCTCGAGAACCATGGCCGTGACCTCGGTGCCCGACCGGAAACCGACCAGCTCCAGGCGCCGTTCGAGCTGGCTCCCAGCGAGCCGGCCGCTGAAGCCCTCGCTGATGATGTCCCCCGTGACCCGTCGCTGAGCGTCGATCACCGCCCGCCGTGACGAAAGGAGGAGCCCCAGCACGGTGGTCGCGTGGCGGACCACAATGCGGTCCTGCGGCCCCAGACGCCGGTTCTGCCCGAACACCAGGATGCCCTCCTGACGATCGCCCGCCATGACCGCCGTCCCGACCTGTGCCCCCCGCGGGCTCAACTCCGAGGAGGCCGTGGGGCCACGAACCTCGAGCAAGACCGCCGGAAGTGTCCCGAACACCCGCCGATCGTCCGGTGCGGCGATATCCGGGCCGTGCGCCCGCGCGATCACCCCCCCGCGCAAATCGAACAGGATCGCCCATCCCCCGGTCAACGCCGCCACCTCGTCAAGGACATCCGCCGGTCCGGAACCGGCCGCAACCAGGCCGGCCAGGCGCTCGTGGACCGACACGGTAGCCTGCGCCTCCTCGAGCCTGTCCTCCGCCAGCCGGGCGGACACCCATTCCGAGATGGCGATAAAGGGGGTCCTGTAGGGCACTCCGAGAATCGGAAATCCACATTCGTTCGCCGGTGTGACCAGTGCTTCCGGAACGCCGTCGAAGCCGAACCCGAGGCCGAAGCCGAGCCCGGCGACCCGGGCCGAGACCAATCGCTTCAGATAGGCCCCCTGTAGCTCGGGGCCCCCGGTAAGGCCCATGCCGGTGGTCAACAGGAGCTCGCCGCCGGACAACCACGGCGCGGGATCGGCAAGCTCTGAGGTATGGACCCATCTGATGGGCGCCGTGGAGCCTCGCTCCCCCGCCAGGAGGACAAGGTCGAGCCCCGCGCGCGCCACGAGGTCGGAGATCGTCGGCATGATGCTACAGAGCGTACAAAGGAAGGTGGGGGGATGCGCCTCTTCGAACCTCGGGCGCGCCCCGGGCCTGCTGCTAGGTTTCTTTCAGGACAGACTTCGGGCGGTGATTATGAGAGCGAATCCGGGACAGGGTTCGCATACCTGGCAACGGCTCGTTCTGCCAAGATCCCGGCACCTTGTGGCATCGACCCTTGGCCACGATGCTGATGACAGCGGGAGCATCCGAGGGCGCAGGGGGCGCCGTCACGGTCCGGCAGGGCGGAAGGGGAGAAAGATGACACAGGCGAAGGTCGAGAGGATCCCGGGCCCCAACTCGCAGGGGCTGGCGCAACGGCGCGCCGAGGCCGTTCCCAAGGCCGTATTCAACACCTCGCCGATCTTCGTTGCTTCGGGCAATGGCGCGAGCATCACCGACGTGGACGGCAATCGCTTCATCGACCTTGCCGGCGGCTTGGGGGTCCTCAACGTCGGGCGCGCAAACGAACGCGTCCAGAGGGCGATCCATCAGCAGGCCGACAGCTTCCTCCACGAGTGCTTCCACGTCGCCATGTACGAGGGCTACGTCGAGCTCGCGGAAGCGCTCAACCGGCTGACGCCCGGAGACCACGCCAAGATGACGATGTTCGCAAACTCGGGGGCCGAGGCGGCCGAGAACGCCGTCAAGATCTCCCGCTACACCACCGAGCGAGACGCGGTGGTTGCCTTCTCGAACGGCTTCTCCGGGCGAACCCTTCTCGGCATGACCCTCACCGCCAAGGAGATGCCCTACCGACACGGCTTCGGCCCGTTTGCGCCGGAGGTCTACAAGGTCCCATTCGCCTACTGCTACCGCTGTCCGTTCGATCTCACCTACCCGTCGTGCGGCATGGCGTGTGCGGAGTATGCGGCCGATGTAATCGACTCACAGATCGGCGCGTCGAACGTCGCGTGCATGATCGTCGAGCCTGTTCAGGGAGAAGGCGGTTTCGTGGTCGCCCCCGACGATTACCTTCCGGCGCTGCGGGCAATCTGCTCCGATCGCGACATCATCATGGTCGATGACGAAGTCCAATCGGGCATGGGCAGGACCGGCAAGCTCTTTGCCATCGAGCACTACGGCGTGACGCCGGACATCCTTACGACGGCCAAGTCACTGGCGGCCGGGCTGCCCCTGTCGGGTATCACCGGACGCTCGGAGATCATGGACCGGCCGCATGTCGGAGGTTTGGGTGGGACCTTCGGAGGCAACCCCGTTGCATGTGCCGCCGCGCTGGCCGTGCTCGAAGAGCTTACGGCGACCGATCTGCTCGGGCGCGCCGAGCGCCAGGGCAGGCTGCTGCGCGAACGCCTCGATCCCCTAGCGGACGGGCTGAGCATAGTCGGCGAGGTGCGCGGGCTGGGCCCCATGGTGGCGCTCGAGCTGGTCGCCGACAAAGAGACCAAAGAGCCGGCCAGGGCCGAGACCGGGGCGATCGTCAAACGCTGCATCGAGAACGGTGTCCTCATACTCAAAGCCGGTACCTATGACAACGTCGTGCGGCTACTCGCTCCCCTGGTCATCTCCGACGACGACCTCCACGAAGGGCTCGACATTCTGGTCGAGGCCCTCGAGCGGGCCGACGCCGGGATGAACTGATCCATGCTGATAAACGGCGCCATAGTCGAAGGGACCGGACCCCCGGTCGAAGTCGTCAACCCCGCCACAGAACGCGCTTATGCAGAGGTCGCTTCGGCTTCCGTTGCACAAGTTCACGACGCGGTCGAGGCGGCTGCGGGCGCTGCGCGGTCATGGAAGCGCACCCCGGCCCCCGAACGCGGTGAGGCGCTCAACGCGCTTGCAGACTGGATCACCGAGCACACCGAGTCCCTCGCCACCACCCTGACGCGCGAGGGCGGCAAGCCACTGATCGAGAACCGGGACGAGATGGGGTGGAGCGCAAGCTGCTTCAGCTACTTCGCCGCCCTGGGACGCTCCGAACGCGGGCGGATAGTCCCCTCGGGAGAAGCGGGACAGCTCTCCCTGGTGATCAAGGAGCCCTATGGAGTCGTCGCGGCCATCGTCCCGTGGAACTATCCCATCCTGTTGATGGCATGGAAGCTCGCCCCCGCGCTGGCGACAGGCAACACGATCGTCCTAAAGCCCTCCCCCTACACACCGCTGTCCACGCTCGAGCTGACCGAGGGCTTCGCCGAGCTCTTTCCTCCCGGTGTCATCAACGTCGTCACCGGTGGGGCCGAGGTTGGGGCCGCGCTGGTCGAATCGCCCAACGTCGCTCTGATTGCCTTCACCGGCTCGGTCGACACGGGCAAGAGGGTGATGCGGGCCGCAGCCGATCAGCTCAAGAGAGTTCACCTAGAGCTCGGCGGCAAAGATGCTTTCATCGTTTGCGACGACGTCGACATCGAGGTGGCCGCCAAGGGCGCAGTCTGGGCCGCCTACCTCAACGCCGGCCAGGTATGCACCTCGGCGGAGCGCTTCTATGTGCTCGGGGGTGTGTACGACGACTTCGTCGACGCGTTCACCGCCGAGGCGCAGCGGCTGGTTGTGGGGGACCCGATGGAACCGGCGACGGACATCGGACCCCTAGTGCGCGGCGTCCAGCGGGACAAAGTCGAGGCGCAGCTCGCCGCTGCCACGAGCTCCGGCGCACGCATCCTCGCAGGTGGTGACAGAGGACCGGTCGAACGCGGGTTCTGGCTCAACCCGGCGGTAGTTGTCGACGTCGACGAATCAATGGAGCTGTTCCGGGATGAAACATTTGGGCCCGTTGCCCCCATCGCCAAGGTTGCCTCGTTGCGTGAGGCCATCGCGCGAACGAACTCGAGTGTCTACGGCCTGGGGGGCAATGTCTACACGCAGAGGTTGGACTACATGCTCGAGGCAATGGAGGAGATCGAAGCTGGGACCGTGTGGTTCAACGATCCTTTGACCGACAACGAAGCGGCGCCGTTCGGAGGCATGAAGTCCTCCGGCAGCGGGCGCGAGCTGGGTACGGAAGGACTCGATGATTTCCGCCAGACAAAGCACGTGCACATCGACACGAAGGCGGAAATAAAATCCTGGTGGTACCCGTACTCACAATATGCGGCCCATCAGTCTGAGCACGGCACTCCGCCTGGATAGCCCATGATGGGATTTAGGGTCTAGTCATGGCCAATGTTCGTCTCGAAGGAGTATCCAAAGCCTTCAAGAGTGCAGTCGCGGTCGACAATCTCACGTTGACCATCGACGAGGGCGAGTTCTTTTCGCTTCTGGGGCCGTCCGGTTGTGGAAAGACGACCACACTTAGGATGATCGGGGGGTTCGAGGAACCCAGCTCAGGGCGCATCTGGCTCGGGGAAGATGACGTATCCGGACTCCCCGCTCACAAACGGGATGTCAACACAGTCTTTCAATCCTATGCGTTGTTCCCCCATTTGAGCGTGGCCGAAAACGTTGCCTACGGGCTGAAGCGCCAAGGCGTGGCCAAGGACGACATAGGCCCTCGGGTCGAAGCCATGCTCGAGCTCGTGGACCTCGAAGGATACGGGCACCGGCGCACGACCCAGCTCTCCGGAGGACAGCAGCAGCGAGTTGCCTTGGCGAGGGCCCTCGTCAACCGCCCGCAGGTGCTTCTGCTGGATGAGCCGCTTGGCGCCCTCGACCTCAAGCTGCGAAAGCAGATGCAGCTCGAGCTCAAGCGGATCCAGTCCGAGGTCGGCATCACCTTCATCTATGTCACGCACGACCAGGAAGAGGCCATGACGATGTCGGATCGAATCGCCGTGATGAGCGCCGGCCGGCTCGAGCAGGTCGGCGCACCGCAAGACGTCTACGAGCTTCCCGCCACCTCTTTCGTCGCCTCTTTCCTCGGCGCCTCGAACTTACTGGAGGGCGAGATCGAAGGAACCAGCGGCGAAATCGCCAAGGTGCGGCTTCGGGTAGGGAGCACGGTGACGCTTCCCGCGAGACGGCTTCCCGACTCGGATGGGCCCGCGGCAGTGGGCGTCCGTCCCGAGAAACTGCACATTCAGGCTACGGACTCGAGCGAAATGGACAGGGGGGACAACGCCATTGAGGCGACCGTGGTGAGCTCGACCTATACAGGGGTCAGTACCTCATACGAGTGCGCCACTTCGGATGGGACGCTATTGGTGGTGTACGTGCAGAACCTCGAACGGTCGGCGTCGCCGCCCGGGGCGGGTGCAAGAGTCCGGCTTACCTGGGATCCAGATCACACCTTTGCGGTGGCCAAGGCGGGGAAGAGAACACTCGAGCATCAACACAGAAAGGCTCTGGATGAACGACATTGACAGGATCAGGTCCGGTATGTCGCCGCGTGCCACCTCCCGGCGCGAGATACTGCGTTGGATCGGCATCGGTGCGGGTGGGACTTCGATGGCTGGGCTGCTGGCCGCCTGCGGAGTGGAGGGCGAAAGCCAGCAACCTGCGGCCCAAGGCAAGGATCCCTTGTCCACCACCAAGGTGACGGGCGAGCTCAACTTTGCGAACTGGCCCGCCTACATCGACAAGGCTAAGGGTGGGAGCCCCACCCTCGAGCAGTTCGAAAAGGCGACGGATATCGACGTCCAGTACAAAGAGGTCATCAACGACAACCTGAGCTTCTATGCAACGATCCGTGAGCCCCTGGCGAGCGACCAGCCGGTTCAGTGGGACCTGATCGTGGTCACCGACTGGCTGATCGCAAAGATGGCCGATCTGGGTTACCTCGAGGAGCTCGATCACTCGAAGCTGCCCAACTTCGCCAAGAACGCCGGTGCCATCTACAAAGACCCAACCTATGACCCGGACAACGCGCACAGCGTGCCCTGGCAGTCCGGCATCACGGGCATTGCGTACAACCGGGAGCTGACCGGAAGGGACATCACGCGGACCGAGGAGCTGTTCGACCCGGCCTTCGAGGGCCAAGTCGGCATGATGACCGAGATGCGCGACACGTTGAACCTGGTGATCCTCAGCATGGGGATCAATCCGGAAGATGCCACCCTCGAAGATGCGCGCGCCGCGCAGGAGAAGTTGCTCAAACAACGCGAAGACGGCATTCTGCGTCAGTACTACGGCAACGACTACGTCCAGCCACTCGCGCAGGGTGACCTGGCGCTGTGCATGGCCTGGTCCGGAGACGTCCTGGGCAAAACGCTGGGAAGCGACTCCCAGGTCGACTTCATCGTCCCCGAAGAGGGAGGGTTGCTCTGGACCGACTGCATGGCAATCCCTCAAGACGCCGAACATCCCGTGGACGCCCTCGAGATGATGAACTTCGTCTACCAACCCGACGTGGCCGCTCAGATGACCGCGTGGATCAACTACATCTCCCCGGTGCCCGAGGCGAAGTCCATCCTCGCCGACGCCGAGGACTCCTACACCAGACAGGTGGCAGACAGCCCCTTGGTCTTTCCCAGCAAGGACATGGAGTCCCGCCTCCACAGCTACAAGAACCTCGATCCCGAAGAAGAAGAAGAGTGGAACGACCTGTTCAACGAGGTCATCGAGGGGTGAGCCGGCTCAGGTGGCGGTAGATACCCAGGGTCGCAGCGCACCGGCACCATCCGAGCCGCCTCCTGATCGGGCCGCCGGCGCGGGCAGGGGCGCCAGGGGGCTTGCCCCCTATCTGCTGACGCTTCCGGGTGTTGCATGGCTCGTGGCCTTCTTTGCTGCGCCGCTCGGCTTTATGTTCCTGTTCACGTTTTACGACGGAACGATCGACATAGGCTACAGCTTCACTCCCGACTGGCCGCAGACCTACGTCGATGCCTTCACCACCTATGACACTCAGATCATCCGTTCTGCCATCTACGCCCTGATAGTCACCGTGGCAACCCTGCTCATCAGCTTTCCCATGATGTATTGGATCGCAATGAAGGGGGGCCGGCGTAAGAACCTGTTCGTCCTCCTCCTGCTCCTCCCCTTCTTCACACCCTTTCTCATTCGCACTTTGGCGTGGCAGCTGGTCTTGTCTGATCAGGGGATCTTCCTCGGTACGCTCAAGGACATCGGCCTACTGAGCGCGGATTTCAAGCTCCTCGCCTCACCGCTGGCCGTCATCAGCGGTATGACCTACAACTTCCTTCCTTTCATGGCGCTGCCCCTGTACGTGGCGCTGGAGAAGCTGGACCCGTCGCTGCTCGACGCAGCCGCCGACCTCTACTCAAGCAAGCGAGAGGCCTTCTTGAAGGTGACTCTTCCGCTTACTATGCCGGGTGTGTTCGCGGGGTCTCTGTTGACCTTCATTCCCAGCATCGGGGACTTCATCGACGCCGAGATCCTCGGCAATCCGAACACGACGATGATCGGGAGCATCATCCGGCGGCAACTGCTCGTCAACCAGGATTACCCCACCGGAGCAGCCCTGTCCTTTTTGCTGATAGCCGGCATCCTGGTGGGGGTCTTCTTTTACGCTCGTGCGCTCGGCACCGAGGAGTTGACCGGCTGATGGCCGCGGCAAGCCCGCCGCTGCGGCGGACCAAGCGAGAATGGATCCTGCCGGCCTACACCGCCCTCGTGATCGCCTATCTGCTCATTCCCATTGTCGTGATGATGCTCTTCGGGTTCAACGATTACCCGGGGAAATTCAACTTCGTGTGGGAAGGCTTCACGCTCGAGCATTACCGCAATCTCTTCAGCATTCCCGAGCTTACCCAGGCGCTGCGCAACTCCGTGATCATCGCCGCCATCACCAGCGTCGTCGCCACAACGTTGGGCACTCTCATCGCGTTGGCGTTGACGCGCTTTCGCTTTCGCGGTCGCTCGGGCCTGAACCTGTTCATCTTCATCCCCATGGCAACGCCTGAAATCGTGCTGGGAGTGTCACTCCTGTCGATGTTCGTCGCCGTCCAGTTCGCTCGCGGCTTCCTAACGGTCCTCATCGCACACATCATGTTCTCGATCTCCTACGTCGTGGTGACCGTCAAGGCGCGAACATCTGGCTTCGACCGAAGCCTCGAGGATGCCGCGCGTGACCTGGGTGCGGACGGATGGACGACCTTCTGGACCGTGACCTTTCCCTTGATTCTTCCGGGAATAGCCGCCGGGGGTCTCCTGGCATTCGTGCTTTCGTTCGACGATTACGTGGTCACCGCCTTCAACGCCGGCGCGACCATCACTTTTCCGCTGTGGATCTACGGCGCGTCGCGTTTTGGCATCCCCGCCCAGGTTAACGTCATGGCGACGCTCATATTCTTGCTCGGTGCCGGCTATGTGGTCATCAGCCTCCTGCGCGAACGGCGCAGATCGGCGACACCCGATCCATCCGAGCCATGAAGCGCCTAGCTCCCGATCGGACGGGAGACGGTGGAGACATCACACACCCTTCCCCGACCAGCCGGGCCTCAGGGAGCTACAAGCTCGCAATAACCTTCGAACACGTCAAGCGTGTAATCGATGTCGCCTTCGGAATGCTGCGCCGAGATCGTCCACTGCTCTTCTTTGCCGGGGGTTTGGTAGAGGTCACGGTTGACCGACCAGAACCAGTAGGCGTCGAACAGTGAATCGTCGACCTCGGCGAAATCCCTGTATCTCTCGATCGGCCTGTCCCGGAAGGTGATGGAGCCCTTGCACCCGAGGTCCGTCGTGACCGCCTTGATCCCGTGGCGGTCGAGGATCTCCTGTGTGCCGCTTGCAAGGCGCGTGCCCAGCTTTGCGAGGTGCTCGTAGGCGTCCGCCGTCAGAACCTCGGTGAGCGTCGCCAGCGCCGCGCCCATCGACAGCGGGTTTCCGTTGAACGTTCCCAGGGCTGCGACTCCCTTGGTTATCTCGTCCATGATGTCGGCGCGCCCACCGAAGGCGCCGATGGGAGTGCCCCCGCCGATCGATTTTGCAAGGCACAGGAGATCCGGCTGCACGCCGAAAAGCTCTGTGGCGCCTCCGGGCGCTACCGTTACCCCCGTCTTGACCTCGTCGAAGATCAGCAGCACCCCATGATCCGTGCACAGCTCCCGGACCCGCTCGAGATAACCGGGCAACGGCATCACGATGCCGATGTTCATCATGATCGGCTCCATGATCAGCGCGCCTATCTGATCGCCGTACTCCCTGAGCGTCTGTTCCAGCGCCTCGGGATCGTTGAAGGGGACGACCTTGGTGCCATCGGCTTCGCCCGCAGGGATGCCTCTGGAGAAGGGCACCGTCCACGGACGCTCCGACGGCCCCCCCGAGTCCATCGAGGGGATGATCGAGTACATGACTGCGTCATGGTGGCCGTGATAGGAACCCTCCATCTTCAGAAGGATGTCCTTGCCTGCCGCTGCACGAGCCAGTCGGACGGCATCCATGGTTGCCTCGGTGCCCGAGTTGGTGAAGCGCACCTTCTCGATGCCGAACCGACGCTTTAGCTCCTCCGCCAGCAGAACGGTCGTCTCGGTGGTGGCGGCGAAGTGCGTGCCGGTCTCGGCCGCCCTCTCGATAGCTTCCCGCACCCTGGGATGAGCATGACCGGCCGCCATCGAGCCGAAGCCGTTGTGATAATCGATGTAGGAGTTCCCGTCGACGTCCTGGACTCTGCTCCCCTTGCCGCCGGTCAGATAGATGGGGTAGGGATCGCCCGCCTGGAAGGACGACGCAACGCCGAACGGCATCGAGGCCTCCGCGCGCTCGTAAAGGGTCTTCGACTTGGGCGTGCGCTCTTCGAAGCGCCGTCGCTCCTGTATGAGCACCTCTTCCGCCCGCTGATCGATCACCTGATTGGGGACCGCCATAGACAAACAGCCTCCTTGAAATTTCGGGTTCGGTAAACCTCACCCTAACGGCACCCGAAGACCCGGCCCTTTAGACGTGATGTCCAAGAGTCTGGCCCCCACGACGCCATCGCGGTTGCCTTCAGATCCATCCTTTGTTCTTGAAGAGCGCGTACAGCGTCAAGGCCGCGCCAATCATGATCGCGAGGGCGAAGAAAAAGCCGAACATCCGGCCCGATGAGGGGACGAGCTCGAAGTTCATCCCGTAGATGCTGGAGACGAGCGTAGGCACGGCGACGATCGCCGCCCAGCCGGTGAGCTTCTTGGTCACCTCGTTCTGTCCGGCCGTTTGATCGGCGCGGCGGAGGTCGAGGATCGCATTGGCGAGGTCGTCCACGTTGTGTATCTGCTCGGTGACGCGCATGAGGTTGTCATGCACTTCTCTGAGCATCTTGGTCTCGTCCGCAGAACTCAAGCCCGCGCTGTGATCCTGGACATATTGATCGAGCACGCGGCCGCCGGGCACCGCGTAGCGCCGGAGCCGGGACAGCTGTTGTTTCAGCTTGTAGAGCCTTCGATCGAGGTCCCCGGTGTTGGTCGGGCGAGAGAGGGCGGATTCCTCGAGCTCCTCCACCTCCTGCTCCAGCCGGTCGGCTATCACCTGGTAGTCGTCGACCACGGTGTCGAGCAGGACGTAGAGGAGATAGGCCGGACCACGCTTGACCTCTCGCCGTTTAGCTCCCTCCCAGCAGGCCTTGGCCTTGTCCAGAAGCCTGTCGGCGTCGTGGTGGAGGGCAAGGACGTAATTGGAGCCCACGAAAAGATAGATCGCGCTGGCCTCCAGCTGACCCTCTCTCTCGTCCAACTGCTGGATGACGACCAGAAGATGACCCTCGTAGGTCTCCAGCTTCAGCCGATGGTTGCTCTCCTGGGAGTCCTCAACGGCAAGCGGGTCGAGCTCGAATTCCTCGGCTATGAGGGCGATCTGCTCTTCGGTCAGATCGGCGACGTTGGCCTCTCCCCAAACCACGTTCCCCGACTCGGTCCGGAAATCGGAGATCTCGGCGAGGTCTTCTACCTCGACCCAGCCGTCATCCACGTTATGACACCGCGCAGTTAGCATCGGCCGAACTCTAGACTGGCTGCTAAGGTGCTGTCATGGTCGACGGCAAGCAGAAAAAAGTGACCCAACAGATCAGATTAGATGTCTATCTCAAGGCCCCCGGGGAAGGGCCCCGCAAGAACCACGCGGGTGAGCTCCGCCGGCTGCAGAAGCTTGGCTTTCGGGAGGTCAACCGGCAGACCAAGTCACGCGAGGACCATGTGCTGATCACCTTCGAACGGGACGTGGACCGCTATCCGGGCGTCCCTCTGCCGCCCGTGCCTCCCTACATCCAGTAGATCTCCGAAGACCGATGTCCGAGATCGCCCATCCCTGAGGGCCGTCTGCCCGTAACCTCAGTTGTGATGAAAAAAGGGCTTGCGCTGTTCTTCGTGATAGCCGCCCTACTCCTGACTTCGGCGTGCGGCGCCGAGCGGGAAGCTGCGTCCACAGGCGGGACCGGTGGTGGGGGCGGCGGCACCGGCAGTGGAAGCGGTCCCCAGGTGGTTGCGTCGGACTTCAGCTTCAGTCCCTCCGAGCTCGAGCTGGAGCCCGGTGAAGAGGTCGAGCTCACGTTGAAGAACGAGGACAGCGCCACCCACTCCTTCACCTCCGACGAGCTGGGCGTCGATATCGAGGCAGAGGGGGGCGCATCGACTTCCACGAACCTCACCGCACCGGATTCGGGGAGCGCAGAGTGGCACTGCAGATTCCACAGTCAAATGACCGGAGAGATATCGGTCGGCCAAGGTGGAACCGAGGGCGGCCAGACGGAGTCGGAGGATGACGGGGGAACCGAGGGCGGCGGGCAGACGGAGTCGGAGGACGACGGGGGCGCTTACTAAGCGAGGCCGCGTGAGCGGCCCCCATGCACTCCCATCCTGCGATCGGGCGGGCTCCCCCGACCACCGGGGCCCATGTCTTCCCCGCAACTCCACTTCCCGGGACGGGGATCAGGCGTCGCCGGGGAAACCTCCGGCCCGCCGAGCCTGGTGATACGAGCTCATCAAGTCGGGTGCATCCCTCCTAGCCCCCTCCGGCCTCCTAGCCCCCTCCGGCCTCCTAGCCCCTCCGGCCTCCTAGCCCCTCCGACCCAAGGGTTGTCCTGCTGCTCCACCTCCAGGGTAGTGGGCGGCCCGTGGCCGGGGTAGACCTCGAGGTCATCGGGCAACGAGAACAGCTTTGCGGTGATCGAGCCCATCAACACATGTTGGTCCCCCCCGGGCAGGTCGGTTCGCCCGATCGAACCGGCAAACAGCGTGTCTCCGGAGAAGACCGCCCCCGGGGCGATCAAGCTGATGGAGCCCGGCGAATGTCCGGGTGTGTGCAGCACCTCGAGCTCGAGGGAACCGGCGATCAGCCCGTCTCCCTCTTCGGCCCCCAGATCGATCTCGGGAGGAGGCGGGAGCTCCACACCGAGGAACAATCGGCCCGAAGCCTGCATCCAACCGAGCAAGAAACGGTCGTCAGGATGAAGGTAGAACGGCGCGCCGGTAAGCTCCCGCAAGCGTTGGGCTGCGACGATGTGGTCGAAGTGGGCATGAGTTGCGACGATCGCCGTCACGATCACCCCTCGAGCCGTTGCCGCTCCGGCGATGGCATCGGCATCGTCGCCCGGATCGATCACAATGGCCTTTTTGGCCCTCGGGTCTCCAACGGTGTAGCAGTTGCAGGCGAGGGGTCCCACCACACGCCGGTCGAAGATCGTCCAGGTGGAGTTCGAGGTCATGCCTCCAGGGTATGTGTCGATGAGTTAGATCCGCCGTCACCGGCACCCGGCGGGTAATGCCGCGCGCACCTGGGAGCATTTTGGGATCATAGCGATCATGACCCGTAGCTCCCTCGGTTCCGGCTTTCGGATCGGGCATTGGACCGAGCCGGGGAAGCGGACCGGTTGCACGGTGGTCCTCCCCCCTCCTGGGAATGTCGCGTCCTGTGACATCAGGGGCTCCTCCCCCAGCTCCCGCGAGCTGCCGCTGTTGGACCTCCACAGAAGATTGACCGAGGTTCATGCCGTGCTCCTCACCGGAGGAAGCGCCTTCGGTCTGGCGGCAGCTGAGGGTGTCGTGGCATGGCTCGAGGAGCGCAACATCGGATACAGGACCCGTATCGCCACCGTCCCCATCGTGCCGGCGGCAGTCATCTTCGACGCAGCCGCGGGGGCCCCCGAGCTACGGCCTCGCGCCGAGGCCGGGCGCGCCGCGTGCGAGGCCGCCACGGACGGGCCCGTCGAGACCGGACGGGTAGGGGCGGGCGCGGGAGCCACCGTCGGTAAGTGGGCGGGTTATGGGCGCTCCCGACCCGGCGGGCTCGGCATCGCCTCGGCCGAGGCGGAGGGCCAGGCGGTTTCGGCTCTCGTCGTGGTGAACTCCGTCGGAGACGTGGTGAACGCGGACGGCTCGGTTCTTACCGGGACAAGTTCGCCTCAGCTGAGGAGTCCGCTGAGCACGCCGGTGCCCCCGGAGGAGGATGCACTAACCGACACCGTCATCGGAATCGTCGCGGTCCGGGCGAATCTGGACAAGCGCGAGGCGCAGTGGCTGGCGGCGCGAGCTAGCGACGGGATCACAGTGGCCGTGCGGCCCGCTCACACCCAATACGACGGCGATGTCATGTTTGCCGTGGCCGGACCGTCGCCGAGAGAATCTCTCCCAGACCTAGACCTGCTCGGGCGGCTGACGACGGAAGCGGTGGCGGCCGCGGTGCGCGCCGGAGTCGACGCCTGAGCCCCACGCGCCCTACCGGCTCGTGGGGCCGACAACTTAAGCCTCGGCGCGCCGGTTGCTCCCGGGCGTTCTTGTACGCCGCCCAGTCGAGGGCCCGTCTTCGCATGGCTCTCTCGTAAGCCCCGTGCGTCCGGATCGGCGACGGAGCGCTCCTGGTGACTTCGAGGGGGTGCCGGGAGCCGCGCACAAGAAACGCTCCGGTCGGGCGGCCCCGGGCGGGCTCTACCCGCCTGAGCCGAACTCCAGCACGACCTTTCCGAAGCGGTCCTGCGACTCGAGGTAGGAGAATGCCTCCGAGGCGCTCTCGAAGGGAAAAGTCCGATCGACCTTGGGGACAAGCTTCCCTCCGGCAACCGCGCGGAGCATGTCCGAGACGTTCCTGTGCGATCCCATGGTGGCGCCGATGATGCTCAGTTGGCTCCAGAAGATCCTCCTGAGGTCGATCTCGGCCTTGGGCCCGCCGGTCGCGCCGGCGATCACGACGCGCCCCCCGGGACGCACGGACCTGAGGTTGGCATCCAATGAAGCACCGCCCGCCGAGTCAAAGACGGCATCGACACCACGCTTCCCAGTGAGGCGCCGGACGGCCTTTCCCACGTCTTCTGCGGTGTAGTCGATGCCCTCGTCGGCACCGAGGTCCCCCGCCCTGGCGAGCTTGTCGGGAGACGAGGACGTCACGAAGATTCGGCCGGCGACCGGCCGAGCCAACTGGAGCAGTGAGAGGGCCAGTCCCCCTCCGATCCCCGTGATCAGTGCCCACTCCCCCGGACGGAAATGGCCCTGCGAAAACAGCATCCGATAAGCGGTTGTGAAGGTGATTCCAAGGGACGCGGCCTCGGCCCAGGAAAGGTGTGACGGGAAGGGAAAGACGTTCTGGACGGGCACCTTGATCTTCTCCGCGAAGGTGCCGGGGACATGCTCGCCCAGAAGTTTGAAATCGGGGCACTCCGACTGCTCCCCGGCGCGACAGAGCTCGCATTCGCCGCAGGACAACCCTGGATTGACCATGACCCTGGCGCCCCGGCGAAGGCCATTTACCCCTTCGCCGAGCCCGTCTATCTCGCCCGCCGCATCGGCCCCCAGCACGTGGGGAAAGTCGATGGGGAACCCGAGCGATCCACTCAAGGTCCAGAGGTCCAACCGGTTGAGCGCCGCTGCTGCGACACGGATCACGACCTCACCGGGCCCGGGCTCTGGATCGGGCAGGTCCTGCACGGAGACCTCGTCGGCCCCACCGTATTGGTCTATGACCACGGCCTTCATGCCCGAATGGATATCGCAAAATCGCAGCCCTAGCCACCAGGCTCGGATGGCCCCGATGGACACGCCCTGGCCGAAAGGACCTGGCCTCTGAGAGCGACGCCCGACTTCATGGTGTCACACCCCTTCTCTAGGGTGGTCTCGAGCCGCGATCCCGGGCCGCAGGAGGCAGAGATGCCGAAGGCAAAGCCCGAACCCTCGAAGAGGCGCAAGTTGCCCAGGTGCCGCACATGCGGCGCGCCGATTCGGGTGCCGAAAGGATGGAGCACGGGCGCCGCCGTGCGCCGCCACTACTGGGCGAAACACCGCTCGGTGATGCAACCTAAGGACCGCAGCCGATGAGGGCGCGGCACCACGGCGCGCCGGACCTCGGAGACCTTGTGATCGTGCTTCTGGCAAGCACGCTGGCGGGACTTCGGGACCGTCTGGCGCACGACGGTTTCGATCCCGCGGCCGAGCTCGTGGGGGATCTCGTCGAGATCACCGACGACTACCTCACGGCCGTTGCCGATTAACCAAGACCCGGCGCGCCCCCTTTGTCGGCGCGCCGGGTCTTCGGCTACGGCGCCGTTGCAATGGGGAAGTCGGTAAGCAGGTTCCAGAGTGCAGTGAAGCTCGGAGCCGGTTCCCGGCGCCCCGAGCTGGGCGCTGCACCGGGCCCCCCGGTGACCGCAGCCCTCACAGAGTCGACGAGCGGGCTCCAGGGTGCAGAGAAGCGTCGGCCCCGGTCGGCGCGCCCTCGAACCCCGGTGCTTCGGGTCCCAAGGGATCGGCGTCGTCCGGAGCGCCGGCAAGACCAGCGCCGGAGGAGCCGTCGCGGGTCAGATCGGTGACCCGCTCGAGGCTCCCGCGGAGACGTTCGAGCCGCACTCGCCCCTCTTCGTACTTCGACTGAGCGTGCCCCACGTGCCTGCCGAGGGTTTCGTACTCGGTGGCGAAACGCTCCATGTCCTGCTGCAGGCGACCACAGAAACCGAGAATCGCCTCGGCGTTGGCCTCGATGCTCAGGCACTTCAACCCGAACAGGACGGTGGTGAGATACGCGTACATGGTGAGGGGCGACATCGGGATGACGCGCGCCTCGATCGCGGTCTCGTAGAGGGGGCGGCGACCGTGTGAGAGACGAAGCAACTCGGCGTAGACACCCTCGGCGGGGACATACATGACGGCGAAGTCGAAGGTCCCTTCGTCGGGGACGATGTACCGGCACGAGATGTCCCCGATGTGCCCGGCGACGTCCGCGGCAAACGCCCGCTCGGCGTCGGTGCGCTCACGGTCTTCGGCGGCGTCGCACATTCGCCTGAAGTTGGCGAGGGGAAACTTCGCGTCGACGCATGCGATCCTGCCGCCGGCGCGGACGACCGCGTCGACCACGACCCCTGAAGTGAAGCGGTGTTGGGTGGAGAACGATTCGGGAGGTAGCACCTGACGCAGCAGCTCCTCGAGCATCGCCTCGCCCAGACCCCCGCGTGCCTTGGGCGCCCGCAATAGATCCTGAAGTGAGCTGAACTGCCGCGCCTGCTCCGCCACGGTGGTGGTGGCACGGCGCACGTCACCCAGTGTGTCGAAGATGTCGCGCGCCATGTCTGCGTTGGAAGCATGCGTGCGAACCATGCGGTCGTCGATGCCCTCGAGGCGTCCGCCGAGCCGTACCGAGTCGCTGGCGACCCGCTCGGAGAGCCGCGTCAGCTCGTCGTGCATCCCGGCGAGCTGCGCCAACGCCGGGCCCTCCCCGGGTGACCGAGACCGGAGGAGGACGACCGCCCCCACACCACCGGCGGCGAGACCGAGAACGAGACCCAGGAGTATCTCCATGGAGAGACTGTAGAAGGGGGGTGTGACAACTCCGTGGATCTCCCTTCGTTGTCCGACGAACCGAACCATCGTGGCGCCGAGGACACCCGGCCGGGCGACGCTGAATCGGAGCCTCACCCTCCCCCGGCGCGCCGGGCTGGGTGACGCTATCTTGAAACGCCATGGCCCAGCACAGTGAACCGAGGCGCGTAGCCAACCGATACCTGCTCGTTTCGGTCCTGGGCCGTGGAGGGATGGCCGTGGTCTGGCGGGGTGAGGACCTCCTCCTGCGCCGTGAGGTCGCCATCAAAGAGGTGTCCCTCACCGACGCCGTTGCACCCTCGGAGAGGGATACGACGCGCTCCCGCGTGCTGCGCGAGGCACGCGCAGCGGCAAGCCTGAACCACCCGGGTGCAATGATGATCTTCGACGTCGTGGACCACGAGAGCCAGACCTTCATCGTGATGGAGCTGCTCGACGGCCAGACGCTCCTGGAGCTCGTCGGCGCCGATGGCCCACTCACCCCTGTGCGCACCGCCCGCCTCGGGTTGGAGGTCATCGGAGCACTCGAGACGGCTCATGCAAACGGGATCGTCCACCGGGACGTAAAGCCGGCCAACATCATGCTGATGCCGGATGGCCGGTCGAAGCTGAGCGACTTCGGGATCGCAACCCTGCAGGACGACACGAGGATCACCTCCACCGGGCTGGTGTTGGGGTCACCGGCGTTCATGGCGCCCGAGCAGGCCTCGGGGGCGCCGAGCACACCGGAATCCGACCTCTGGGGGTTCGGCGCTACGCTCTACTACGCCCTGGAGGGAAAGGCGCCTTTCGAGCGACCCGGTGTCATCCCGACGCTGGCAGCGATCATCAATGATGGGCCCCGTCCGATGGAGCGTGCCGGACCGCTCCACCCGCTGATCGAGGGGCTTCTCGCCAAAACGCCCGCGGAACGCCCCGGTCCCCGCGAGATCAGGGCCGCCCTGGACGCGGTGGCGGAGTCCGACGGGAGGGATGCCACCGGGCCCGCGCAGGGGCGCGCCACGACGGTCCCGATGCGCTCGGGACATCCCGCCTCTTCGGGCGTCGGGACGGCGCCCTCGGGACCTGAGGACATGACGTCCGGACAGGTGAAGGCGCAGCCCGTCCGGCGCGCCGACGCCTCGCGCACGCGTATCCGGATGATCGCCGTCGGGTTCGTCCTCGCCGGGCTCGCGCTCGTGGTCGCAGCCTTCGTCGGGGGCCGCGCTCTCCTCGCTCCGAGCGGCCCCGATGGAACGGGCGGCAGGGCGGGTGGCAAAGGAGACGGGCCGGGTCCGAAAAGGCCCCGCGTTCCGGCCGACTGGAGAACCTTTTCGATTGGGGACACCGGATTCGTCGTGGCCCATCCCCCTGGGTGGGAGGAGATCCCCCGCGACGTCACCCAGACCGACCTGCGGGACCCGGTCTCGGGGACCTATCTTCGAGTGGGGTGGACCGACACCCCGGGGCCCTCGCCCGAAGCCGCCTGGAACGAGCTCTCGGATAGCTTCGGCGCGTCACATGCCGACTACGATGAGAAAAGGATCGACCCCACCACGTTCAAGGGGTACGACGCGGCCGAATGGGAGTACACCTACAGCGAAGGTGGCGCCCAGCTGCATGCCATCGACCTCGGTTTCGTGACCGGGGACCTCGGGTTCGCACTCAACTTCCAAACCCACGAAGAGGACTGGGACGCATCCAAGAGACTGTGGCGGACCCTCAAGGCGTCGTTCTCGGAGGCTTAATCCTCCACCGGGCCCGGAACGAGTGGAACGAAGCGCGCCGGCGTGATCAGGTGCGGGGGCAAGGGCGCGCCCTCCCGCTTGGTGATGGACACCACGTTGTCGGTGGAGGCGTCCTCGTCCCGCACGGGAATCACCAGGCGGCCGCCGTCCGCCAGCTGGTCCACCAACGCATCGGGCACCCGGGGGGCGGCGGCGGACACCACGATGATGTCGAACGGCGCCCGATCGGGCGCCCCTGCGAAGCCGTCGCCGTGCCGCACCTGGACGCCGGCGATTCCGGCGCGCCGGAGGTTCGCCGTTGCCGCCTCGGCGAGCTCGCGCCGGCGTTCAACCGACACCACCTCCGCAACGAGATGGGAGAGCAAGGCGGTCTGGAACCCGTAGCCGGTGCCCACTTCCAGGGCCCGGTCCGATGGCTCGGGAGCCGCGGCCTCGAGCATCCTGGCGATCAGAGACGGCTGGCTCGTCGTCTGGCTCTGCGGGAGCCCGACGGGCCGGTCACCGTAGGCCAGGTGCTGCGAGTCCCCGGGCACGAAGTCCCTGCGCACCACCTTGCGAAAAGCCTCGATGACCCTCGGGTCGGTGACGCCGTGGCGCTGGATCAGCCGGACGAGTCCCTCATGGGTGCGTGGCATGGCCCGAACCTACCCACCCTGCGGCATTTCGGAGTCACGGTGTGCTGCGGTCCGCCCGGCCCACGGGACGCCCAACCACTTAGGACCCGCCCGCTACCCGGTGGAGTAGATGTCGAGGCGCCGGCAAACCTCGATGGCGCGCCGCTCGACCTCGTCGTAGCGCCCCTCCTGGGCGAGCAGCGGATCGAAGACGGCGGTCGTGAAGCCGGCAAGCTCGGCGCCTGCGTCGAGGTAGCTCAGGTAGTTCTCCGCGCTGAGGCCGCCCGTTACCATGACCGGGGTCCCGGCCAGGGGCCCAAGGATCATTCGGAGATAGTCCGGTCCACCCAATTGCTCCGCCGGAAAGATCTTGACCCAGTCGGCTCCGGCGCGCCGGGCGGTCAGGATCTCGGTGGGGGTGGACGCGCCCATCGCCACGGGGACCGACAGGCTGTGGGCCGCCTCGACCACCTCGGGGACCACCACCGGAGTGACGATGAACTCGGCGCCGGCGTCGTAGGCCTCTTTGACCTGCTCTGGCTCGGTGATGGTTCCGGCCCCGACCATCGCTTCGATGCTGCCCGCCACCTCGGCAATCGCATCGGTCGCCCCCGGCGTGTTCATGGTTACCTCGACCGCCTCGAAGCCTCCCCGCACCCCGGCCCCGATGGCTTCGGTGGCCAGCGCGGCCGAGGGCATGCGCAGCACCGCGACGACGGTTGCGTCACGCAACCGCTCGATGCGCCCGCCGTATAGCTTCTGGTTCATGGCGCCAGGGTACTAAAGGCAGCCGTCTTTGCCGAAAATCGCAAACCTGTCACAGGCCCGACTTAGGGTGACTTCCAAGAGAAACGTGTGTCGGGTCCGACCCGAGGGGTGACGGAGATGAGCGAATCAGAGCGCGGGCGGAGCCCTGAGCACGTCGGCAGGGTCCTGGGAACCGAGGACTCAACTCCCCTGAGCTTCTGGGTCGGCCTCGGGGATGACCAGTATCTCCAGCTCGACGAGGTCGTGGCGACAGAGCGCCCGCTCCCGGGCCGCGAGCCGGTGCACGTCTACGGCATCGTGTCCCAGGTGAGAGCGCTACACGAGGGAGCGCGCTTTGATTCCGATGTCTTCTTGATCGAAGACGGTGTCCTCCCCGGCCACATCAGCGAAGCCGCGCAGGTGACCGTCACCCGGGTCGAACCCGAGGTGTTCGTCCCGCCCCTGCCCGGAATCGGAGTTCGGCGCGCCGAGGGCAAAGAGCGGGACCAGGCGCTGTTCTTCGACGGAATGGACAAGAGGCTCCCCGCCGGTCTCATGAGAGACAACGAACCACTGTTCGTCAACCTCGAGTTCCTCGACGGCACCCGCGGCGCCCACGTCAACATCAGCGGAATATCCGGGGTCGCCACCAAGACGACCTATGCGACCTTCCTGCTCTACGGGCTCTTCAACTCCGGGGTCCTGGGCGCCGAGGCGGTGAACACCAAGGCGCTCATCTTCAACGTCAAAGGAGAGGACCTGCTGTTCCTCGACCATCCCAACATCCAGCTTACGGACGAGGGGAGAGATCGCTACCGCCGTCTGGGGCTCGAGGCGGGCCCGTTCAAGAGCGCCGCGTTCTACGCTCCCCCGCGACTCGGCGACGCCAACGCGGGCCCCGACGTCACCGCTCGAACCGAGGGCGTCACCTCGTTCTTCTGGACGCTCGCCGAGTTCTGCACCGATGAGCTCCTGCCCTTCTTGTTTGCCGACGCTGAGGACGACCGGCAGCACTACACGATGGTCATCCACAACGTCGCCGCGAAGCTCAAGCAGGCCATCAGCCTCGACGAGGGAGGGGTACAGCTCGAAGGTGTGGCCATCCGTACGTTCAACCAACTCGTCGACTTCATAAGCGGACGGGTGCAGGACGATCCCGACTGGGCCGGACAGGCGATCGGCGCAGGAACGGTAAATGCGTTCATCAGACGGCTGCACGGAGCGGTCAGGCCTCTGGGCCGGCTCATCCGCGGCGACATCCCCAACGCCGCCAAACACAAGGTCCAGCTCGAGCAACAAGTGACCGTGGTCGACATCCACAACCTGCCCGACCGCGCCAAGCGATTTGTCGTAGGGGTGATCATCCGAAGAACGTTCGACGAAAAGGAACGCGCCGGCCGGGCGCGCCCTCTCCTCTTCCTGGTTCTCGATGAGCTCAACAAATATGCGCCGCGGGAAGGAAGCAGCCCGATAAAGGAGATCCTGCTGGACGTTGCAGAGCGGGGGCGTTCGCTCGGCGTGATCCTGGTCGGCGCCCAGCAAACCGCAAGTGAGGTCGAAGGGCGCATCATCGGCCAGTCGTCGATTCGGGTCGTGGGCCGTCTCGACTCCGCCGAAGCCGAGCGCGGGCAGTACGGTTTCCTACGCGGCGCACATCGTGAGCGGGTGACGATCATCAAGCCCGGCACCATGATGCTCAGCCAACCCGAGATCCCTGTGCCGCTCGTGCTTGAGTTTCCCTTCCCCGCCTGGGCGAGCCGGCCGAGTGAGGCCGGGAAGAACCCAACGGCGCGGCCGGCGCCCGAGGACCCGTTCGAGGGGTTGCCGCGCGCGTGAAGCTTCTGCACACCGGCGACTGGCATGTCGGTAAGACGCTGCGGGGGCGAAGCCGCGCCGAGGAGCATCGAGCGGTGCTCCGGGAGATCGCCGAGTTGGCGGCAACCGAGGCGGTCGATGTCGTAATGGTTGCCGGCGACCTCTTCGACTCGGCCTCGCCCTCGCCGGAGGCGGAGGGGATCGTGTACGACGCGTTGCTGCAGCTCACCCAGAGCGGCGCACGGGTGGTGGTGGTCGCCGGAAATCACGACAATCCCCGCCGGCTCCTGGCGGTCGAACCGCTTCTGGCCCTCGGGCGGGTGGTGGTCCGGCCCCTGGTTCAGTCGCCGCAGGAGGGGGGTGTCGTCGAGATCACGTCGCCCGCGGGCGAACCGGCGCGCATCGCGATGTTGCCGTGGCTCTCCCAGCGCGACATAGTCAAAGCCGATCGGCTGATGTCCGACGAGGCAGACGAGCTGGCGGACACCTACAGGGAACGGGCGAGCCGCATCATCGTCTCGCTGACGACGGGATTCAGCCCGGACTCGGTCAACATCGTGCTGGGTCATCTCACGGTTGCGGGCGCACAGATAGGCGGCGGCGAACGCACGGCGCAAACGGTCTTCGACTATTACGTCGACGCGACCGCTTTTCCCTCTGACGCCCATTACGTTGCGCTCGGTCACCTCCACAAGCCGCAGAAGATGCCCGCCGGAACGCCGGTCCACTACTGCGGGTCGCCTCTGTGGCTCGACTTCTCCGACGACGTCGAGCACAAGGTGACGATGATCGTCGAAGCCTCCCCCGGGGCGCCCGCACAAATACGGGCGATCCCCCTGAAGGCCGGCCGCCGGCTGCGGACCCTGTCGGGGACGGTTGCAGAGCTCGCCGGGCTCGCCGGCAAAACGGGCGACGACCTCCTGCGGGTGCGGGTCGAGGAGCAGGCGCGCGCGGGGCTGGGCGACGAAGTACGGGCGATGTTCCCCGAAGCCGTCGACGTGATGGCCGCGCCCGCCGACTCGCCGACGCGCGATAGAGCGCGAAGTGAGGCATCGGCGAATCCACGTGCTTTGTTCGGTGAGTATCTGGCCGAGAGAAACGTCGGCGACGAACGCCTGATCGAGCTGTTCGACCGCTTGCTGGAAGAGACCTATGCGTCCGCTTCGGCTTGAGCTTCAAGGCTTCGGCGCGTTTCGCGAGGCACAGATCATCGACTTCGAAGGCGTCGACTACTTCGCTCTAGTGGGCGCCACCGGATCGGGAAAGTCCACGATCATCGATGCAATCTGTTTTGCGCTCTACGGCTCGGTACCCCGATACGACAACAGGAACCTAGTGGCGCCGGCGATTTCCCAGAACCTCCTCGAAGCGCGTGTGAGGTTCGACTTCCTTCTCGAAGATGTCGCCTACACCGCCATCCGGGTGATTCGCCGCACCGCCAAAGGAGCAACCACCAAGGAGGCGCGTCTTCAGAGGGGCGAGGAAGTTCTGGCCGGCACGGCCGACGAGGTGTCGCACTGCGCACACGAACTGCTCGGGCTTCCCTTCGAGCACTTCACCCGCTGCGTGGTTCTACCTCAAGGCGAGTTCTCCCGCTTCCTCCACGACAAGCCGGGCGATCGCCAGGATCTGCTCGTGGAGCTCTTGAACCTCGGTGTGTACGAGCAGATGCGCCAGAGCGCCGGTTCGATGGCAGCCGCTGCAAAAGGGAGAGTGACACTCCTCGAGCAGCGCCTCGACGACTACAGCTTCGCCACCGAAGGAGCGCGCGCACAAGCAGCGGAGCGGGTGACGCTGCTGGACGCGCTGAAGGGGCGGGTCATAGAGGCAAAGCCCGAACTGATGTCGCTCGAGGATGCTGCCGACGAAGCCGAGGCCGACCGACGGGACAAAGAAAAGCTGCATGCCCTGCTCGGTTCTCTGTCTATTCCCCCGGGTATCACTCAGCTCGGAGCTGATCTCGAAGCCGCCGAAGCGGATCGGGAGGCAGCACAGACTGCTGCCGACGAAGCCGAAAAGGCGGTGGATGCCGCTCACTCGGCGCGCCGCGCCCTGCCCGAGCGAGACCCGCTGATAGCCGCTCGCCAAGAGCACGCCCGGCGCGCCGAGCTCATCGCCCTTGCCGAGCCCGGGCGTACGAAGCTGCGGGAGCTCAGAGACAGCGAAGCTTTTGCCGTGTCCTCCCTCGAAGCCGCCGAGAAGCTCGTCGAGGAAGCAGCCTCGGAGTGGAACGCGGCCAAAGAGGACCATGTGGCCCAACACCTTGCCGGTGCTCTGGTCGAGGGCGAACCTTGCCCCGTCTGCCTGCAAACAGTGGGCCGGCGGCCGGTTCATCCCTCCGCTCCGGACGTCGCCGTAAAGCAGGCAGAGGTGGATCGTGCGCGGGTGGATCGGGACAGAGCCCGCACGCTGCTGGCACAGGCACAAGAGGCCCGCCTGACCACCGAAGGGACCCTTGCGACCTTGCAGGAACAGATCACGGCAGCAGATCTTGCTCTCGCCCGACATTCCGTCGTGGAGGACATCACCAGGTTTCTGGAGGCCATCGATGCGGCGGATGCCCGGATCGGGGTGGCCACCGCGACCGAGAAACAAGCGCGTGCCGAGCTCCGAAGCAAGCTCGGCTCACTCGTAGCCCTCAAGGATAGAGAAAGAGAGCTCTTCCGTGATTTCGACGCGGTACGCGATGGCCTCGTTGTTCTCGGCCCGCCTCCTGCGGCTCGCACCGACCTGAACCGCGACTGGACCGAGCTGACCGAATGGGCCATGGACAAGGTGCCGGAGTTGGCCGCACAAGCAGCAGACGCGCGCAGGCGCGCCGACCAGGCGAAGAGCGAGCGCGCCCAAATCGTCGCCGAGCTCGAGGCAAGCTGTCGCGAGTGCAGCATCGATCTGCCACCGACCGAGGAGGTCGAACACGCGGTCGTCGTCGCGCTCGAGCGCGCGCTGGCGCACCTCGGGAAGATCGAAGAGGGAATAGAGATCGCGGCCGGCTTGCGGGACGAGATCCAGGCTGCACGCATCGAGGGCGAGGTCGCGGGATCGCTTGCGCATCACCTCAGCGCCACGGGTTTCGAACGTTGGATCGTCAACGAAGCGCTCGGGCGATTGGTCGAGGGCGCAAGCGCGATCCTCCTCGAGCTATCGGGCGGGGGGTACTCGCTCGCCCTGAGCGACTCAGGCGATTTTCAGGTCGTCGACCACCACAACGCCAACGAGACCCGCCCGGCAAAAACGCTTTCGGGAGGCGAGACCTTCCTGGCGTCCCTGTCGCTTGCCCTTGCCCTCGCCGATCATCTGTCGGAGCTGGCGGCCGATGGCGCCGCCCGGCTCGAGGCGATCTTCTTGGACGAAGGCTTCGGCACCCTGGACAGTGACACCCTGGACACCGTCGCAGCCACGGTCGAGAACCTTGCAAGCAAGGACCGCATGGTCGGCATCGTGACCCACGTACGCGACCTGGCCGAGCGGGTGCCCGTGCAGTACCAGGTGAGCAAAAAGATCTCCTCCACCGTGAAGCGGGTGACGCTGTGAGCTTCTCGGTGACACCGTGACTTCTCGATGACACTGTGAGGTTCTCGGTCGAAGCCTGGGCGCCGGAGTACGGAGCCTCGATGGAGGCCATAACGGACGCGCCCAGCGAAGCCACAGTAGACGCGTCGGTCGAGACGCCCCCCTCGCAGTGGGGGCCCGCCTCGCCCTCGCCGGGAGCGCGCCTCCCAGAGACGATCCTGTTCACCGACGGCGTGAGGCGCGTCGACGCCAGCCTGTGGCTCGAGGACCCCGCGGGGACGGCCCGTCCGGCGATCTGCGCGTCCTATTCGGCCGGCGCGGTGCGCTGCGACGGGCGCGCCAAGGTCGTCGCTGCAGAGGTCCGCAGGGGTCTGTTCTGCACCCCCAACCAGCACACGGTCGGCATCTCGACGCGCTATGTGAGCTACCCGGTGTGTTCGGCAGGGGGCGACGCCCCCGACGATCTCAGCCTTGCCTTACAACGACACATGGGCCAGTTGGAGGCGACCGTGGCGGAGTACGCCCCCGCAGACCTCATCGTCGTCGACGGTCCTCTGACCGGGCGCCTCAACATCCCCGGAGCAGTGGGCTACGTCAAGACGCACCACGTCGCCTACCTGCCGCCCGCTTTGCACACCGTTATCGGCAGGCTCGAGCCGGGGCAACGCACGCCCGTATTCATGATGACGTCGTCCCAATGGAGCAAGTTCTCGTGGTACGTCCGCCTCCCGGGCCCCCCCGGGTCCCACTGGGCCGGGGTCGTCCGCTGCGAGTCCAACGCCGACCTCGAGGTGAGGGAGGTGGTAGCGCTTGCCGACTCGGTCACCGCGATGCTTCCGCGCTTCGCCTCGGCCGGCCACAAGGACCCGCGCTCTCCTCAGAACCTGTATCCGATCGCCGGGTTGGAACGGGAACTCCGCCGCCGCCTGGGTGATCCGGCCCTCCTCTACAGAGGCCTTCGGGAAGCGGCGATAAAGGGTTAGACAGGGCCCAGGGACGCCGCAACCCCTTCGATCACGCGATCGACCATCTCGGTCGTGGCGGTTCTGCCCATCAACCCCACCCGGATGGCTTTCCCGAAGGTGGGTTGCAGCCCACCCGAGATCATGATCCCGCGTTCGAGCAGTGCACTTTGCAGTGCCGCGGGATCGTCGGCCCAGGCCGCAACCACCAGATTGGCTTCGCAGCCGGCCTGAGGCACGGGCTCGAGCCCGAGCTGGCGCAGTCCCTCACGACACCGCTTGGCGAGATCGGCCCGCCGTTCTATGGACTCCCGGAGACCGGTTCGATCGATGCGCCGCAGGCTCGACAGAAGGGCGCGCACGAGATTGACCGGCATCGTTACTGGGTGGGGGTGCCACGACCAGTTGGTTCGGTACCAGTCCCAGGTCCGAAGATCCAGATACCAGGATTCGGGGCGGCGGCTTCGGGCCTCGATCCGCTTGCGCCCTCCCGGGCCCAGCGCAATCACTCCCAAGCCCGGTGGCGCCTCGAGTCCCTTCTGAGAGGCGGTCACGAGCACTTCGATCCCGGCCCCATCGACATCCAGGAGCTCACCTCCCGCCGATGAGATCCCGTCCACCACACAAGCGGCGCCCGCCTCGTGCGCGACACGTGCAATGGCCTCCACCGGGTGCCTGACCCCAGTGGACGTGTCGACATGGGTGAACAGCACCCCGTCTGCCCCTCCAATAGCGTCCGCCACGCGCCCGGGATCAACCGGCGCGCCGACTTCGACGGGAACCTCGACCACGTGGAGGCGGTGGGAGGTCGCGATCTCGATCAGCCGTGTCCCGAAGAAACCTGTGTTGGGCACGATCACCCGCTGCCCCGGCTCGAACATGTTGAGCACCGCGGCATCGAGGCACGCCGAGCCGGTACCGGGGATGAGATAGGGAGACTGGGCCGCGCCGAGCAACCGTCCCAGTCTGGCGAGGGTCTCCTTCAGGACCGCCGTCCAGAAATCGCCGTAGTGGGCAATTACCTGCCCGGAGAGGGCCTCTAAATCGTCCTCGTGAAGCTCGCCCGGTCCGGCGATCATGAGCTCCGGCAGCTCCGGAGGGCCTGTAGGACCTACTGTGCCGGGCATGGGGGCGAGTCTACCGGGATTCGTATCCCCCACCACGTCGCGTCACGGAATCGTAGGATCTTGCAACCGAACGCCTCGGGCGCGTGCAGACGGATAGAAGGCAGCCATGACCGCACAGATTGAGATCGTGGAACTTGCGCCCGAGGGCTTCGTGGCGGCGCGTCGGGAGATCGCGGAGGTCTACAGACGAGCGTTCGCAAAGCACCAATACCCGCATCCCGACCGCGAGGTCGTTCGCTTCCGCAATGTGTTGAGCCGCCACGCCGAGCGCAGCGGATTCCGTTGCAAAGTGGCCCGCGCCGACCAAGGAGTGCTCGGAGTTGCCTACGGCTATACGGGGGGGAGCGGACAATGGTGGCACGACGTCGTCGCAGCCGCCCTGCCTCCGGAGGAAGCGGAACAGTGGTTGGGGGACTGTTTCGAGCTGGTCGAGCTCCATTTGATGCCCGAGGCCCAGGGGCGCGGAGTGGGAGGACGGCTACACGATGAGCTGTTGAGCGGCCTGCCTCACGCCACCGCAGCGCTGTCGACGCTGGATGCCGAAACCCGCGCTCTCCATCTCTACGAGAAGCGGGGCTGGGTGCCCCTGCTGACGAACTTCGCGTTCCCGGGAGGGGCGAACTCCTTCTTGATCATGGGCCTGGATCTCACCACCAGGGCCCCTGCCTCCTGATCCCTCGGGGCCCAGCCGGACCCGGGCTGGGGCATGGTTCCCAGCTCTCGAGCCCAGACGCCGATATGTGGGCGGACACCCAACGGCCCGGCGGTCCCCGGTCAAGGACTTTCTGTAACTAGGGGAACCCTGAACAGAGACTGGGGCGGATGGAAGATTACGGCGCGCCGAATTTTGTAGCGGAGAAAGCCGCGATTGATGACCAGACCGTGCTTGCGGGCGACCCCCTCCCATCTATCGAGCACCCGGTCCACCTTCCCCGCACGGAGCGGTCCGGTCCACCCGATCGCAACACCTCCGAACCAGGCCCTCACCCGATCGAGGATGGCCTGGAACGGCGAGCCCTGACGTCCGATTTGCATGGCCGACTCCGCGGTTGCCTCGGCGTGGGGCCACCATCCGACTTCCTTGGGCGTAAAGCTCAACCGTCTCAGACCTTCGCGCCCGAAGTAGACCCTGGTCTCTCTTCGCTCCCGCCCTCTGGCTTCGAGCACGCGGGCGGCTTCGGTTTGGGTAAGGCCTCCGACCTCGATCCCCTGAACAGACACGCCGTGATGGATACGTCCGGCGCTCACCCCGAAGTCGATGATCGCCAGATAGACGAGCAGGCCGACAACGGCGACGAGCCCGATGACGGCGCGCGACGCACGGGACACGACCATGCCCAAACCTTATTGGGTCATGTGCCCTTTTCGAGGGTTGTCCGGCGCGCGAACCCGAGGGGGGGCCGCTGCGGGCTCGCGCCTGCAGCATTGTGCGCTCGCCTGCAAGCGCGCGGCTTCGCTGCCCGGAAAAGCCATTGGCGGAAGAGCCCGTCGAGCTGCCGGCCGGACAGGCTTTCGGCCAACGCCTTGAATTGAGCCGTGGAACCCTTTCCGCCCCGCCGCTCTGCCGTCCAGCCCCTCATGATGTCGAAGAAGATCTCGGGGCCCACGGCGCGGCGCAGAGCATGCAACGTCATCGCCCCCCGCAGATAGACCGCTTCGAAGTCGAAGAGATTCCGAGGGCCGGGATCGCCGGTCTTGAGATCCCAGAAGTCGCTACGTGACCGCCTCGAGCACAGGGAGGTGAAGATCTGCCTGGGACGATCGCCGCCCCTGGCCCCGCTCCACAGCCATTCGGCGTAGGTGGCCGGTCCTTCGTTGAGCCAGATGTGCCTCCAATCACGCACGGCCACGCTGTCCCCGTACCACATGTGGGCGAGCTCATGCACGACAAACGAGGTCGCGAAGGCGTTGCCGAACTCGGTAAAGATGATGGAATCGTAGACGGGCCGGGTCTGAGTTTCCAGAGCGAAACCCAGGTCGTGACGCTCGACTATTCCGCCCAGGGCGCTGAACGGGTAAGGGCCGAACCGGCGGCGGAGGAAGCGCACAATGGCCTCCTCCTTGGCCAGGACGCGGTGGGAGCGGTCGCCGATCCGGGAATCTACCGCGTCGAGGACGGGGATGCCGTCCGATGTGGTGCGCCGCCTGATGTCGAACTGTCCGATGGCGGCCGTCGCCAGATAGCTGGCCATCTTCCCGCCCCCAGACCAGGTCCAGGTGCTCCAGCCCCCCGACCTCGACCTCTTCTCCAGCCGGCCGTTGGAGATCGCCTCCAGTCCGGCCGGGACCCTAAGGCGAATGGTGTAGGTGGCCTTGTCGCTCGGATGATCGTTCACCGGGAACCAGGTCGCGGCGACCTGGGGCTGCCCGAGGATCAGCGCCCCGTCGTCGGTACGGAACACTCCCCCTTCGCCAAGCGGCCCCTTCAGGAGCTTGGGGGTCCCGGCATAGCTCGCCACGACACTAAAGGCGCCCCCCTTTCTCAATCCTTGCCTGGGTGTGATCAAGAGCTCATGCCCTCGCCGCCGTTTCCAGCGCGCCCCGGCGCCATTCACGGTGATCGAGCTCAGGTTGAGCCCCTTGAAGTCCAAGTTGAAGCGGGAGAGATCCTTTCTGGCAACCGCCTTGATGCGCGCCCTGCCGATGAGCCTGTCGGTGCCGGGGTTGTAGCGGATCTTGAGTCCGTAGTGCCGAACCCGATAGCCGCCGTTGCCGTACAGGGGATAGTAGCTATCGCCCAGCCCCGGGGAGCCGGGGGTGTACTCAACCTTCCGGCGGGCATCTGCCATCCCCACCGGCAACAGGAGAACCCCGGCGATGCAGGCCGCAACGAGGGCCCTCCAACGATTGCGTGCGACACCCCGGCCCATGACGCCCTTCTCCCCCCCCGCTAATCGTGCAATCAAGCCACCGCAGGCTAGCAGCCCCCGGCCTAGCAAGCGCCCTCCGCCCACAGTCCGTACCCGCCGGCACGCGCCCGGCGCTGAAGCGACACGAAAAGCGCCGAGTGCCGCACGTCGGGTGGATACGTATACGCATGCGCGTAGCCGTTGATCACCAGCCTGGCGTTGGCCATCTCACTTCCGAGATAGACGTAACGCAGCAGCCTGCCGTAGGCGTCGGTTTCCTCCACGTCCTTCACCAGCCGCACCCGCCGGCCTTCGAGCAGGCCAGTCGTGGCGGCCGACGCCTCCTTCCCGAAGCATTCAACCGGTGACCCCGGTCTCACCGACTCGGGCGTATCGATACCAATGAGGCGAACGCTGTAGGTCCTGCCCGGCATGGCTCTTCCCGCCCCGAGGCCGTCGATGCGATCGGTGATGCGGACCTCGACGGTGTCGCCGTCGATCACGCGCTCCACAACGGCGGCCTCGTATCCACCCGGTTCCTCGCTCAGGGTGGCGGGCGCCTGGCGTTTCAGGAGCACTCGGTGTCCACCGCATCCGGCGAGTGCCAAGACCACGCAGAGCAGGGTGATCAGAAACCGGGGGTTCACTGGGAAGAAGGTTAGGCCGATGCCCTTGGGCCGGCGGGTGAGCGGCGCCACTCTCTCCATCTCCTACGGCCCGGTTGAGTCCAGCCGATGGACGCCGAACCGGCCCCGCCAACGACGGCGGTGGTAGCCCTCTGGGAATTTACGCAAATCGGAACATGGTCGGGCCTTTTCCTTGTATGTTTCATCTGCTGATGACGCTCCGCGATTACAGAAAGGGCGTCGATTAGAGGGAGAGGGGGCCCAGTGGCTGGGATCGAGTTCGAAAAGGTGAGCAAGAGCTTCGGGGAAGGTGCACCGGCGGTTGACGAGCTCGACCTTGAGATCAAAGACGGGGAGTTCATGGTGCTCGTCGGGCCATCCGGTTGCGGCAAGTCCACCGCTTTGCGAATGGTCGCCGGTCTCGAAGCGATTACCGGCGGCGAGGTCAAGATCGGTGGACGAGTCGTCAACGAGGTGCCGCCCAAGGACCGGGACATCGCAATGGTGTTCCAGAACTACGCGCTCTACCCGCACATGACCGTCTACGACAACATGGCCTTTGCGCTCAAACTGGCCAAGGTGGACAAGGGCGAGATGGACAGGCGGGTCAAGGAAGCGGCGAGTGTCCTCGGTTTGGATGAGTTTCTCGAGCGCAAGCCCAAGGCCCTCTCCGGTGGTCAGCGGCAACGGGTGGCGATGGGCCGTGCGATCGTCCGGGAGCCGCAGGCGTTCCTGATGGACGAGCCACTCTCGAACCTCGACGCGAAGCTGCGCGTCCAGATGCGCAGCGAGATAGGACGCATTCAGGACGACCTCGGCGTGACGACGATCTACGTCACCCACGACCAGGTCGAGGCCATGACGATGGGCGATCGCGTCGCGGTCATGCGAAAAGGGAAGCTTCAGCAGGTGGGAACCCCCACGGAGCTGTTCCTCACTCCGCTTAACCTCTTCACGGCGGGCTTCATCGGCAGCCCTGCGATGAACTTCCTGACCAGCGATCTCCACAAGGACAACGGAAGCTACGCGATCGACATCGGCGGCCAGTCCATCAAGATCGCCGACGATGCCGCCAGGGAGAAATCGGAGCTCGGCAAGTACGACGGCAAAGAGATAATCGTGGGCATCCGGCCCCAGGACTTCCAGGACGCGTCGCTGACCGACAAGGACGTCACGGGATGCTCCCTCAAGGCGAAGATCGACCTGGTCGAGGTGCTCGGCACCGAGACGTTGGTGCACTTCAATGTCGATGCGCCCATTCCCGCAACCGAGGAGATGAGAGAGCTTGCTGCAGAAAGCGGCCAGGAAGACGCCGTCGAAAAGCAGGAAGAGAACTCCTTCGTGGCTCAGCTGGACCCAAAGACCCAGGTCAAACGCGGCGACGAAGTAGACCTCTTCGTCGACACCACGCAGCTTCATTTCTTCGACCAGGAGACGAGCCAGGGCATCTACGGGGACGGGACCCGCTAACCCGGCAACCGGGCGGCAAAGCGAACAGGGGGATATGCGTATGAGGGCACGGAATGGGAACAGCCGGTCGCGCTCGGTAACGCGCCGTAAGTTCCTGAAAACCACGGGCGCAGGTGTCGCTGGGGCGACACTTCTGGGTACCGGCGCCTGCGCCGGCTTCACTCCGAGTGTCGAGGGGAGTGCGGGGTCGATCATCTTCACGCACGGCCCCGACGACACCGGCAACAAGGCCAAGCTTGTCGACAAGTTCAATAAGGAGCAAAACGGCAGGATCGTGGTCGAGTTCCGCGAGATGCCCGCCGACACCGGCCAGTACTTCGACAAGATGCGGACCGAGTTCCAGGCCGGCGGCGGGACGACGGATGTCATCGGCGGCGACGTGATCTGGCCGGCGCAGTTCGCCTCGAACGGCTGGATCATGGAGCTGTCGGACCTGTTCACCGAAGAGATGCAGTCGAACTACCTGTCTGGGCCGCTGGACAGCGGCAAATACGATGGCGGGATCTACGGCGTTCCCTGGTACGCGGACG